>JBEVKF010000082.1:0-24136 GCA_040509755.1 Thermoleophilaceae bacterium | reverse complement strand
ACATCACGGCCTCGATCATGCTGCAGCTGCTCACGGTCGTGATTCCGCAGCTCGACAAGCTCCGCAAGGAGGGTGAAGTCGGGCAGCAGAAGATCACGCAGTACACGCGCTATCTGACCGTGGCCCTCGCCCTTGGACAGTCGGTCGGCTACGTCTTCCTGTTTCGCACCTTCTCCAGCGGCAGCGCCGAGGTCGTCGAGAACTTCACCTTCGGGCGCGTGTTCGTGATCGTCATGACGCTGACCGCGGGCTGCGTCCTGCTGATGTGGTTCGGCGAGCTGATCACCCAGCGCGGCATCGGCAACGGGATCTCGCTGATGATCTTCGCCTCCATCGCGGCCGGGCTGCCGGACGGGTTCGTCAAGTGGTGGAACAACCCGGATCAGGTCTTCAAGGTGATGATGCCCTTCCTGGCGCTGGCGATCATCGCGGCCATCGTCTTCATGCAGGAGGGCCAGCGCCGGATCCCGATTCAATACGCCAAGCGGGTCGTGGGCCGGCGCATGGCCGGCGGAGGCTCCACCTACCTTCCGCTGCGCGTGAACATGGCGGGCGTCATCCCGGTCATCTTCGCCGCGTCGCTGATGGCCTTCCCGCCCACGGTCGGGGAACTGGTCCAAGCCGACTGGGCCAAGGACTTCTCGAGCTTCTTCAGTCCAAACGACTGGGCCTACCTGGTCGGCGAGTCGGTGCTGATCATCGTCTTCACGTACTTCTATACCGCCGTGACCTTCAACCCGGTCGAGCAGGCGGACAACCTGAAGAAATACGGAGGCTTCATCCCTGGGGTGAGGCCAGGCAGACCCACGGCCGAATATCTCGACCGCATCCTGGCGCGGCTGACCTTCCCGGGCGCGCTGTACCTGGCCGCGGTCGCGGCCCTGCCGACCATCCTGATCAACCAGACGAGCGCGAACTTCTTCTTCGGCGGCACGTCGATCCTCATCGTCGTGGGCGTGGCGCTCGACACCATGAAGCAGCTCGAGGCGCAGCTGATGATGCGCAACTACGAGGGCTTTCTCAAGTGAGTGAGCGCAACCTGGTCCTGCTCGGCCCTCCCGGGGCCGGCAAGGGCACGCAGGCCGAGCGCCTCGTCGACGACTTCGACCTGCCCTACTACTCGACCGGCAACATCCTCCGCGAGGCCGTCGCCGAGAAGTCCGAGCTCGGCATCGAGGCCAAGAAGTACATGGATCACGGCGAGCTCGTGCCGGACGAGCTGATCTGCAACGTGATCGCGGCACGCCTCGACTCCGGCGAGGCCGACGACGGCTTCCTGCTCGACGGCTTCCCGCGCACGATCGGGCAAGCCGAGATGCTCGAGGGCGCGCTCAAGGCCCGCCAGCGCGGCCTAACCGCGGTGCTCCTCATCGACGCGCCCGACGACGAGGTCGTGCGCCGGCTGTCGGGCCGCCGCACCTGCGCGAAGAACCAGCACGTGTACCACATGGAGTTCGACCCGCCGAAAACCGAAGGCGTCTGCGACCAGGATGGATCGCCGCTCGTGCAGCGCGACGACGACCGCCCCGAGACGGTGCGCAAGCGCCTGTCGGTCTACCACAAGCAGACCAAGCCGCTGATCGAGTGGTACGGCGAGCGCGGCCTGCTGCGCCGCTTCGACGGCACGCGCGCGCCGGACGAGGTTCATTCCCACATCCGTGCCACACTGGCGACACTCGCCCTCGAGGCCGAGATCTAGCAGCGATGATCATTCGAAAGACACCCGAGGAGCTCGACAAGATGGCGCAGGCGGGCAGGATCCTCGCCCGCTGCCACGAGATCCTGCGGTCGAAGGCCCGCCCGGGCGTCACGACCGGTGAGCTCGATGCCGCCGCCGAGCGCTTCATCCGCTCGCAGGGCGCCGAACCCGCATTCAAGGGCTATCGCGGCTTTCCCGGCTCGATCTGCGCATCGCCCAACTCGATGGTCGTGCATGGCATCCCCGGCTCCTACGAGCTCAAGCGCGGCGACATCCTTTCGATCGACATCGGCGTGATCCACGACGGCTGGGTCGCCGACGCGGCGATCACTCACCCGATCGGGAATGTGACGCCGATCGCGCAGCGGCTGATCGCGACGACGCGCGCGGCGCTGTTCGACGCCGTCGCGCAATGCGAGGTCGGCAACCGCCTCGGGGACGTCTCGCACGCTGTCCAGGCGCGGGTGGAGTCGGAGGATTTCGGCGTAATCCGCTCGCTGGTGGGACACGGGATCGGCCGCGAGATGCACGAGGACCCGCAGATCCCCAACTTCGGCGACCCGGGCACCGGGCCGGAGCTCGAGGAGGGCATGTGCCTGGCGATTGAGCCGATGGTCAACGCCGGCACCCACCACGTGAGGATCGGCTCAGACCACTGGGCTGTTTACTCCCAGGACGGCTCGCTGGCGGCTCATTTCGAGCACACCGTGGCGATCACGGCTGACGGCCCGCGCATCCTCACCCCCTGGCACGAGCTGGCGGGCGACGGCTTGGCGCCGGCGGCCGCTTCGGCATAGGCCGCGCGCACCGGTGCTGCTAATCTATTCCGTCGGCGCGCAGCCGTTTCCTGGGCCGCGCGCTGGTCCTCGTTGAGATACGTCCCGGTCACGGAGCTATGAAGGTCCGCGCATCAGTCAAGCCCATGTGCGAGAAGTGCAAGGTAATCCGCAGAGGCGGAGCCGTTCTCGTGATCTGTCAAAACCCGCGTCACAAGCAGCGGCAGGGGTGACCGGGTCGTAGATGGCACGCATCGCTGGCATCAACATCCCCCTCAACAAGAGGGCTGAAATCGGCCTGACGTACATCTATGGCATCGGCCGGTCGACCTCCAACCAGGTCTTGGCCGATTCCGGGGTGGATCCAAATACATATGTGAAGGACCTGACCGAGGACGAGGTCCGCAAGCTGCGCGAGAAGGTCGACGACCTGCTCGTGGAGGGCGACCTGCGGCGCGAGCGCTCGCAGAACGTCAAGCGGCTGATGGAGATCGGGGCCTACAAAGGCCTGCGCCACCGACGCGGCCTGCCCGCGAACGGGCAACGCACGAAGACGAACGCGCGGTCGCGCAAGGGACCGAAGCGCGGCTCCTCCGCCGGAGGCGGCAAGAAGAAGGTCCGGAAGCACTAGAGGTGAGCAACTAAATGCCGCAACCCCGCAGGCCACGCGGGCGCAAGCGCGTCCGCAAGAACGTGCCCTTTGGCCAGGCGCACATAAAGACGAGCTTCAACAACACGATCGTGTCGCTGACCGACAAGGACGGCAACGTGATCGCGTGGGAGTCCGCCGGCGGCGCCGGCTTCAAGGGCTCGCGCAAGTCCACCCCGTTCGCCGCTCAGGTGACCGCGGACGCGGCTGCGCGCAAGGGCATGGAGCATGGACTTCAGAAGGTCGAGTGCTTTGTCAAGGGTCCAGGCTCCGGCCGCGAGACCGCAATCCGCTCCCTGCAGGCCGCCGGCCTGGAGATCACCTCAATCAAGGACGTGACCCCGCAGGCCCACAACGGCTGCCGACCGCGCAAGCGCAGGAGGGTCTAGCACCATGGCTAGAGACACCGGCCCCCAGTGCAAGCAATGCCGTCGCGAGGGCATGAAGCTGTTCTTGAAGGGCGAGCGCTGCCTGACGGACAAGTGTGCGGTCGAGCGGCGCAACTATCCCCCGGGCGACCACGGCCGTGGGCGCTCGCGCCAGTCGGAGTACCGGCTGCAGTTGCGCGAGAAGCAGAAGGCGCGCCGCTACTACGGCGTACTCGAAAAGCAGTTCCGCAACTATTACGCCAAGGCGAGCCGCCAGGACGGCGTGACCGGCGAGAATCTTCTGCGGCTGCTCGAGTCGCGCTTCGACAACGTGCTCGTGCGCCTTGGCTTTGCCGCTTCCCGGCGCCAGGCGCGCCAGATGATCCGCCACGGCCACTGGTTCATAAACGGCCGCCGCGTGAACATACCGTCGTATCAGCTGCGTGAGGAAGACGTGATCACCATGAAGCCGAGTGCTCCCGTGGAGACCGTCATCCGAGACGCAACAGAGCTGACCTCCGCAGTGCCGGCGTGGCTCCAAGCAGACCACGACGGCCTGACCGCGAAGGTGCTCCGCCTGCCAGATCGGGCCGAGATCACCACGCCGGTCCAGGAACAGCTCATCGTCGAGCTTTACTCGAAGTAGTGAACGCGAGCCGCGCCGGTCTCCACCAAGGGCCGAGTGCGTGCTCCTCTAGAGGCGAAGGACACACCCCATGATCGAGTTCCAGACTCCCCACATATCCGCCGAGAAGGTTGAGGACAACCGCGGCACCTTCACGATCGAGCCGCTGGATCGCGGCTTCGGCTACACCTTCGGCAACTCGCTGCGGCGGGTGCTGCTGTCCTCGCTTGCCGGCGCTGCCGTAACGAGCGTTCGCATCGAGGGCGTCGCGCACGAGTTCTCCACCATCAACGGCGTCAAGGAGGACGTCACCGACATCGTCCTCAACCTCAAGGAGATCGTCTGCCGCATGCACTCCGATGCGGCCGAGATCGAGGCGCCGCTCGTGGTCACGGGCCCGGGCGACGTGAACGCCGGCGACATCGACCTGCCGTCCGGAGTCGAGATTCTCAACCCGGACACCCGGATTGCGACGCTCGAGAAGAAGACCAAGCTCGAGATGTACCTCACGGTCGGGCACGGCCGCGGCTACTCGCCGGCAGAGGACAACAAGACGCCTGACCAGCCGATCGGCGTGATCCCGATCGACTCGATCTTCTCGCCGGTCAAGCGCGTGGCCTACTCCGTGGCCTCGGCGCGCGTCGGCCAGAAGACCGACTACGACAAGCTCACGCTCGACATCGAGACCGACGGCTCGCTCGATCCCCAGACGGCACTGCGCGAGGCCGCCGAGATCCTCATCAAGTACCTGGCGATCTTCACCGACGCAGACCGCGTCGAGGCCCTGCGCGACCAGGGCGCGGCGCTGGTCGCCGGAGCCGAGGGCCTGGGGGGCAACGGCGCCGGTGCGCCGGGCGCCAGCGGGATGGACGACATCCTGATCGAGGAGCTCGAGCTGGGCGTGCGCTCGTACAACTGCCTCAAGCGCGCGGGCATCCAGACGGTTGGGGACCTCGTCCAGAAGTCCGAGTCCGAGCTGGCGGCGATCCCGAACTTCGGCCGCAAGTCGATCGAAGAGGTCAAGGAGACCCTCGACGCCCGCGGCCTGGGGCTGCGAGCAGGCTAGGTAGGGTCTGAGGCCATGCGCCACCGCAAGCAGAAGGGCAAGCTGTCGCGTGATCCAGCGCACCGCAAGGCGCTGTTCATGAACCTCTGCCGCGAGGTGATCGACCACGAGCGCATTCAGACCACCGAGGCCAAGGCCAAGGCGGTCAAGCCAGAGCTCGAACGGCTGATCACGCTCGCCAAGAAGGGCGACGGCCACTCCCGCCGGCTGGCGATGGCGCGCCTCGGCCAGGACAAGTTCGTGGTCTACAAGCTCTTCGAGGAGATAGGGCCCCGCTACGGGGACCGCGAGGGCGGCTACACGCGCATCCTCAAGCTCGGTCCGCGCAAGTCGGATTCGACCGAGATGGTCTTCCTCGAGCTGGTCTAGCCGGCTCGCCTTTGCAAGAAATCCTGCAGCATGCAGGAGTTTCGCCTGCTAGAAAGACGGCTTCAGTTTGCCGAGTCGCCACGTCTCCGGACGTGGCGAGCGGGGGAACCAGTGCGGCCGGATCGGCCGCTGGGGCGAATCACCGGTTTACGTGACCGGGGTAGCGCTAGGCGCGAGCCCGTCAGCTCACCTCGTAGGCGCCGCCGACAATGAGACGCAAACCAGCCAGACAGTCGTTGCTCGTCGCCGCGCTCGCGGGCGCTGCCCTGATGCCGCTCGGCGTTGCCGGCCCGGCGAGCGCCCAGGCGGAGACCGCCGGCGCCGCCGGCGTCAAGGCCAGTGCTTCGCAGTCAGGGCGCGAGGTGCGCCGGCTGCAGCGCAAGCTCGGCATCCCGGCAGACGGCGTCTTCGGGCCGCAGACGAAGCGCGCGGTGAAGCGCTTCCAGCGTCGCCACGGGCTCACCGCCGACGGGGTTGTCGGCCCGATGACTCGCAGCGCGCTCGGAATGGGCTCGGGCCCGATCCTCAAGCGAAAGCGCGCCTCGGCGCACGGCGGAGGCCGCGGCGGTCCCAGCGGACGGCGCTCCGCCGGACGCCGCGTGCGTGGCGGCGGGGTGCGATCGTTGCAGCGGGTGCTCGGTCTGTCGGCTGACGGGGCCTTCGGGCCCCAGACCGAGAGTGCGGTCAAGCGCTTCCAACGGCGGCACGGGCTCACGGCCGACGGCGTGGTGGGACCGATGACGCGGCGCGCGCTGGGCCTCGGCTCCGGCAGAACGCTCAAGCGCCGCGGTCGCGGCGGCGGCGGTGGCGGAGGCGGAGGCGGTGGCAGCAGCCGGCTCCAGCGCCTGATCAGCGCGGCAAACCGAATCGCGGGGGCCGACTACCGCTATGGCGGGGGCCACCGCACCTTCCGCGACTCGGGCTACGACTGCTCCGGCTCGATCTCCTACGCGCTACACGGAGCCGGCCTGCTGGCCTCCCCACTCGACTCCACCGGCTTCATGAGCTACGGCGTACGCGGCCGCGGCCGCCACGTGACGATCTACGCGAACTCCGGACACGCCTTCATGGTCGTCGACGGCCGGCGTTACGACACGAGCGCCATCGGAGAGACGGGCTCGCGCTGGACGAACACCAGGCGCTCGGGGTCGGGCTTCGTGGCCCGCCACCCGCGGGGCCTCTAGCCGCTCGCCGTCCAGTGTCGAGTTAGCGGGCGAGGGGACCGGTAACTCGACAACGGAGGTCTTGAGCTGGGCGGGGCGCCTGCCCCGTGGGCGTCCGGGGCGAACCACGGCCTGCCCGGGCCGCCTCACTAGCTCGCCGTTCATTTGTCGACGTAGCGGGCCAGGGGACCGGTAACCCGACAACGGAGCTCGAGACCCGGCGGCTAGCTCGGGCGCACTAGACCGGTCCGCAAAACCCTCTAATCCCCACTGAATTTATAGGGTTTGTGGACTTTCTGCTACCGTGCCGCCGGTCTTCAGTCCTGAACTCGATCGGTAAAGTGGAGAATGAAACGTACTATTACTTCCGCGCCGGCGTTCCTGCTCGCGCTCGTAGCCCTTCTCGTCCTCGTGATCTCGGGCTGCGGCGGCAGCTCGAGTGACGCCGACAGCGGCGACTCCGCTTCAGGGGACGGCGGCGGCGGAAAGCTCACTTTGGTCGCTTACTCGACACCGGAGGAGGCCTACCAGGAGTTGATCCCGGCCTTCAACAAGACCCCCGAGGGCAAGGGGGTGGGCTTCGACCAGTCCTACGCGGCCTCGGGCGAGCAGTCGCGCGCGGTCGAGGGCGGCCTTCCGGCCGACGTGGTCGAGTTCTCGCTGGAGCCGGACATCACCCGGCTGGTGGACGCCGGGCTCGTGGACACCAACTGGAACAAGAACGAGTACAAGGGCATGGTCACCGACTCGGTGGTTGTCCTGATGGTCCGCAAGGGAAATCCGAAGGACATCAAGGGCTGGGACGACCTGGTCACCGGCGACGTCGAGGTGATTGAGCCGAACCCGTTCACGTCCGGCGGCGCCAAGTGGAACATCATGGCCGCCTACGGCGCGCAGCTCGAACAGGGCAAGACCCCAGAGCAGGCGAAGGAGTACCTCTCGAAGCTGTTCGACAACGTGCCCGTGCTCGACAAGAGCGCCCGCGAATCACTCGCGACGTTCTCGAGCGGCAAGGGGGACGTGCTGCTGGGCTACGAGAACGAGGCGATCCTCGCCCAGCAGGGCGGCGAGGAGCTCGACTACATCGTGCCCGACGAGACCCTTCTGATCGAGAACCCCATCGCACCCATCAACGAGTCGGATGATCCCGAGCTGGCGCAGTCGTTCATCGACTTCCTGTACACGCCCGAGGCCCAGGAGATCTTCGCGAGCAAGGGCTACCGCCCGGTGGTGGAGGGCACGGCCGGGGCTGACGAGTTCCCGACTCCGGCCACGCTGTTCGACATCAGCAAGTTCGGCGGCTGGGGCAAGGTCAACGACGAGTTCTTCGATCCGGAGAGCGGCGTCGTCGCGGAGATCTTCCAGTCGCAGGGGAAGAGCACTGCCTCCGACTAGCTCAGCGACCGCCGCAGCCTCACCGGTGCCGCCGGCGGCACCGGTGAGCCGCGGGCCGAGGGCGTCCGCGATACCGGGGGAGGTCCTCGGTCGCGGCATCGCCATGGCGTACTTGAGCATCGTCGCGCTGATCCCGCTGGCGGCGGTGGTCCTAAAGTCGTTCGACAGCGGCCCCGACGCGTTCTGGGACGCAATCAGCAGCCCGCAGGCCGTGGCGGCGTTGCGGCTGACCCTGATCGCGTCCGTGATAGTGGTGCTGGTCAACGCGCTGTTCGGGACCCTGATCGCGTGGGTGCTCGTGCGCGACGACTTCCGCGGCAAGAGCATCGTCAACTCGCTGATCGACCTGCCCTTCGCGCTGCCGACGATCGTCGCCGGCCTGACGCTCCTCGCCTTCTACGGCCCGGACAGCCCGGTGGGTATCAACATCGCCTACAGCAGGGTGGCGGTGGCGGTCGCCCTGCTGTTCGTGACCCTTCCATTCGTGGTGCGCGCAGTGCAGCCAGTGCTGCTCGAGCTCGACCGTGAGATGGAGCAGGCGGCGGAGTCGCTCGGGGCGAGCCGGCGCACCGTGTTCCTGCGCATCATCCTGCCCAACCTCGCGCCCGCGATCATCGCGGGCGGCGGCCTGGCCTTTGCCCGCGCGGTGGGCGAGTTCGGCTCGCTCGTGCTCATCACGGGCAACATCCCGTTCGAGACGCAGGCCGCGTCGGTCTTCATCTTCTCCCAGGTGGAGAGCGACAACCCCGTCGGCGCGGCCGCGGTATCGGTGGTCCTGCTCCTGGTGGCGCTCGTCGTGCTGCTGTTCTTCGGCTGGCTCTCGAAGAGGGCGTTGCGCCATGAAGAGTAAGTATGTGCTCCGCATCCTCGGCCTCGGCTACCTGACGCTGCTCCTGGGCATTCCTGTGGCGCTCGTGTTCTTCAACGCCTTCCAGGACGGTGTGGGCGCGGCGTGGGACGCGGTGACCACGCCTGAGGCACAGCACGCGTTCTACCTGACGATGGTGATGGTGGCGGTCGCCGTTCCGCTCAACACGATCTTCGGGATCCTCTGCGCGCTCGCGATCGTGCGCCAGCGCTTCCGCGGGCGGGCAGTGCTCAACGCCCTGGTCGACCTGCCCTTCGCCGTCTCCCCGGTGGTCGTTGGCCTGGCGCTGATCCTCGTCTACGGCCGCCGCGACGGCTGGGTGGGCGAGTGGTTCTCCGAGCACGGCATCCAGATCATCTTCTCCGTTCCGGGCATGATCCTGGCCACGATGTTCGTGTCCCTGCCCTTCGTGGCGCGCGAGGTCATCCCCGTGCTGCGCGAGATCGGCAACGAGCAGGAACAGGCCGCCGCGACGCTGGGCGCCGGCGGGCTCCAGACGTTCTTCCGCGTGACCCTCCCGGCCATCCGCTGGGGCGTCGCCTACGGGGTCGTGCTGACCACCGCGCGCGCCCTTGGCGAGTTCGGCGCGGTCAGCGTCGTATCGGGCAAGCTGTCCGGCCAGACCGAGACTGCCACAACGTTCGTCGAGAATCGCTTCCTGCGCTTCGACGAGACTGGGGCCTACGCCGCCTCGGTCGTACTCGCGTTGCTCGCCCTGGGCACGCTCCTCGCCATGAACGTCATCAAGCCCAAGGAGGCTCAGGGATGAGCATCGTCGTCGACTCCGTCTCGAAGCGCTTCGGCGACTTCGTTGCTCTCAACGACGTCTCGCTCGAGGTGCGCGACGGCTCGCTCACGGCGCTGCTCGGTCCCAGCGGCGGCGGCAAGTCCACCCTGCTGAGGGTGATCGCCGGCCTAGAGCAACCCGACTCCGGCAGGGTTTTGATCGCAGGTGAGGACGCAACTCAGAAGCCGCCCCAGCGCCGCAACGTCGGATTCGTGTTCCAGCATTACGCGGCCTTCAAGCACATGACGGTGCGCAAGAACGTGGCCTTCGGTCTGACGATCCGCAAGCGCCCGAAGGACGAGATCGACGCGCGGGTGGACGAGCTGCTGAAGCTCGTGCACCTCGACGGCTTCGCAAGCCGCTATCCCGCTCAGCTCTCGGGCGGTCAGCGCCAGCGCATGGCCCTGGCCAGGGCGCTGGCCGTGCAGCCCCGCGTGCTGTTGCTCGACGAGCCCTTCGGGGCGCTTGACGCCACCGTTCGCAAGGAGCTCCGCGCCTGGCTGCGGCGCCTCCACGACGAGGTTCACGTGACGACGATCTTCGTCACCCACGATCAGGAGGAGGCGATGGAGGTCGCCGAGCAGATCGTGGTGCTCAACCACGGCGACATCGAGCAGGTCGGAACCCCGCGCGACCTCTACGAGAAGCCGGCGAACGAGTTCGTGATGCGCTTCGTCGGCCCCGTGAGCGAGCTCTCGGGCCGCTGGATCCGCCCACACGACGTCGAGATCCTGCTCGAGCCTTCCGACGGCGCCGCCGAGGCGCAGGTCGACCGGATCGTCCACCTCGGCTTCGAGGTCCGGGTCGAGCTGTCGCTCGGAGAGGGGGACTCGACATGGGTCCAGACCACCCGCGGCCAGGCCGAGGAGCTCGAGCTGAGCGAGGGCCAGATCGTCTGGCTGCGCCCCGAGGCGGAGCCCGTCAGCGTCTGAGCCACGCGTCGGGCGACTCGGTGAGCCGCTTGACGCGCGCCGGCAGGCGCCCCGCCACGACGTCGGCGAGGGTGACGTCGTCGAGGACCGAGCGCAGGCTCGCCCGCACCGCGATCCAGACCTCCTGCAGGTGTTCCGCCGAGCCCTGGTAGGCCATCCGTTCGGGCGGCTCGCCGCGCACGCTGGCCAGCGGGCCCTCCACGGCGCGGATCACCTCGCCGACGGTGATGGTGTCCGCGCCGCGGGCCAGGCGGTAGCCGCCCTCGGCGCCGCGCTGGGCGTGCACCATGTCGGCGTGTCGCAGATCGACGAGGATGTTCTCGAGGAACTTGAGCGGGATGCTCTGGCTGCGCGCGATCTGCTCGCCCTTGGTGAGTCCCCCGTCCGCCGTGGCGAGCTCCAGCATCGCCCGCACGGCGTACTCGGCCTTGGCTGTGACCTTCACGCGCCCAATTGTGCTGCATGGATAGTCTCGGCACATGGACGACAGCTGGGCGCAGGAATGGATCGAGGACTACGGAGCGGCGTGGCGGGCCCGCGACGCGGAGGCGTTGGCGGAGCTTTTCGCGGAAGATGCCGTCTACCGATCATCGCCCTTTCGGCCGCCGACGGTCGGGCGCGAGGCGATCCGCGACTACTGGCGCGAGGCCACCTCGACCCAGGAGGAGCTCGACCTGCGCTTCGGCGCGCCAATCGTCCACGGCAACCGCGTGGTGGTGGAATGGTGGGCGATCATGCGCGACTCGGGCAAGGAGGTCACCCTGCCCGGCTCGCTGATCATGCGCTTCGGCCCGGGCGGCCGCTGCCTGGAGCTGCGCGAGTACTGGCACCTGGAGGAGGGACGCAGCGAGCCGCCGTCGGGCTGGGGCAGCTGATGGACGTCGACGCGGTCAAGGCCCGGGTCCGGCGCGTCTGGGACATGGGGGACTACTCCTACCTGTCGAAGCGGCTCGAGCCGGCCTCGCGCGAGCTATGTGACGCCTGCGCGGTGTCCGCGGGCCAGGAGGTGCTGGACGTGGCCGCCGGGGACGGCAACTTCGCGCTCGCTTGCGCGCGCGAGGGCGCGAGCGTCGTCGCCTCGGACTTCGCGCCCGGAATGGTCGCGCGCGGCCGGGCACGTAGCGAGGAGGAGGGTTGCTCGATCGAATGGGTCGAGGCCGACGCCGAGGAGCTTCCCTTCGAGGAAGGCCGATTCGACTGCGCCGGGTCGGTTTTCGGCATGATGATCGCGCCGCGGCCCGAGCGGGTGGCCCACGAGCTGTTTCGCGTGGTGCGTCCCGGCAACACCGTGGGATTGACCGCCTGGGTCCCGAATGGCATCTTCGCCGAGCTGTTTGCCATCGGCCGGCGCTTCTCGCCCTTGCCCGCGGGCGTGCCGCACGCCGAGGACTGGGGCGACGAAGCGGTCGTGCGCGAGCGCCTAGGGGGCCTCGCGGCCCACCTGGAATGCGAGCGGCGCACCCTGACCTGGGAGGCGGACTCGCCGGAGACGTTCGGGGCCGAGCTGGCCGAGTTCGCGCCGACCTTCGCGGCGGCACGCGAGGGGCTGTCTTCTGAGCAGTTCGAGCAGCTGCGTGCGGAGACGCTCGACTTGGTGCGCCGCCGCAACAGCGCCTCCGACGGCACGCTGCGCATCGACGCGGAGTACCTGATCTCCGTCGCGCGCAAGCGCGGGTAGGGCCTCTGGCCGCCACCAGGCTTCTGCTCGAGTACGACGGCTCGAGGTTCATGGGCTGGGCGCGCCAGGCGGGTGAGCGCACGGTGGAGGCGGTGCTCGCGGAGGCGCTCTCCACGGTCCTCCGCAGGGACGTGGCGCTCGCGGTCGCCGGGCGAACCGACCGCGGCGTGCACGCGCGCGGCCAGGTGGCAAGCCATGAGGGCGAGCCGGCCGCCAGGCGCGCCCTGAACGGGCTCCTGCCGGCCGACATCTCGGTGCTCGCGAGCGAGCCGGCGCCGGACGGCTTCGACGCGCGCCGCCACGCACGCAGCCGCACCTACCGCTACCGCCTGCTCACCCGCCCGGCGCCCAGTCCATTCGAGCGCGGCCGCGCCCTCTGGTGGCCCCGCCCGCTCGATCGCGCCGCCCTGGACGAGAGCGCCGCCGCGCTGGCCGGCACACACGACTTCACCGCCTTCACGCCCACCGAGACCGAGCATGTTCGCTTCAGGCGCGAGGTCTTTCGGGCGGAATGGGTGGAGGAGAGCGAGGACGTGCTGGCCTTCTGGATCGAGGCCGACAGCTTCATGCGCCATATGGTGCGGGTGCTGGTCGGGACCATGCTCGGGGGCGTCAGCCCGGAGCGCTTTCGCCGACTTCTCGAGGGAGCCCCGCGCAGCGAAGCGGGGGTGACCGCGCCACCCCAGGCCCTTTACCTGGAGTCGGTCCGCTACTGAATATCCTCGCCTGGGTGAAGGTTCTTCTCACAAACGACGACGGGATCACGGCCACCGGGCTGAACGTCATGCGACGCGCGCTCCTGGACGTGGCGGGCTTGGAACTCGCGGTGATAGCTCCGGATTCCAACCGCTCGGCCACCGCGCGCAGCATCACGATCCGTCACCCGCTGTGGGTCGAGGAGATCGAGTTCGAGGACGGCACCATGGGCTTTGCCACCGACGGCACGCCCGTCGACTGCGTGCGCTTCGCGACGCTTGGGCTGATCGAATTCGAGCCCCAGCTGATCGTCTCGGGGATCAACCACGGGGCCAACCTCGGCGACGACATCACCTACTCCGGCACCGTCGCGGCGGCCTTCGAGGGGGTCGTGCTCGGCGTGCCCGCCATCGCGGTCTCCCAGCAGGCCGATCACGGCGAGCTGGACTTCCGCGCGGGCCGGGCGTGGGAGCCCGAGGACTTCGAGCAGGTGGCGGGGTTCGTCGCTCGCCTCGTCGAAGGCCTGGAGGCCGTGCCGATCCCCGACGCCACCCTGCTCAACATAAACGCCCCCGCCGGCGAGGCGCGCGGCGTGCGGGCCTGTCGCCTCGGCAAGCGCGACTACCACGACCAGATGGAGCTGACCGAGGAGGAGGGCGGCCGGCGGCGCTATCGGATCTACAGCGAGGAGCCGGGGTACCACCGGGAGGACGGCACGGACTTCGCGGCGATCGCAGAGCACTGCATCGCCGTCACGCCGCTCCACTTCGACCTCACCGACCAGGCGGGCATCGAGCAGCTCGCCGGCTTCGACCTGGAGGGCCTGCTGCGGCCGGCCGCGAGCGGGGTTTGAGCGCGACGCAGGAGAGCACGGCCGAGCGGGCGCGAGAGCTGCGCCGCCTGCTCGAGCACCACAACCATCGCTACTACGTCCTCGACGACCCCGAGGTCTCGGATACCGAGTACGACGCCCTGCTGAACGAGCTGCGCGATCTCGAGGCAGAGCACCCCGAGCTGCTGACCCCGGACTCGCCGACACAGCGCGTCGGCGCGCAGCCGCTCGCCAAGTTCCCCGAGATCCGCCACCTCCAGCCGATGCTCTCGCTCGCGAACGCGCGCAACGAGGAGGAGCTGGCCGCCTGGGTCGTGCGCAGCGAGCGCTACCTGGCCCGGCAGGGCGTGGAGATGGGCGACGTCCACTTCGTGACGGAGCCGAAGATCGACGGGCTGGCGATCTCGCTCGTCTATGAGAACGGCCTGCTGGTTCGGGGTGCCACTCGCGGCAACGGCGAGGTCGGCGAGGACGTGACGCAGAACCTGCGCACGATCGGCGCGATCCCGCTGCGGATCGACGACGCTCCCCCGCTGATCGAGGTGCGCGGCGAGATCTACCTGCCGCTCGCCGCGTTCGCAACGCTCAACGAGCAGCGCGCCGAGGCCGGCGAGCCCACCTTCGCCAACCCGCGCAACTCGGCGGCGGGCTCGATCCGCCAGCTCGACCCCAAGCTGGCCGCGTCGCGCCCGCTCTCGATGTGGTGCTACGGGTTGGGCGCGGTCGACGGGCTCGAGTTCGAGACTCACCACGAGTCGCTCGAGTGGATGCGCGAGCACGGCTTTCGCGTCAACCGCGACGTCGAGGTGCACGACACGGTCGACGAGGTCGTGGCCGCCTGCCGGGCCTGGGGCGAGCGCCGCGACCGGCTGGACTTCGAGATCGACGGTGTGGTGGTCAAGGTCAACGACCTCGACCTCCAGCGCCAGCTCGGCGTGGTGGGGCGCGAGCCGCGCGGCGCGATCGCCTGGAAGTTCGCGCCCACAACGGCCACCACCACGCTGCAGTCGGTCGCCTGGAACGTCGGGCGCACCGGGCACATGGTCCCGTTCGCTCAGCTCGAGCCGGTGCAGGTCTCGGGAGTGACGGTCAAGCTCGCGACGCTCCACAACGAGGAGGACCTGCGCCGAAAGGACGTTCGCGACGGCGACGAGGTGATCGTCATGCGCGCGGGCGACGTGATACCGCAGGTGGTCTCGCCAACGGCCAAGGCGCAGAAGCGAAAGGGCCGCAGCCCGACGCCCGAACCGCCGGCCCGCTGCCCCATCTGCGACACGCCCACCGTCAAGCCCGAGGGCGGCGTCTGGACGATCTGCCCCAATCGGACGGGCTGCCCGGGACAGGTATTCCAAGCGGTCAAGCACTTCGTGGGCGCCATGGACATCGACGGCTTGGGCGAGGAGAACGCGCGCCGATTCCTGTCGGAGGGCCTGATCGAGGACGTGGCCGACATCTACGACCTGACCGCCGAACGGCTGGTCGAGCTCGATCGCTTCGCCGAGATCTCGGCGCGCAACCTGGTGGAGGCGATCGAGGCTTCGAAGCAGCAGCCCTTCCACCTCGTGCTCTACGCGCTCGGCATTCCCGGCGTGGGATTCGTCAATGCGCGCAACCTCGTTCGGCACCTGCGCACGATGGACGCCCTGCTGGCGGCCGGCGAGGAGGAGCTGACCGCGATCGACGGGATGGGGCCGATCATGGCCAGGACCGTCTATGAGACGCTCGCCGAGGAGCGGACGCGCGATCTGATCGCGCGCCTGCGCGGCCACGGGCTCCAGATGGAGGAGGAGGGTCCGGCGCCGCCCGCGGAGGGACCGCTGGTGGGAAAGACCGTGGTGCTCACGGGAACGCTGCCGACCCTCACCCGCCCTGAGGCCACGCAGCGGATCGAGGCCGCCGGCGGCAAGGTCACGGGCTCGGTATCGAAGAAGACCGCCTACGTGGTGGCGGGCGAGGACCCGGGCACCAAGATGACCAAGGCGCAGGAGCTCGGCATAGAGATCCTCGACGAGGACGGGTTGGTTGCGCTGCTGCCGGAGGACCTCGGCGAGCTGCCGCCGCCGCCCCCGCGCCAGCGGCGCTAGGCCGCAAGCACTCGGCTCGGCCGAGTGCGCGCGGTTTCTATCTCGCCGCAAGCACTCGGCTCGGCCGAGTGCGCGCGGTTTCCATCACCGCCCGGCGATCGCCTGCAGCATGCTGTCCTGAAGGCGCCGGGCGCCTGGCGGGTAGACGTAGTTCATGAGGATCGAGTAGGCGTAGGTGTCGCCCGAGGTCGCCTCGCAGTAGCCCGACAGGGCGCTCACGTTCGAGAGCGTTCCCGTCTTGCCGCGACAGCGCCAGCGGGCCGGGCCGCTTCGCATCCGGTCCGACAGCGTGCCGTCGGACCCCGCGACGGACAGCGAGTCGATGAAGTCGTCGTCGTACTGGGCCTGGTCGTCCTCGAGCATCTCCGACAGCAGCTTTACGACCCGGCGCGGCGAGGCCTTGTTCCCGCGCGAGAGCCCAGAGCCGTCCACGAGCCGCGCGCCCGATCCGAGCCGCCGCGCGAAGCCGGCAGCGACCTTAGCGCCGGCCGCGGTGCTGCCGCGGCCACGGGCCTGCAGCGCGAGGTCCTTGAGCAGCATCTCGGCAAAGAAGTTGTCTGAGGTCTTGTTGGTGAGCGCGATCAGACGCCCCATCGGCGGGGAGTCGACGCTCGCCAGCACCTCGGCGCCGGCGGCGGCGAGCCCGGCGCGCGGCGCCAAGCGCACCTTCACACCACGCCGCTCGAGTGCCGCGTCGAGCCGGGCGGCCGCGAACAGCGGCGGGTCGAGCTGAAACGAGCGCCCCTGCTCGTCGCCGAGGCCGCGGTTGAAGGCCAGGCCGCTCAGCGGGCCAACCCAGATCGAGGTTGCGTAGCGCGACTCGGGGCCGCCGCGGAGTGAGTCGAAGCGCGATTCGTCGCCGTAGACGCGGCCCGTGACCCGCTCGATGCCCGTGTCCTCGATCAGCGCCGCGAGCTTCTCGACGGTTGCTCCCTGCCCGTAGTTGCGCGTGACGAAGCGCCGGCTGCCGAAGGTGGGATCGCCGCCGCCGCGCAGGTAGAGGTCGCCGTGCCAGACTCCGTCGTCGCCGAGCTCGCTGTCGCCCAGCACCTCCGTCCCGAGCGTGCCGTCACTGCCGTAGCGGGCGAGCGCCGCCGCAGTGGTGAAGAGCTTGGTGTTCGACGCGAGGATCCGCGGCGAATTCGGCTTCCAGCTGAAGACGGTCTCGCCCTGGCTGACGTTGACCACGTATGCGCCCGAATGCGCGCCGGCGGCCCGCATCTGGCGCGTGAGCGTGCGGACCAGGGCGTCGTCGGCAGCCGCGGCCGAGGGCGCCGCCGCGAGCAGAGCGGCAAGCACGAGCAGGGTGGCGAGCGGGCGCGGCATATCTGACCGAACACCGTACCCAAGGTGCCGGAGCGGTTTCCGTGAGACAATGTCCCCCGGATGGGCGAAGTCGTCAAGCTGCAGAAGCCCGCCGCCAAGGACCGCAAGAAGCAGGCAAAGCCGGGCCCTCGCAGGCCGCGGCGCTCGCGTACTGCGCTTGTCCTGGGGGGCGGCGGGTTCACCGGCGGGGTATATGAGATCGGCGCCCTGCGGGCGCTCGACCTGCTGGCGGTCAACCGCACGGTGAACCAGTTCGACGTCTACGTCGGCACCAGCGCCGGATCCTTCGTCGCCGCGCTCACCGCCAACGGCGTGACCCCCGAGGAAATGATGCGGGTGGTCAACCAGCAGGTCCCCACCCCCTTCCATGACGTGGACCGCGGCACGCTGATGCGCCTGAACACACTCGAGTTCGCTCAGAGCGCGGCGCTGCTGCCGCTGCGCATGCTCGGCCTGACGCGCAACTTCGTCACCCATCTGCGCTCGGCGTCGCTGATCGACGTTGCCGTTGGGCTGGCCGAGGCGCTGCCTTCCGGGCTGTACGACGGCCGTGGCATGCAGGACTACCTGGAGACGGTGCTCGGCGATCCCGACCGCGTCAACGACTTCCGCATGCTCGAGAACGAGCTCTATCTGACTGCAACCGACCTCGACACCTGCGAGCGCATCGTGCTCGGCGGGGCCGAGTGGGACGACGTGCCGATCGCACGGGCGGTGGCGGCGTCGACAGCGCTGCCGATGATCTACAAGCCGGTCGAGATCAAGGGTCGTCATCTGATCGACGGCGGCGTGCGCTCGACGACCAACGTCGACGTGGCCGTGGAGGCGGGAGCGAAGTTCGTGATCGTGGTCAACCCGCTCGTGCCCTACGTCAACGACTTCCAGAAGGTGATCCCGACGATGTGGGGCAGCCGGGTGCGCCGAGTGCGCGACATGGGCTTCCCGCACATCGGCTACCAGGCCTTCAAGCTGCTGGCCCACCAGCGCCTGCACGAGGCGGTCTCCCACTGGAAGGAGAAGTACCCGGGCGTCGACATCATTCTGATCGAGCCCGACACCAACGACGAGCTGATGTTCGAGACCAACGTCATGAACTTCACCCGTCGCGTGGAGATCGCTCGCCACGGCTTCCAGTCGGTGACGCTCAAGCTCGCATCTGACTACGACGAGCTCAAGGCGACCTGCGCCAAGCACGGCATCGAGATCTCGGCGACCCGCGTGCGCAAGGTCGTCAAGGGCGTGGCCGAAAACCGCGAGAAGACGGCGGCGTGGCGGCGTATCTTGGAGCAGACCACGGGCGCGCTGCTTCGGCAGACCGATCAGGCCTGAGGGCCCGGGCCAGTCGGGCGACCAGAGCGTAGGGCTGCTCGGTCAGCTGTCGCCACGTCACGCGAATCACCCATAGTCCCGCCTCCGCCAGTGCCGCATCTCGGAGGCGATCACGCTCGAACGCCGCGCGTGGAGAGTGGAACCGGTAGCCGTCCACCTCGACCACGAGCTGCGCATCGCGCCAGAGGAAGTCAACGAGGTGTCCGCCGAGCCGGACGTTGACCTCAGGATGTGGGAACCCGGCCTGCCGGACAAGCGCGAAGAAGCGCTCCTCGGCTTGCGACCGGGTCAGGCTGGGACCCACCTGCCGGTCGAGCAGCGCTTGCAAGGGCGCTGCTCCTCGCCGCCCCGGCCTGGCGCCGATCAGGCGCCTGAGGGCGGCTTCGCTTGTCAGTCGCCGGACGATCGCCTCACCGTGGGCGGCCTCGAGCTCCCGGCCATTCAGGACCTCGGCGAGGTCGAGCAGCGTTCGAGCCGGCGAGGTCAACGCGATTCCTTGCAACATGCGCACCTCGTCACGTCCGAGGTCGCGGGTTCGGTGCACCGTCAGCCCTGGCCGGGCGCGGGCGGCCCCGCGCGGAACGGTGACGTCCACCGGCGGCGCTGCGCTCTCGAGCAGCTCGAGTATGCGCCACAACACGGCGGCCGACCGATGGCTGATCACGGCGCACCGACCACAGGCCAGCAGCGCCGCCATCTCGCGTGCCAGCGGAACCAGCGCGGTGTGCCCCACCGCGTAGACGCCTCGATGCAGGCGGTGCAGCTCATGCCTGCGGACCCGAGTGTGGATGGCGCTCGGTCCAATCCCGGCGTCGATCAGCTGTGCGTAGGAGAGGACCCCGTATTGCTCGTCGGCGATGGCCGCGATCACATGGTCGCGGCCCCGCGCCCGCAGCGCGGCCAGTTCGGACACCCCAATTTGGTGACCCACGTTGAGGGCAAGCGGGGGTGGGCGACCGCAAGTACGACTGTTGACACTGATGTGACCCTCCCCCGGACGGAGACGGCGTGGGTCACTTTGATTGGACGACTCGCCGGGCATGAAGCCACCGTGGCAGGTGGCCGAGGGACGGAGCCGGGAACCGTGCAGACCCTTAGCCGAACGTCACCCGCTTGTTGCAGTCGTTAGCGCGTTTTCAACGGACCGCAACAACCGCAGCGTCGCCGGCTCGTCGCGCACGCCCGCGCGCACGTGGTCGTCGGCTCCAAGCGGGCCGCCCGGGGCCACGATCACGCCCTGCCTGCGCAGCGCCTGGGCGAACTGGTCGCCGCTCCGCCCCGGCGCACGCATCCAGACGAAGTTCGCTTGAGAGTCGCTGACCTCGGCGCCCAGTGCGCGCAGCCCGTCGATGAGGCGCCCGCGCTCGCGGCAGACCACTGCCCGGCGGCGCTCGATCTCGTGCCAGCCCGTTCGCAGCGCGTGCTCGATCGCCGCCTGGGTGAGCGCGTTCACGCCCAGGTTGGGCGCCACCGCCGCCAGGAGGCCGGCGTCGGACCCGACGGCGTAGCCCGCTCGCAGTCCCGACAGCCCCCACGCCTTCGAGAACGTCCGCACGACCAGCAGCCGGGGGAACGCCTCCACAAGGTGCAGGCAGGCGTCAGTGTCCTCGGCGTCCTGGAAGTCCACAAGCGCCTCGTCGAGCAGCACGTAGACCTCGTCCGGGAGGGCGGACAGGAGCGCTCCGAGCGCGTGTGAGGGGAGGTACTCGCCCGTCGGATCGTTGGGGTTGCAGATCACGACCGCTCGCGTACGCGCGGTGATGGAGTCGAGCACCGTGCCGCGATCGCACGCGAGCGGCTGCGCTCCCGCGTGGGTGGCGAGCAGCGGATAGAGCGGATATGAGGGCCAGGGCATCAGCATCTCGTCCCCGCGTCCCAGCAGGAAGAGGACGGCCGACTGCAGCAGCTCGGCGGCGCCGTTGCCCATCACGATCCGCTCGGGATCGATCTCGTGGCGCTGGGCGAGCAGCCGCCGCACGGCGGTGGCGTGACGGTCCGGATAGCGGTTGACGAGGCCGCGCGCTCGCGCGATCGCTGCGTTCGCTATCTCCGAGTGCGGCATGTCCGGCCACTCGGTTCCCGACAGGTCCAGCTCCGGCAGCTGTTCGAGCGCGAGCCGCTTCTCGCGCTGGCGGCGCTCGCGCCGCTCGCGGTTGAGCTCGAACTCGTCGAAGTCGTCGAACTGGCGGTAGTAGTCGCGGAAGCCCACGCCGGAGCCCGGTCTCAGTTGCCCGGGGCCAGGCTCGGTCCGGGTCCCTCGATCACGAAGAACCAGGCCGCGAAGAGCACGAGGGCGATCCCCACGCTCATGGCGAAGATGCGCTCGAGCGCGCCCCGCTCCTGACGGTGGCCGGCGGCCCTGCGCACGAGCTTCCAGGCGTGGTCCACCCGCTTTGCGAGCGCCATCGTGAGCATCAGCGAGGCCAGGCAGCCGAGCATTACCGTCGAGATGCCGGCGGTCACATACCCGGTCAGGTAGTCGACCTGGGAGCCGATCCAAAGCCAAGCCAGCGGCTGGGGCCCGAACAGCGAGAGGCAGAGCGCGACCTCGAGGGCCAGAAGGGCATACGCGAGGACGTTGTCGGCGCGCCGGCGGCCCTCCGAGGAGGGCGCGACGTCGTCGCTGTAGCGGACGGGCGCCGTTCCCGGGCGCCGCCCGGTAAACAGTCCGCCGGTGTCGGTGGGGTCGTTGCTGGCCATGGCGAGGAGGGCGGCGCGCCCTCAAGTCAGGGTAGTGACGTCACCGAGCGGCGGCGTATGTCTCGTCGATCAGGCCGGCGTACTTCTCGTGCACGACGTTGCGCTTGACCTTGAGCGTCGGTGTCAGCTCGCCGGTCTCCTGAGAGAGATCGTGGTCGAGGATGGCAAAGCGCTTGACCTGCTCGACGGGACCCACGTGCGAGTTGACCTCGTCGACAGCCTGCTGCACCTCGGCGCGCACTTTCTCGTCCTCGGCCATGGCCGCGGGGTCCGAGCTCTCGAGGCCGAGCTGCTCGGCCAGGGCCGGCGCCTCCTCGGGATCGAGCGTGATCAGCGCCATGAGATACGGCCGCCGGTCGCCGATCACCACTGCCTGGGAGATCCAGCGGCTCTGCTTGATCCCGTTCTCGAGGTTTGCGGGGGTGATGTTCTTACCGCCCGCGGTGATGATGATGTCCTTCTTGCGGCCGGTGATGTACAGGAAGCCGTCATCGTCGAGGCGGCCGAGGTCGCCGGTGTGCAACCAGCGCTCCTCGCCCTCGATGGTCGAGCGGGTGGCCTCCTCGTTCTTGTAGTAGCCCTCGAAGATGTTCGGGCCCTTCAGCAGGACCTCACCGTCGTCGCCGATCCTGATCTCGACCCCGATCATCGCCTTGCCCACGGAGCCGAAGCGGAATTGGTTGCCCTGGGGCTGGTTGACCGTCGCGCTCGTGGCGGTCTCGGTCATCCCGTAGCCCTCCATCACCGGCACGCCGCAGGCGAAGAAGAACTCCAGGATCTCCGGGGCGATCGGAGCCGCGCCCGTGACGCATTCCCGGATGTTCTTGCCGAACAGCCCGCGGACGTTCTTGAAGAGCTTCTCCTCGGCGGCGTCGAAGTGCTGCTGGAGCTCGGCCGGCACCTCCTCGCCGGCCTCCTTCATCATGCGCACCTTCACGCCGAGCTTGATCGCCTGCTTGAGCTGCTCCTTGTCCTCGACATTCGAGGTGGCGAGCGTGTAGATCTTCTCGAACATGCGCGGCACCGACGGGAAGTAGGTCGGGCTGACCTGGGCGATGTCCGCGATGATCATCTTCGGGTCGCGCGACCAATAGGCGAGCGTTACGCCGAGGTCGAAGGACGCAAACTGGATCAGGATCGCGAACGCATGGGCGAGCGGCAGGAAGAGGTACGAGCAGTCGCCGCGGCCGAGAACGGCCTGCTCTGCGACCGCGCTGGTGATCGCGCGATAGTTGGCGTGCGAGAGCAGGCACCCCTTGGGCGGCCCCGTGGTGCCGGAGGTGTAGATGTAAAGGCAGATGTCCTCCGGGGTGACGGCCTCGTAGCGGGCCGCCCACTCGGACTCGTCGCGGCCGCGCCCGCGCTCGCGCAGAGCGTCCAGGGAGATCGCGTCGCCGAGGTCCGCGTCGCTCGCGTCCATCACGATCACGTGCCGCAGCTCCGGGCAGCGGTCCTCGACCTCGCGGACCTTGGCGAGCTGAGCGGCGTCCTCGACGAAAACCGCGCGCGAGTCGGAGTGCTCGAGGACGTACTGGCACTCCTCCGGGGAGTTCGTCTGGTAGATCGTGACGAGCGTGGCGCCGGCGGTGAGGATGCCGAAGCAGGAATAGGTCCACTCGGGACGGGTGTGGGCGAGGATCGAGACCTTCTCGCCCGGCTCGATGCCGAGATCCACCAGGCCCAGCGCGACCTCCTTGACGATCTCGCCGAGCTCGGAGTACGGGACGTCGACCCACTCCTCGCCGACCTTATGACGCAGCGCGGCCGTATCCGCGTACTTCCGTACCGCCAGAGGCAGCAGGTCGGCGATGGTCTTCGACCCGGTGCCTGCGCCGGCCTCGCTGCCCGCCGTGACTGCTTCCATCCTGAGTTCTCCCTCCAGAGTCCGCGAAATTGGCCGCGGAGCCAGTCCGCGGCGGCCTGCGGAGTCTAGGGGGAGCGGCGCGGGCCCGCAGCCGTGCGGGCGTCGCCGACTACGCGCTCGCGAACTCTCTCTTCTGAGAGGCCTTCTTGAGGTTGCTCATGAAGAGGGTCTTGTCGATCCGCCCCTGAAAGATTGGCACCCCGAGCTCGATGCACTTGTTGATCACTTCGCGACGGTGCATTCCCGCTTCGCGTCCGAGCTCAGTGGGCGTCAGGTGGATCGCCATATGTAGATATTCCTCCTCGTGCTTAACCTGGCCGTAATAAGCAGGGTACTGGCTCCTCAGGACAGCGCAAGCCGTTTTGGGCGATTTGGGTAGGTCGTTCGGCCACGTTGCGCCTATATCGGGTTGGGTAAGTCCACGAACTGGTGCTCGACCCCGAAGCGCTCGGCGACGAGCTCCCCCAGACGGCGGACCCCGAACACCTCCGTGGCATAGTGGCCGGCGGCGATGAAGTGCACGTGGTTCTCGCGTGCGTCCGCCATCACGTGCTCGGCCGGCTCGCCGGTGAGGAAGACATCGAGCCCAAGCCCGATGGCCTCGGCGAACAGTCCCGTGGCGCCGCCCGAGACGATGCCGACGCTGTGGACCGGGTCGGGGCCGGCGTCCCAGACGAAGGGCTCCCGGCCGAAGGCGGCCGCACAGCGCTCGCGCAGCTCGGCGAATCCGACTCCCTCGGCCGAGCGACCGACGAAGCCGATCGTGTGTCCCTTGTAATCGGCAAAGCGCTCCGCCGGCTCCAGGCCGAGCTCCGTACAGATGAGCGCGTTGTTTCCGACCTCGGGATGGGCGTCGAGCGGTATGTGATAGGCGGCGAGCGAGATGTCGGTCTCGAAGAGCGCCTGTAGGCGCCGCTTCATCGATGGGCT
>JBEVKF010000081.1:0-15816 GCA_040509755.1 Thermoleophilaceae bacterium | reverse complement strand
TTCCCAGATGGGTAGGCTCGGGCGCGTGAGCCGCTTCCGGGTCGTGGAGTCCGAGGTGACGACGGAGCGCTACGAGGAGAACGACGAGTGGTGATGGCCGAGGGGCTCGGCTTGATCCTGCGTTCGCGGGGCTAGGCCGAGGGCCGGGGGTGGCTCCTGTCGCGATGCTGTTCGAAGCGCCCGGTCAGCCGCTTCGGATGGCGGAGCTGCGCCAGCCGGAGGCCGGTCCGGGACGTCTGCTGATCGAAGTTCACGCCTGCGGTGTGTGCCGCACCGACCTCCACATCCTCGACGGCGAGCTGAGCGCTGGGCGCACTCCTCTGGTACTTGGCCACCAGATCGTCGGCACGGTGGTGGGAAGCGACCGCCGTGTGGGGGTCCCGTGGCTGGGCTGGACGTGTGGCCGCTGCCACTTCTGCCTTAGCGGCCGGGAGAACCTGTGCGACTTCGCGCGCTTCACGGGTCGCGACATCGACGGTGGTTTCGCCGAGTTCACGGTGGCCGATGAGCGCTTCTGCTTCGATCTTCCGCCGGACTATCCCGACGTGCAGGCGGCGCCGCTCTTGTGCGCCGGGCTGATCGGCTATCGAGCTCTGCGCTTGAGCGGCGACCCCGCCCGGCTCGGCCTCTACGGGTTTGGCTCGGCCGCGCACATTGTCTGCCAGGTGGCGGTGGCCGAAGGACGGCGCGTGTTCGCCTTCACAAAGCCCGACGACACGGCAGCACAGGCGCTGGCGCGCGAGCTTGGCGCCGAGTGGGCCGGCGACTCGATGGCCCCCGGGCCCGAGCCGCTCGACGCCGCGATCATCTTCGCCTCGGCCGGCCCGCTGGTCCCGTCGGCGCTGCGGAGCACGGCCAAGGGCGGCGTCGTCGTTTGCGCCGGCATCCACATGTCTGACATTCCGTCCTTTGCCTACGCCGACCTTTGGGGCGAGCGAACCCTTCGCTCGGTCGCCAACCTCACCCGCGCCGATGGCGCAGAACTATTGGCGCTCGCCCCGACTATCCCGGTGCACACCCACGTGCGAACCTATCCGCTGAAGGACGTCGGCCAGGCCCTTGACGACCTACGCGCAGGACAGATCGAGGGATCCGCCGTTGTGGACATTCACGGCCCGACCTAGATCGCCCGGCCAGCAGCTGGCCGACGAGGCGAGCGTGGCAGTCGCCCTGATGGTGGTCGGATCCCGCGGTTATGGCCCGATGCAGCGGGTTCTTTTGGGGAGCGTCTCGACCTCGCTAATGCATTCCGCGCCGTGCCCGGTGATGGTGGTGCCACGGACCGCGGAGTTCGATCCGAGTGGAGAGGGGCAGGCGGGCGAGGACCAGTACGTCGCTTCAGCCTGAGTCCTGTCAAGACGGGGGCGCGTCACCTCCTCCCCTTCAAGGATCGCGGTGGGAGAGTCCCGGGCAACCCAGTCGAGGTGCGCGGCCAACCGCCCGTTCGAGCGAGCCGGTCAGCGGGCCCGGGCGCCAGCTCGAGCAGTACAGCGCCCGCCGCCCCCGAGCGTGGCGTGGCGCAGCTCGTCGTCTTCAAGGTCTGCGATCGCCGTTTCGGCCGCCTTCTCCCAGAGGCAGCCGTGCGGTCGGCTAGCTCTCCGGTCACAAGTGGTGATCGTGCCGGATGTGCGGTGAGGCGCAGACGGTGTCAATGCCGTCCGCGTGCGCCTGTCGTGCCTTGTCGACTGCGTCGTCGAGATCGAGGGCGCCGTCGTCGAGTGCGTCAGGATGTGGCAGTGCAGGTCGATCACGCCGGGCGCGCGACCAGCACCGAGCACGGCGCGCGGTGCGCCACGCGTTCGCTTACGCTGCCGAGCGCCCGCACGCCGGTCAGTCCGCGACTGCCGACCACGAGGAGCGACACCCGCTCCGCGACCGCTGCCGCGAGGATGCGCTCGGCGGCATGCCCGGTTGCGCGGACCACGGCGGGCTCGACGCCGAGCTCGGCGGTGAGGTTGACGGCGTCGACGGCGATCCGCTTGGGATCGCCGTGCGAGACGGGGTCGACGCTGAGCAGATAGACCTGGGAACGGTGGCGGTGGGCGATGCGCGCCGTCAGCTCCACCGCACGCTCGGCGTCGGGCGAGCCGTCGGTCGCGGCGAGGATCCGCTCGGGGAAGGGCGCATCGGGCGGGCGGCGGGCGATCAGCACGGGGACCGTGGCTCTGTGCGCCGCCGCGGAGGCGACGGCGCCGAGCGCAATGCCTCCCGCCCGGGAGCCGCCGTGGCCGCCGACCACCAGGAGATCCGAGCGGGCCGCCTCACCCAGCAGGATTGGCCGGGGATCGTGGCCCGGCAGGATCTCTGCCGCGGCGTCGATGCCGGCTTCGCGGGCCGCCTTGAGGGCCTCCTCAAGTGCCGCGTCGGCGCGCTCGACGGTGATCGTCGCCTGGCGACTCGCGCCGGCGCCGGTTTCCTCGCGCACGCACACGAAGACCAGCGCGCTGCTGGGCCCCGAGAGGGCAATCGCCTGCTCGACGGCTATATGGGCGCTACGGCTGCCGTCCAACCCGCAGACGACGCGCCCGAAGGGCGGGGGAACCTCCCGCCTAGGGTAGGCGTGTGCAGGTGAGCTAGCCACGGCCCCAGGCCACTATGCCGGCGATGTCGAGACTCGACAGCACGCCGATCGGATGGTGGGACTCCGGGTTGCCGACAAGCACGTGGCTTGTGTTCTGGTGCTCCATCAGCTCGATGGCCTCCTGGAGCGGGGCGCTCGGCTTCACCATCACGGGGTCGGTGGTGGCGCACGTGCCGGCCAAGCGATCGGCGGCCGTGGAGGCCACACCAAGCAGGTCGCGGTCGGTCACGATGCCCCACGAGGCATCGCCGGCCAGGACAACGACAGCGTGCACGTGGTTGGTGGCCATGATTCTCGCCACCGCCTCCATCGAGGTATCGGGCGGGCAGCTGATCACGCCCACTCGCATCGCGTCGGAGACTTGGGCATTCTCCAACGATGGTGTCAGGTAGCTGCCCTCGAAGGCCACCATCCGGTCGTGTGGCGTCTGGTTCATGCCCGGCAACGCTACGCCTGCTTGGGCTCGCCCGCGACCGCATTCAGGGCGGATCTATGCCGCGGAAAAACACTGATCCGGTTCAGCATGCCGCCCAATGCGAAAGCCGTCGCGGGAAGCGACCATCCGGGACATGCCCCACTCACGATCCATCCTCCGAGCGCAGGTCGGCGACAGACTGGTCATCCGCGCGCACCACTCCGGCGAAGCCGAGCACGACGGCGAGATCCTCGAGGTGCTGGGCGCGGAAGGCGCGCCTCCGTACCGGGTGCGCTGGGAAGAGGACGGCCACGTCAGCCGCATCTATCCCGGCACCGACGCCTACGTGCTGCACCTGCACGACAACGTCCCGACCGGCTGACCCGTCAGCGCGACGGACTGCGCAGCTCGAGCAGGCGTCCGACGTCCGTCATCGACAGCAGCCCGGCCAGTCGTCCGTCGTCCATCACCAGCGCCCGTCCAAGCCTCGTCTGCGCGAGCTCTATGGCAGCGTCGCCGAGCTCGTCGTCCGGGGCCAGCACCAGGCCCTCGCTTGACGGGACCGCAAGCTGCTCGATGCGGGTCATCCGGCGCTGGTCGGGGCGGACCAGTGCCGCGTCGCGGTAGGACAACAGACCGACCGTCCCGTTCGACAGGACCGGATAGGCGGCGTGCCGGCTGCGCGCGAACGGCCCCTCCACGAACTGGGCAACCGTCCAATCGCCGCGGAGGACGTCGGGCTCGCTCACCATCGCGTCACGCACCTTGAGCCCGCCGAGGGCTACGCGCGTGGTGGCCAGCGATGCCTCCGCCTGCGCGGCGGCACTCAGGAAGAAGCCCATCAGGATCAGCCAGAGCCCGCCCACCGCGCCGGCGAACACGAGCAGGAACACACCGAGCCCGACCAGGCCGTTCCCGAAAAGTCGACCCAGCGCGCCGCAGATGCGGGTCGCACGGGTGAAGTCGCCTGTGGACTGCCACACGATCGCCCTGAGCACTCGTCCGCCGTCCAGTGGCAGGGCCGGGAGCATGTTGAAGCCAAGCAGGATCAGGTTGATCCGGCCGAGCCACCTGACCACCTCGTCGACGGCATCGGGCAGGGGCAGCGCGGCGGCGCCAAGGAAGAGGCCGGCGAGGACGAGCGTGACGGCGGGCCCTGCCAGCGCGATTCGAAGCTCCGCCATCGCCGACGGGAACATGCCCTCGAAGCGGGCCACGCCGCCGAACAGCCAGAGCGTGATGCCCGAGATCGTCATCCCCTCGCGGCGAGCCACGACGGCGTGTCCGAGCTCGTGCAGGAGGAGTGAGATGAAGAACAGCGCCGTGGCGGTGACCGCCATTGCCGCGTAGGTGCCGTCGGACAGCCCGGGCACATCGTCGGGAAACACCGCTGCTCCGAGTGACCACACGATCAGCGCGACCACGATGAGCCAGCTCCAGGTCGCGCCGATCTCCACGCCCGCAACCCGCCCAAAGACGAAGCTGGCGTGGAACGGCCCCTCCTCGCGCCGGGCGGGCCGGCCGGCCCCTGGGGCGCTCATGGGGCCTCTACCAACCGCGCCAGCCCGCCTCGAGCAGCTCGATCAGCTCGCTCACCAGCGGGATACGGGGGTTGGTGCGGATGCTGGGGTCGTCGACGGCGGCGCGGGCCAGGTCCGGCAGCGCCTGTTCGAAGTCGGCGCGGGGGATCCCGGTCTCCGCCAGCGAGCGCGGGATGCCGCCGCTGCGGTCTGGGCGCGGTCGACGAACCCGTCCAACCGAGGGGCCGCATCGGCGGCTAGCTCGGGCGGGCCGCCGTTGCCGGCGGGCGCCGCCCCGGAATGCGCGGTCGGGAGGATTCGGACACTGCGTGCATGGTCTCGCCCTCGCGGCCCGCCTACGACGGCAGTGCCTACGGGTTGCGATCCGGGCGGACTACGGACTCGGCGGGCCTGTGTACGCGCCGCGAGGTACCACACAGCCATCGACGCTCGCCAGCTGCGCGTAGTCGCGCTCGGCCTGGTGGCGCTCTGACTTGCGATGACCGGCGTTCGCAACGTCGCTGCCCTGCTCGCGTCGCCTCGCGTGCACCCGGAAGCGTCTCGAGGGCGCGTCCCTTTGCGCGGCTGAGCGTGTCCGCGTCGATCGACCCACCGTTGCTGACCATCATCGAGTACGCGACGTGGAGAGCGAGCGTGTTCGACAGCGCCAGCGGAAGCAGCAGCACGAGCGTCTCGGTCCGCTGACGAAGCTTATCTGCAGGGCGGGCGCCGCCAGTGCCGAGGGCGGCCGGCGCACGGTCGTGCCGGCTAGCCGCCCAGGAGGGAGGGCTCGTCGCTCAGCACGGGCTGCTTGGGCGGTTGCTCCAGGCCAACGGCCTCATAGGCCTCGTCGGTGTTGAGCGTCTCGTGCTGCAGGAGCGCGTCCGCGAGCAGGTCCAGCTCGTCGCGGTGCTCGGTCAACAGGTCGCGCACCTCGTCGAGCTCCTGGAGCCCCATTCGCCTGACCTCGTCGTCGACCGCCTTTGTGGTCTCGGGTGAGACCTCGCCGGTCGCGAGCAGCGGCGTCTGACCTTCGTCGGGGACGACCGCCAGCGGGCCAATCGCATCGCTCATCCCCCAGAGTCCGACCATGTTGCGGGCCAGCTGCGTCACGTCCTTGATGTCCGCCTGGGCGCCGGTCGTCACCTCGCCGAAGACGAGCCTCGGCCACGCGACCGCCGAGAGCGACCTTGATCTTGCCCAGGAGATAGGGGCGGTCGTAGCTGAAGCGATCGGCCTCGGGGGCTGACAGGGTCACGCCGAGCGTCACGCCGCGCGGGATGATCGACACCTTGCGCACCGGATCAGCGCTTGGTGTGAGCATCGAGACGATCGCGTGGCCGGCCTCGTGATAGGCGGTCCGGCGACGCTCCTCGGGGCTCAACAGGATGCGCCGCTCCGTCCCAAGGATCAGCTTCTCCAGGGCGTCCTCGAAATCGGCCATCGACACGGCCGCGTGATCCTGGCTGGCGGCCAGCAGGGCCGCCTCGTTGACCACGTTCGCCAGATCCGCGCCCACCATCCCGGGCGTGGTCGCGGAAGCCGGTCGAGGTCGGCGTCGTCGGCGAGCGGCACCGAGCGGGTGTGGACGGCAAGGATCTTGCGCCGCCCGGCGGTGTCCGGGGGCTGCAGCGTGACTCGGCGATCGAAGCGGCCAGGGCGCAGCAGGGCCGGGTCGATCACCTCGGGGCGGTTGGTGGCGCTCAGCACGATGACGCCGATCGATGGATCGAAGCCGTCCAGCTCGGTGAGGATCTGGTTGAGTGTCTGCTCCCGCTCGTCGTGACCCCCGCTCATCCCGGCCGCGGGGCCGCGGGCGCGGCCGATGGCGTCGAGTTCGTCGATGAAGATGATCGCCGGCGCGGCCTTCTTGGCCTCCGCGAACAGGTCGCGCACCCGCGAGGCGCCGACCCCCACGAACATCTCCACGAACTCGGATGCCGAGATCGAGAAGAAGGGTACCTCCGCCTCACCGGCCAGGGCGCGCGCCAGCAGGGTCTTGCCCGTGCCCGGCGGCCCCGTCAGCAGCACCCCCGTGGGATGCGGCCGCCCAGGCGGCGGTACTTGTCCGGCTGCTTGAGGAAGTCGACGATCTGGACCAGTTCGCCCTTGGCCTCGTCGATGCCGGCCACGTCGTTGAACGTGAGCCGCTGTTCGCTCGACTCCACACGTCGCGCCCGCGAGCGCCCGAATGCGCTGACGCCGCCCACACCGCCCGACAGGCGGCGCATCATGAAGATGAACAGCGCGACTAGCAGCAGGGTGGGGGCGAAGCTCAGGAGGATGGTGCCGATCAGCGATCTCTCGGTCTGCGGGGGCTTCGCGTTCACGATCACCCCCTTACGCTCGAGCAGCCTCGCCAGCTCTGCTTCGTTGGCGAAGGTGGGCACCTCCGTGTCGATGAAGCGGACCGGATCCGCGTTCTTGTCGTTGGGTGGATAGCGCAGAGGCTGGCGCAGCTCGCCCTGCACGGTCTCACCCTTGGACGAGATCGACTTCAAGTTCCCGTTGCCTATCTGCTGGAGGAAGGTGGGGTTGTACGGGATGCGGACGCGTCGCTGCGGCGGTTCGGGGAGGACGGAGACGAGCCAGACGTTGAGCCCGAGGACGAGCACGAGAAACAGGAGCCAGCGCGGGCTCAGGGCCGGGAACCGCGGCGCCTCCGGGTCGACGCTCGGCTTGCCTCGGCCGCTCGGGCCTGGATCCACGCGCCAGCCCTGTGGGTGCCGGTGGTCGTCGCCGTGGTGGTCGGGCGGTCGGCGCGCACCCTCGGGATCGTCTGTGGGATCGTCCGGCATCATCCGAACGTAATTGCCGTCTCGCGTGCGGCCATCCGTGGAAACCACGCAGCCACGCGCGGGAGGGCCGCCGATCGGCCATTCCCTTGAATCCTGAAGCCGTCCTGCTCGATCTCGACGGGGTCCTCTACGTGGAGGACAAGCCGGTGGCCGGCGGCGTCGAGGCGGTGGAGCGCCTGCGCGAGGCGGGGTTCGCTCTGCGCCTCGTGACCAACACCACCTCGCGATCCCGGGCCGCGACGCTCGAGAAGCTACGCGCGCTCGGTTTCCGGGTGACGCCTGAGGAGCTGGTCACGCCCGCTGCGTTGGCGGTGCGCCATTGTGTCGAGCACCACCTCGGGCGCGTCTCGCTGCTTATGAACGACGAGGTCAAGGAGGACTTCGCGCAGCTCGAGGAGGACGACGAGCATCCGCTGGCGGTGATCGTCGGCGACCTCGGAGAGCGCTTTGGCTATTCCACGCTGAACCAGGCCTTCCGGCGGCTGATCGGCGGCGCCGAGCTGGTGGCGCTTCAGAAGAACCGCTACTGGCTCCGCGAGGACGGTCTGTCGCTCGACGTCGGGCCGTTCGTTGCAGCGCTCGAGTTTGCGACCGACCGGAACGCCTATGTGGTCGGCAAGCCGGCGCCGGGGTTCTTCCGCGAGGTGCTCGCCGGTCTCGGCCTGCCTCCCGAGGCCGTGGCAATGGTTGGCGACGATGTCGAGACGGACGTTGGCGGGGCACTGGACGCCGGCCTCATCGCGATCTTGGTCCGCACCGGCAAGTACCGTGACGACGCCTTGCGCGCCTCCGGCATCGAGCCGACCGCAACCGTCGACTCGATCGCCGACGTACCGGCCCTGCTGTCGGCGGGCAGGAGCAGCAGCTGACGCCGGACCTCAAGCCGCAGGTCTATCTGGACAGCCACCCGGCCGAGCGCTTCGACCGCTTTCACGCCTGGGCGCGCACACACCATCCCGACTGGGTCTATCCACTCGCGCGCATCGTGCTGACGCCGCTCTGCTTGGTGCTGTTCCGGCTCAGGGCGCGCGGGCGCGACCACGTCCCGCGTGGCGGGCCGGTGCTGCTGGCTCCGAACCACTTCAGCATCTGGGACCACTTCTTCTGCGGGGTGTACCTGCGCCGCTTGGATCAGGTTCATGGCGAAGTCTCAGCTGTTCGACAACCCCGTGTTGACCGCCATCCTCGTGCGCAGGCACCACGACCAGGAGGCGATGGCGACCGCGCGCTCGATTCTGGAACGTGGCGGTGCGGTGGTGGTCTATCCGGAGGGCGGCCGCTCCCGCGACGGCAAGCTTGGCAGGGCGCGGCCCGGGATCGGACGGCTCGCGCTGGAGACCGCCGCCCTTGTGGTTCCGGTCGCGATCTATGGCTCTCTTGCCATCCGCCGTCTGCGGTTGCCCAAGGTGAGCGTCGAGTACGGGAGGCGATGAGATTTCCAAAGACGGAGGCGCCCGCCCGCGCCGAGCAGCAGGCCGCCGCCGACGAGATCTTCGCGGCCGTCGTGAGATGTACGACCGCCTCGGCTGAGGCACTACTTGTCGGACTTGATCTTGATGCCGCCGAAGAGGGTGACGGCGTCGATGTGGAGGGTCGGGGTGTCGGTGGCGACGGGCCGCGAATGGTCCCGCTTGTCCTCCACCCCTCCGAAGATGGGGGTGCTCCTCACACTGATGCGCCAATCGTCCGGCACGAGGACATCGATCCCGCCGAAGGCCACCGTCGCGTTCACGGAGGCCCCTTCTGGGCAGAGCTGAGCGCCGCACAGATCGAGGGTGGCCCCACCGAAAACGGCGGTCAGCCATGCGCCGCGGAACTGCTGGGCCGTGCTGACCAGCTTCGAGCCGCCGAAGACCGCTGTCGCGCGAATGACGCCATCGTCGGTCGCGCCGCGGGGAATCAGATGGCCCTGCCAGCGTATGACGATGGCGAGCCCGATCAGGACGAGGACAGCCGGCCACACGTAGTCCCAGGCACTCTCGTCGAGCAGATCGGTGGTGAACAGCAGCAGCACGGCACCGATTCCGGTGAGGAGCGAGCCGCGACCCACCGACGGGGGGCGCTCGGCGAGTGTGAAGATGCCTGCGGCAACGACCAGCAGCGGCCACCAGCGGTCGATCGCGTGGTCGGCGTCAAGCACGCCGGCGCTGTCGAGCAGGAAGAGCACCCCGAGCGTGACCACGACCAGCCCCAAGAGGAGTCGGCCCAAGTCGAGGACACGATCGCGGCCCTCGTTTTCCCGGCGTGAGCCGGGCAGCCAGCGGCTGTGGGATGGGGATGCGGGCCGTGAGGGGGCGGAAGGTTGCACGCTTGCCATCGTTGCGCGACCGCGACAGCCACGCCTCGGTGCAAACCCGAGATCCGTTGCGGACGACTACTCGTAGCGGCGCGGCATGGTGACGATGCCGTGCCGCAATCGCCTTCGTAGGGCGCTCAGGCGCGCTGGCGCGCGGCCTCGAGCAGCAGGCGCTGCTCTGCGGCGGCGAGCAGCCTGCGCGTCCGGTCGACCGCGTCCACGCTCACCGACACGGCGTCGTGGACGCTGCCGATGGCGTCGAGCTCCAGCTGCAGCAGGTCGGGCTCGCGGACGTAACGCTGGGCTCCTCGGTAGCCGATCATTGGGTTCGCCTCCTCGGGCTCGAACTCGCCACCGCCCTTCAGCCCGCGGAACTCGTTCGTCCTGAAGTCGATCGTCCTGTAGGTGACTGGTCGCGGCGAGAATCCGGCCGCGAAGGCGCCACGGATGAGCTCGAGAAGCTGTGCGGCAAGCTGCGCCGCCTCATTCACCGTGATGCGGTCACGAACGGCGTGCATGACGGCATTGAGCGCCCGGAACGCGGCTCGGTCATCCTCCGTGCCCAGCTCCACGGCCGTCTCGTCGATCCACTGGCGCGCCTTGATGACACTGTGCTCGAGATTTCCGGCTCGCTCGTCCTGCTCATGTGTGGCCTCCGTTTCGCATGTGAGGGCGAAGCTACGGGCCGCAGGTCCCCACTTCATCCGGAGCCCCACCGCGATCCCTTGCGGGAAAACCGATACGCGTTCGCGCGTCAGTGCGGATGCGCGGACCCGCGGGCGCCGAGACACTCGGGGCCCTGGCAACCGACACAAGGAGGTCGCGCATGGCCGCGACGAAAACCGCACGCAAACCGGCGACCGGAGACGCTCACGCGCCCGCCGAGCATCTGCGGGGAGCTCTCGACGAGCTGACCAAGGCGCGCGAGCGCGCCAGCGGCGACATCCGCAGCGGCATCGACGCGGCGATCGAGCGGACCCGCGAGGCGATGAGCGAGGCTGGTACCGACGCGCAGGAGCAGGTCTCCGACTGGCGCACCTCGCTGGACAAGGCGAGCGACGACGTTCGCCGCGAGCTCGGCATCCTCGCGGTGCGCGCGCAGCGCTCGCCCGAGGCCCTGCGGACGATGTCCGCCGAGATCCGCAAGCGCAAGACCGAGATCTCGCCGTCGAAGTAAACGGCGTGGCGGTGAGCCGGCGGCGATCGTCGCCGGCTCAGCCCGTCACCGCGAGCGCCGCCAGGCCGGCCACGCATAGCGCGACCAGCACCAGGACAGCGAACTGAGCAACGTTCGCCCCGTGGCCGTTGGCGAGGGCGCCCATCGTGCGCGGGTCGCGGGCGATCAAGTACATGAAGACCATCAGCGGGAGCAGCAGCACCGCGTTGAGCGCCTGGGTCAAGAAGAGCAGCGGGATCAGCGGCGCACCGGGAATCAGCACGATCCCCGCACCCAGCGCCACGATCAGCGCGTAGCTTCCGTAGAAGAGCGGGGCTTCGCGGATCGGATCGTCCAGTGAGCTCTCGTAGCCGAGCGTCTCGCTGATCGAGTATGCGGTCGAGAGCGGCAGGATGGACGCGGCGAGCAGCGCCGCGGCGAGCAGCCCCGCCCCGAACAGCAGCGATGCCGTCCCGCCGGCGAGTGGCTCCAGGGCCGCCGCCGCGTCGGCGGCGGAGTCGATCGAGCGCCCCGTGGGGAATAGCGTCTCGGCGCACGCGACCACTACGAACAGCCCGATCACGCCGGTCATCGCCGCTCCCACCACGACGTCGATTCGCTCAAAGCGGATTCGATCAGGGGTGAGGCGCTTGTCGACCGCGTAGGACTGGATGAACGCAAGCCCCCAGGGCGCGAGTGTTGTGCCGACCGTCGCCGTGATCGCCACCAGCGCGGCCGTGCCACCGGGTACCTTCGGCACGACCAGACCGCGCGCGGTCGCGCTCCAGTCGGGATGGGCCAGCAGCCCCGCGGCGATGTAGGTGGCGAATATCGTGGCGAGAGCGAGGAGGACGTGCTCGACCCGGCGAAAGCCGCCGCGCATCACGAGCAGGGACACGCCGACGGCGGCGATCGGAACGCTCACGTAGCGACTGAGGCCAGCGAGCTCCAGGCTCGCGGCGACGCCCGCGAACTCGGCGCACGTCGTGCCGAGGTTGGCCACGACCAGGGTGGTCAGAGCGACCATGGCGGCCTTGAGCCCGAAGCGCTGCCGGACGAGCCCGGTCAGTCCCTGTCCGGTCGCCACGCCCATGCGCAGCGCGAGCTCGTGGAACACCATCAGCGCAAGCGTCGATAGCAGCAGCACCCAGAGCAGCTCGTAGCCGTAGTCGGCTCCGAGGATCGAGTAGGTGGTGATCCCGGCCGGGTCGTCGTCGGAGAGCCCGGCGAGCACGCCGGGACCGACGACGGCACCGAACGCGATCAGGCCGCTAGGTCGGCGCACGCCGCCTTGCCGACATTACGCCGAAGCGCCGCGCGCCGGGAAGCCGATCTTCCAATGTCACATCGAGGAGGTCGTCGATGGCCACGGCGCCCACCAGGGTCCCAACCGCGTCCACGACGGGGACGGCCAGCACGTCGTAGTTGGCGAACAGCCCGATCACGTCGTCGAGTGGGGTGTCGGTGCGCACCGGCGGGACCCTGACCGGATCTCCGCGACCCGCGACCAGAGCCGTGGCGGGAATCACGCCGAGCGGGCGCCGTTTCTGGTCGACGACTACGACGGTCAGCAGGCCTTCGACGTCGGGAGGGTCCGCAGCGACGCGCGCAAGGATCGCGCCGAGCGGCTCGTCGGGTGTCGCGGTTCTGACCCTGGGGGTCATGATCGACCCGGCGGTGTCGTCTGCGTGTTCGAGCAGCGGGCGAACGGCGCTGGCCCGGTTCGTCTCGAGCGCCCTCAGTGCACGCTCGCGCGCCGCCTCGTCGAGCGGCCGCAGGATGCCGGCGATCTCGTCAACCGGCATCCGGGCGAGGATGGCCGTGGCGTCGCTCTCGCCGAGCTCGCGCAGAAGTGGAGCCGCGACATCGCGGCGACTGGAGCCGAGTGCACCCGCGGCGTCCGCTGGCGACACGGCCCGCAGAACCTCCGCCCCCCGGACGACGGGCAGCCGGCTGACCAGCTGCATCAACTCCCCGGAGGTGAGCCGGTGGACGGCAGCGGCGGGAGTTCGGAGCTGCAGCTGATGACCTCTGCCTGAGGCGAGGTGGAGCTCGTTCCAGGGCAGCGCCTGACTGTGAAGGCGCCGCGCCAGCCGCCGCAGACCAAGCCTGCGGAGCACGGTGACAAGGCCGATATCGACCGCAACCACGCGCAGGGCGCCATCCTCGCGCGTGAGCTCCACCTCGCCGACGCGGGCGATGCGCTTCTCGTCCAGGTCCACCACCTGGTGATCGACCACGTCGCGCGCGAGACATAGCTCTCCTGGACGCTCCGAGGGAGCCCTCGGGTCCGCCGCGCCTGCCCGTAGAGAGACCTGGGATCCCTCGAAGGTCTCAACGTCGTCCCAAGGAATCCTGAGGGTCCCCTCGCCGGCCTTTGCCATCAGCGCCACCACGGGCGGAAATGGCTCGTCGAGCTTCACGACCAGGTCGCAGACCCGTCCGATTCGCTGGCCGGCGGCATCGACCAGGTCCTGTCCGAGGTGGTCGGTTAAAGCGAGCATGTGCCGGGGTGGCGGATTAGGCCTGAGCCGTGGCGGCGAGCTTGGCGCCCCACGCTCGGGCGCGCTCGAGCTCGCCCGGAGCGAGCGGACCCTCCGCGTCCTCGACCAGGAAGCTCTCCGGCTGGGCCACGAGCTCGTAGCCCCCGCCGTGCAGCCTGCGCGCGATTCCGCGTGCCGCGACCCCGGTTAGCGCGGGGGAGCGGTCCAGCCGCGTGTCGAACGCGGCCGCCTTGCGACCTTCTCCCGATCGCTCCGCGAGCCACTGTCGCAGGCCGCGCTTGTCGCGCGCACCTGGCTCGATCTCCACGCCATCCTCCTCCCCTGCTTGGACCGCCAGCCTTCGGCTCAACGAGCTGGTGAGGCCGTGCATGTGAGTCGGGCCGCCCACCACGAGCAGGTCGACCTCGTCCGGGTCGGAGTCGGCGGTCTCGTAGACGGATTTCACTTCGACCGGGCCGAGCGGTTCCATCCCGTCGGCGATCGCCTCGGCCACCGCGCGGGTGTTGCCGTAGACCGACTCGTAGATGACCAGGGCGCGCATGCTCGAGGAAGCAGTCTGACCGATCGCCGTGACTATCGGCCGAGACTTTGCTGAAGGAACGAGATGACACGCGTGACATACCGGGCGGGGTGCACCTTCAAAGCATCCGTATGCCCGGCGTCGGGCGGGTGCCAGAACTGGCCGCCTGGCCCGATCCGCTGGCGATAGACCTGGTCGATGGCGAGCTCGCTTTCAGCGTTCGAGGCGATCAGCAGAACGGGCACGTCGATCCTTGTCGGGCGGTTCGAAGGGCGCGGCCACTCAGGACCCGGCGGACCTTCGCGGTCCAGCTCGGGCGGCGCTGGGTCGTGTGCAGGTTCGAGCGGCGGTAGGCGGCACAGGTCATCCCAGGCGGGATGTCGGTGTGCTCATAGATCAGGAACGCTTCCATGCCTGGACTATCGCGCCGTAGGCCCGGCCCCGGAACCGTCCTTCCCCCGCCTTTGGATCCCGAAGGTTCCCGGGTGCGGTGGCGTAGTTAGCCGCAGTCAGAGGCTGGCCGCAACTCGCTGACCCGCTCGGCGAAGACCCGCCAGCGGCGCTCGTTCCCGTGCACCAGCGTGGCGGACTCGGTGAGCAGGTCGGCGGCGTGGTCGAGCAGCTCGCTGGCCGCGAGGAGATAGCGCGGGTTGAGGCGCGGACCGGACATATCCTCGCGCAGAGCGGCCGGCGAGAAGTCAACCTCGCCGAGCAGGTCCAGCGCTCGGCGAATCGTCCGCGCCGCCATCGCATTCATTCCGGCTGCGCGCCAGTCGTTGCTGATGATCCGGTGGCGCTCGCCGAGCAGGTCGGCAAGCTCGGCGAAGCGGACCAGGCCCCCCGCGACCTGCCACGCCTGCTCCATCGCCTGGGAGAGCCAGATCCCCGTCTGCTCGCAGCCGGAGGCGATCGCCTCGGCGTCCCGCTTGAGGCGGGCGATCTCGGCCGGCTCGCCCTCTCCCTCCATAAACAGGATCCCGGACTCGCTCACGAGCCCGGGGGCGTTCAGGTCCTCCGCCCCGGTGAACGGCACCGGAACCGGATGCTCTTCGGGCTGAGCGTCACGCCATCTGGACGCGAGCGCCTTGAGCGCGCGCGAGGAGGCCTGCAGGTCGAGCGCCTGCCGCAGCGGCGCCTGCGCGTAAAACAGCTCGTGCTGGTGGTGGAAGCGGGCGAGGTTGCCGATCGCGTCCAGCAGCTCGACGGGCGGAGCGGGACCGTCCCCGGTCATCCGCCTGTCTCCCGGTGGACCACGCGTGGATGGCGCTCCAGGCCGGCAGCGGACTTCGCAAGCTCGCCCGGCGCGCGCAGCGCCCTCACGGTCCGCTCGAACAGCTCGGCTTGGCTCTTCATGAGCGTCGCCGCCTCCTCGAGCGCCCGCCCGGCCGACTCGAGCGCCTCCGCCTGGCTGTGCAGCGTGGCGCCGCTCTCCTCGAGCAGGTCGAAGATCGCGTCGAACGGGGCCGCGAGGCGGCCGGCCAGCTCCTTCTGTAGGCGCCGTTCGCGTTCCACTACCTCGTGCAGCAGCTGGCGTCCGCCCAGGTCAGGCATCAACTGCCCCTCGAGTTGGTCGGCCGTACACCAGCCAGTAGACGAGCCCGACCATCACAGCGCGCCCAAGATGCCGTGTGGCACTCGTTGCCATTGGCGGACCGTAGACCCGTCCGGGCCGCTCGGCTTCCGCGCTCAGTACCGGTTGTCCTGCGGGAAAGCCGCAGTCGCTCAGGACTCGGGCGGGCCGCCGAGCAGAGCGCCCTCGAGCTGTTAGTTGCAGATGCGACACCGGGGAACGCAAGCGGGCCCGCCGGCATGACCGACGGGCAGGGCTTGCGCGCCTGGGAACGGCACGTTGCCAGACCTTCGTCACGACGTCCTGCTCACGGGGGGCGAACCGTCCGCCGCCGTTCGTCGGCGCCTTGGGCTCCTTGGGCGGATGCGGCGCGGACCGCGAGGTCGGCCACCAGGCCCGCCGCCCAAGCAGCTCGACGGCAGCGGGCAGCAGCACCGGTCGCACGATCAGAGCGTC
>JBEVKF010000080.1:0-28743 GCA_040509755.1 Thermoleophilaceae bacterium | reverse complement strand
TGGGGATGTCGGCGATGTGGCTGAGGAGCGTCACGACGCTCAGGCCGCACAACAGGCCGAGCACGGCGGTGAGGATCGGCAGCCCCGCCGCCACGGCGGAGCCGAACACGAGCAGCAGGATCACCATCGCGGCGGCAATCCCGATCTTGTCGCTCGCCCCGGTGTCCGGCTTGGAGAGCTGCTGGCCGACGTAGCCGCCGATGGCCACCTGCAAGCCCGCCTTCTTCGCCGGATCGGCGGCGTCGAGCACCGCGTTGCCCTCGTCCTCGGTGATGCTCCCCTGGCCGACGTCGAGCGCGACCGATATGTAGCCGATTTGCTTGTTCTTACTGAGCGCGTTCTTTCCGGCGTCGCTCAGGGGGCTTACGGCCGCGGTCACGTGCGGCGTCTTCTTCAGGGCGCTCACCGACTGCTTGATGGCCTTCGAGTACTTCGAGTCGGTCAGCTTGCCGCTGTCGGTGGCCACCACGAGCGGGTTCGTTCCGTAGGCCTGGCTCGGGAAACGGCCGCTCAGGAGGTCGGTGGCGCTCTGGCTCCCGGTCCCCGGCAGGGTCACGTTGTTGGTGGTCTGCGAGCCGGCGCCCTGGGCGGCAATCACCAGAGCGACGACGAGCACCAGCCAGAGGCCGAGCACCACGAAGTGCCAGCGCGCGCACGCGCGACCGAGTCCATAGAGAAGGCCAGTCATTCAGATCTCCTTGCCCCAATCAGGGGAGAGCGACGCGTGCCAAGGGTATGCCTGGCGGACGGGGCGCGCAAGGCTGGGGCGCTATCTGGCGCGAGCTGTCAGGCCGAGTCGCGGCAGCTGGGGCAGGTGCCCCTGAGCGTCACGTCGTGCGCGCCGACCGAATACTCGACTCGCCCGGCGAGCCGCTCGATCACCCGCTCGAGCTCTGGTCCTCGAACGCCTTCGTCTGGCCGCAGCGGTCGCAGACCAGGTGGTGGTGATCCTCGCCGTTCGGATAGACCGGCTCGTAGCGCGCCACGGGCTCGCCAACGTCGACGCGGCGCACGAGCCGCATGTCGTCGAGCAGCTGGAGGGCGCGGTAGATGCTCGCGACGCCGACGCCGACGCCGACGCCCTCGCCGCGCTCGCGCAGGCACTCCGAGATTTCCTGCGCGGTGACGCTGCAGCCGAGCTCGTTGAGCGCGGAGACGACCGCGGCGCGCGGGGCGCTCACGCGATAGCTCGACAAGCAGAAGAAGGCGGCCGAGAACCCGGCCACCGACCCGCGGCTCACGAAGCTGACCAACGCGATCAAGGAGACCGACGGCATCAAGACGGTCTCACCGCCGGCGCTCGACAAGAAGGGAACGGCCGCAGTGATCACGGCCACGGCGACCACCGCACCGTCGTCGAGCGAGACCGGGGACCTCGTCAACACGCTGCGAGACGACACGATCCCCAAGGCGACGAAAGACGACAACGTGACCGCCTACGTCGGCGGCCAGCCCGCCGGCTAGACCGACCTCGCGTCGCGCATCAGCGACAAGCTCCATCGATGATCCTGATCGTCGTCGGGCTCAGCTTCCTCGTGCTGCTGCTGGCATTCCGGTCGATCCTCGTTGCGCTCAAGGCCGCGCTGGCGAACCTGATCTCCGTGGCCGCGGCCTACGGCGTTGTCACCTTCGTCTTCCAAGAGGGCCACGGCGCGTCGCTGATCGGACTCGACGGCCCGACCCCGATCGCGAGCTACGTGCCGCTCCTGATGTTCGCGATCCTGTTCGGGCTGTCGATGGACTACGAGGTGTTCCTGCTGACTCAGATCCAGGAGCATTGGAAGAGCTCGGGCGACGCCCGCAAGGCGGTGATCGACGGGCTGGCGAACACCGGCCGGGTGATCACCTCGGCCGCGCTGATCATGGTGTGCGTGTTCTCGAGCTTCATCCTCAGCGGCGACGCGATCGTCAAGCAGTTCGGAGTCGGGCTCGCGGTCGCGATCGCGATCGACGCCACGATCGTGCGCTGCCTGCTCGTCCCGGCGGTCATTACCCTGTTCGGCAAGGCCGCGTGGTGGTTCCCGGGCCCGCTCGAGCGCCACATGCCGCACATCAGCGTCGAGGGCGAGGAGTACTTCGAACGCATTGACGCCGAGGCCCGGAAGGCCGAGGCTCCCGCCACCGCCTGAGCGGGCGTTAGCGGACGCAGCTCACGCGCCCGCGCGACATACCCTGCGCGAGCGTCTGCGCGTTCGCGCGCATCGCGTCGAGGTACGTCTCGGCGCCCGAGCCGCTTCCGCCCAAGCTATCTGTCCAGAGCTCGCCGCCGACCTGGGCGCCCGCCTCGCGGGCGATCGCCTGCTCGAGATCCTCGGACACGGCCGCTTCGGGAAAGACGGCGTTCACCCCCTCGTCCTCAATCTGGCCCACGAGCTCGTCGACCTCCTTGGCCGACGGCTGGGCCTGGGTGGAGAGCGACGGGATCACCGAGCCGATCACCTCGATGTCATAGCGGGCCGCCAGGTAGCCCAGCGAGTCGTGGGCTGTCACGAGCTTGCGCTGACCGGCGGGGATGCGGGCCATGCAGCGCGCTATCTCGCGGTCGAGGCGGCGCAGCTTGGCCGTGTAGGCCCTGGCGCGGCGTGCATAGCCCGCGCGACCCGCCGGGTCGGCGGCGGTCAGGCTCGCGCGGATGGCCTCGACGGCGAGGATTGCGCGGCGCGGGTCCTGCCACCAATGCGGATCGGCGCCCGGGTGGGTGAACTCGATCAGGTCCACTGGCTCCGTATCGGCGCCGCTGCTCTCGACCAGATCGCCGAGCCAGTCGTCCACGTCTCCCCCCGAGCGAAACACGACACTCGACTTCGCGATGGCCGCGGCGTCGCTGGGACGGGGCTCGTAGCCGTGGGGATCGGCGTCGGGTTGGAGGATCGCGTGGAGGTCCACGCGCGGCCCCCCGACCTCTTCAACGAGATCGGCGACGTGCGTGGTCGTCGCGACCACACCGACCCCGCCTTCCCCCCCGCCGGCGGACTGCGATCCGCAGCCCCCGAGCAGTAGGAGAAGCACCGCTGGGAAAGCCAATCTGCGCATACCTGTGGAGCAGCGTACTGAGAATCGTTCTCACCGCCGGGCGCCCGCTCAGGACCGGCCCGCCCGGGCCGATAACGCGGGCGAGGACGCTCTTGCCGGCGAATGCCCGACTGATCTCACGCTTCCAAGCGGCTGCCCGCGTGGCCGCTCTCTTTGGCATGCTGCTCGGCGCGGCCGTGCTGTTGGGCTGGACCCTTGGCGCCGACCCGCTCAAGAGCGTCTTCCCCGGCCTGGTCACCGTGAAGGCCAACGGCGCGATCTGCTTTCTGCTCTTGAGCGCCGCGCTGTTGCTGGTGATCGATGCGCACGCGTCCCGTCGTAAGGTGCGCGCCGCCCGCGTGGCGGCCGGTGCGGCCGGCCTCCTCGCCTTCGCCGTCTTCACGCAGTATCTCTCCGGATACGACCTGGGAATCGACGAGTTGCTCTTCGCCGAGCGAAGCAGGGCGCCGGACACCTCCTTCCCCAACCGCATGGGTGCGAACACCACGGTGGCGTGCATGGTGTTCGCTGCCGCGATCTGGCTGATCGACGCCCGCTGGGGCAAGTTCCGGCCGGCCTCCGTGCTCGGTTTCGCCGTCGCAACGATGGGTGTTGGGGCCCTGGTCGGGTACGTCAGCGGGACCGGCAATCTCTACGCACCTGGGACCTGGAACTCGATGTCGGTTCCCGCGGCACTCGGCTTCGTGGTTCTCGGCGGGGGTTTGCTCGCCTCGCGTCCCGGGCGCAAACCGGTGCGGCTGTTCGTGACCGCGGGCGCGGGCGGCGCCCTCGCCCGGCGCCTTGTCCCGGTGATCATTCTGGCGCCGATCCTGCTCGGACTGCTCCACCTCGGGGGTCAGGAGCTCGGGCTCCTCTCAACTCGCACCGGGACCTGGTTGTTCCTGGTGGGACTGATCGGCCTCGCCGTGCCCCTGGTCTACACCTTCGCACAGTCGCTCGATTCGGCCGATGCGGTGCGCCTGCGCACCGCCGCGGCGCTACAGACCTCGGAAGCCCGCTACCGGGCGCTCGCCGAGAGCGCGGTGGAGGCGATCGTCTCCGCCGACTCGGACGGCCAGGTCGTCTTTGCAAACGAGGCAACCGAGCGGGTCTTTGGATGGGCCCCCGACCAGCTCGTTGGCAGGTCGCTGACGGAGCTCATCCCCGAGCGCTTCCGAGACGCCCACCGGGAGGGCGTGCGCCGTTACCTGCTGTCGGGCTCGGGCAATGTCGTCGGCAGGACGGTCGAGCTGTCGGGCCTCACCCGCGCCGGCCTCGAGTTTCCGCTCGAGCTGTCGCTCAGTTCATGGGCCGACTCAGACGGCGTCTTCTTCACCGGGATCATGCGCGACGTCACCGAGCAGCGCGCCGCGGCGCGCATGCTGGCCGCGAAGTACCGCGTGACCCGCGAGCTCTCGCGTCCGCTCACGGTCGCGGAGGCGCTCCCGGCGATGTTGCGGGAAGCGTGCCAGGGCCTCGACGGGCATGCGGGCGCGGTCTGGCTCGAAGACGAGGAAAAAAACGTGCTGACGTTCGCAGCCGCCTGGGCCCCCTCAGCGGCGCTCGCTAACCGCTTCGAGGAGTTGTACGGAGACATCGTCTTTGAGCCGGGCGCCGGCCTCCTGGGCAACGTCTGGCTTAGCCGCAAGGCCGAGTCGATCGCGAGCCTCAAAGAGGATCCGCGCTGGAAGCGCCGCGACATGATCGAAGAGCTGGACCTGCAGACCGCGGTCATGGTCCCGATCGTGAGCGACGACCACTCGCTCGGCGTGATCGAGTTCTTCGGGCTCGGCGAGCACCAGACGCGGGTCGACCTGATCGAGACGCTCGAGGCGATTGGCACGGAGGTGGGGCTCTTCGTTCAGCGCCGGCGCAGCGAGCACGCCCTGGCCGAGAGCCGCGACCTTCTTCAGGCGATCCTCGACAATGCCTCTGCGGCGATCTATGTCAAGGACCTCGAGGGCCGGTTCCTGCTGGCCAACGAAGCGTTCTCCCGACTCCACGGCCTGTCGGGCCCCGATCTTCTCGGCCGCACGGCGATCGATGTCCTGCCCGACGGCCTCGGACCATCAGCGCACGCAACCGACCAACAGGTAGTGGACGGCCGCGAGGCGGTCGAAAGCGAGAGCGAGCTGTCGGTGGCAGGCATTCTCGAGACGTTCCTGACGCTCAAGTTCCCACTGCTCGACTCCACCGGTGAGCCGTACGGCGTCTGCGACATCTCGACCAACATCACCGACCGCAAGCGCTCCGAGGTCGAGCTCGCCAGAGCCCGCGACCATGCGCTTGCGGCCACCCGGATGAAGTCCGAGTTCCTCGCCAACATGAGTCATGAGATCCGCACGCCGATGAATGGCCTGATCGGGATGACGGAGCTGCTGCTCGAGACCGTTCTGGACCCCGAGCAGCGGGAGTACGCGGACCTGGCACGCTCCTCGAGCGAGACGCTCGTCTCGCTGGTGAACGACCTGCTCGACCTGTCGAAGATCGAGGCGGGCAGGCTCGAGATGGACTCGACCGACTTCCGCCTCGGCGAGCTGGTCGAGGATGTCTGTGGACTCATGTCCTCACGGGCGCGCAAGCGCGGCCTGCAGCTCTCGGCATTGGTCGAGGCAGACACTCCGGGCGTCGTATGCGGCGACGAGGTGCGCGTGAGGCAGGTGCTCACGAACCTCGTGTCGAACGCGGTCAAGTTCACCCACGAGGGCGAGGTGAGCGTGCGCGTGCGCCACATTGCCGAGACCGAGGAGCGCGTGCTCGTGCGCTTCGAGGTGAGCGACACCGGCATCGGGATCCAGCCGGCGCAGCTCGCGCGGCTATTCGACTCCTTCGAACAGGGTGACTCCTCGACGACGCGCGAGTACGGCGGCACCGGGCTCGGGCTGACCATCGCCCGTCAGCTCACGGAGCTCATGGGCGGCGAGATCGGCGCCACCAGCACGGCGGACGGCGGCTCGGTGTTCCACATAACGATTCCGTTCGAGCGCTCGCGCATCGATCCCGCCGAGCTCGAGGCATTCCAGCCGCGGGCCGACCTGCACGGGGTGCGCGGGCTGATCGCCGACGACAGTCCAACGAGCCGCCGGGTCCTTCTCCATCACACCCAGAGCTGGGGCATGCACGTGACACTCGCCGAGGACGGGCTCGAGGCCTTGGCCGTCATGCGCGAGGCCGCGCAGAGCGGAAAGCCCATACAGAGCGTGGTCGCCGACATGAACATGCCCGGCCTAACCGGCATCGAGCTCGCGCGCGAGGTGAGGGCCGACCCGGCGCTGCGCGCCACCCACCTCGTCATGATCAGCTCGGGAGTCGATGACCGCGCCGCCGCGAGGCGAGTCGGATTCGACGACTATCTCCCCAAGCCCGTGCGCCGCGCGGCCCTCTACGAGGCGCTGGACCACCAGGCGCCCGGCGCACCTCCCCCCTCGGCGGCCGCGGTTCGTGACGCCCCCGAGCCCTTGGCGGTCGCGGCCCACGCCGCGCTCGTACTCGTGGCCGAGGACAACGAGGTCAACCAGTTGCTCGCCGTGCGCCTCTTGGAGAAGCGCGGCTATCGAGTCGACGTGGCGGACAACGGCCGTGACGCCGTGCGCGCGGCATCGGACGGCAGGTACGCGCTGGTGCTGATGGACTGCCAGATGCCCGAGCTGGACGGCTATGCCGCGACACGCGCGATCCGAAGCGCCGAACAGGACACCGGGCGACACACGCCGATCGTGGCCATGACCGCTCACTCGATGCGCGGCGACCGCGAGCGCTGCCTCGCCGCCGGCATGGACGATTACCTCGCCAAGCCGCTCGACAGCACGGCCTTCGCGGCCGCGCTCACGCGTTGGGTTCCGCTCGATCCGCCTCTGCCCACGCTCGCGCCGGCACCGCAGGCCGCCGTGCAAGCCCGAACGCCGGCCGGCCCCGACTCGATGAGCGACGATACGGCCGCCGTAGACGCCGACGCGTTCGAACGCCTCAAGGCCGAGCTTGGCGACTCGGACGTCCTTCCCCAGCTCGTCGAACTCTTCAAGACCCACACCCCGGGACGCCTGGACGCGCTGCGCGCCGCGGTCGAGTCGGGCGACCCGGTGGAAACCCGAAAGACGGCGCACGCCCTCACAGGCAGCGCCCGGACCCTCGCCGCCGGACGGATGGCGGCGCTCTGCCGTGACCTCGAGCTCCAGGCCAAGGCAGGCTCGCTCGAGCGGGCGGCGGAACAGATGGAACTGATCGAAATGGCTTTCGCGGAGGCGCGCGAAACGCTCCAAGCGAAGCTGGAGGAGGTACGAGCATGAGAGTGAAAGTGATAATCGCGGACGACGATCAGCTCGCCCGCACCCTGATCGAGGCGATCGTCGTCGGAGACGAGGAGCTCGAACTGCTGGGCTCCGCAACGGACGCGGCAGGTGCAATGGAGCTCGCCGCCGAGCATCGTCCCGACGTGGCAGTGCTCGACTGGGTCATGCCGGGCGGCGGCGGGCCGCAGGCGGCACGCGACATCGGGCTTTGCAGCCCGGACACGCGAATCGTGGGCCTGACTGCCTCGGACACCAGGAGGCCGAGCTCGACATGCTGCGTGCCGGCGCGACGAGCTTCCTGGTGAAGGGCTGCACGCCCGAGGAGCTGCTGCGCACGATTCATACGGCAATGCGCATCTAGCACCGGCTCTTCACAGGCTGGCGACAAAACCCCTGCAAATGGCCGATACGTTGCGGTCATGCGACTCGCAGACCGCCGCCACCTGCTCCCGGGGGCGGCGGCCTTCGGGAGCGCCTTGCTCGTCGCGCTGCTCGGCCTGAGAGCAGGGGCCGACGAGCCCAGTCCGAGCCCCCCGGCCACATCCGCCGCGCCGACCGTCGTGCTACAGCTACTCGGCGTAAACGACTTCCACGGCCACCTCGAGCCGCCGGAGCCCGGCCTGGGCGGCGCGGCGTGGCTGGGCGCCTGGCTCGACCGCGCGGCGCTCTCGCATCCCGAGCGAACCATTCGCGTCCACGCCGGTGACATGGTCGGCGCTTCGCCCTTCATTTCGAGCCGTATGGCGGACGAGCCGACGATCGAGGCGACCAACCGTATGGGGTTCGACGTCGGGACCCTGGGCAACCACGAGTTCGACGAGGGCGGCGTCGAGGCGCTTCGGCTGGTGGGACGCGCGCAGTACCCGTACGTCGCGGCCAACACCGTTACGCGCGCCGGCGGCGAGCTGATCCTTCCGCCCTATGAGATCGTCGAGCGCGCCGGCGTGAAGGTGGGCTTCATCGGGGTCACGACCGAAGACACGCCCTACTTCCTGCTCTCCGAGTTCGCCCGACAGTACCGCTGGCTCGATCTCTCCGATTCGGTCAACCGCTGGGTCCCCGAGCTGCGCCGGCGCGGAGCGGAGGCGATCGTGGTGCTCGCCCACGCCGGCGCGTTCGGGGAGGGCGAGGCCGCGGAGGGCGAAATCGTGGACGAGACACGCGAGATGGACGATGCCGTCGACGTGGTGGTGGCCGGCCATACCCACTCGCGGCTCGACCTCGAGGTCGACGGCAAGCTCGTTATCGAGGCCTTCTCCTACGGAAAAGCCTTCGACCGGGTGCAGATCACGGTCGACCGGGCGTCCGGAGACATCGTCGAGCAGTCGGGACAGGTCATTCGCACCCGCCACGACGCGGTCGAGCCGGACTCGGAGCTGGCCGAGCTCGTCGACGAGGCCGCCCGTGCGACTGGGCCGCTCGGCGACCGGGTGGTCGGCTGGGCCCGGCGCTACCTCGACCACGAGCGCGTCGACCGGATCGCGGTGGACGCCCAGCGCGCGTTCGCAGGCGCGGACCTGGCCTTCCTGAACCCGGGCAATACCCGCGCGGACCTCGAGCGCGGCCCGATCACCTATGCCGACGCATTCGAGGTGCATGCCTACGAGCACCCCGTCTGGCGCTTTCGCATGCGCGGCGCCGACCTGCTGGGCGCCTTGGCCGAGCAGCCCGGACTGCTCACCTCCGGCTCGCGCGACCTCGACCGGGACGCGCTCTACACCGTTGCCGCCAACGGCATCGTCGCCGAGCGCGAGCCCTTCAGGCGCGGGATCAGCCGCGAGCGCGTCGGCACCGACCTCGAGGCGCTCGTGGGCTGGCTTGGTCGGTAGCTAACCGCTCAAGCCGGTTGCTCTTGCCCGAGTAGCCGGAGCGCCACCGTGGGGAACACGAGCACGGACACGACACCGCCGGCCACGAGCCCCGCTGCCGCTGCCGTATCGAGCTTGCCGAGCTCGATCCCGATCTGCGTGGCGGCCACGATGAACGACAGCGAGGTGGCTTGGAGCAGGCCGGCCGCGAGCACCCTGCGGCGGGTGAGAAAGCGGCGATACAGCAGCGCCGGAAGGCCCCGGATCAGCAGCAGGGCAATCACCGTGAGCGGAACGAGCACCAGCGTGCCGGCCGACGAGAACAGCGCCTCGAGGTCGAGCCTCACGCCGCTGACCACGAAGAACATCGGGATAAAGACACCGAAGCCGATGCCGTCGAGCTTCGCCTGCAGGCCCGACTTCGCGACGTCCCTGTCGCGATCGAGCAGGCTGACCATGGCTCCTGCGAGAAAGGCCCCCAACACGACCTCGAGTCCGAACTCCTCAGACATGTAGACGAGCCCCGCGAGCAGCAAGAAGGCGATCCTCACACTGATCTGCGCGCTCGTGCGGTGCATGCGGACGATCGCCGCGCGCAGCCGCCCTGATGCCCGCGCCCCGGCCAGGACGACCCCGACGGCCGCGACAAGGCCGAGGAACAGGGCGAGCAGCACCAGCGTGTTCTCGAAGGAGGCGCCCGAGGCGGAGAAGAAGAGCGAGAGCAGGACGACCGTCGCAAAGTCGGCGAGCGAGGCTCCGGCGATCACGAGCTGGCCGAAGCTCGTGGTCGTCTTGGCCGCGTCCTTGAGCACCGCCACGACGATCCCGAACGAGGTGGCGGCCAGGACGATCGCGATCAGCAGCGGAGTGTCGGCGAGGCCGGCCGCCTCGAAGCCCAGCGCGACCATCAGGGCAAGCCCGAGCGAGAGCGCGAAGGCCGCTCCCACGGCGCCGAGGTGGCGCTCGTCCTCGGCATCGAAAGCGATCTCCAGCCCGGCCAGGAAGAAGAGCAACACCAGGCCCACCTGGGAGAACACCTCGAGCGGAGCGTCGATCGTCACCCAGTCGAGTACCTGCGGGCCGATCACGATGCCCGCGAGAATCTCGGTCACGATCGGCGGAATCCGAGGGATCGGGAGCAGATCGACCAGGAGCGGCGCCGCCGTGGCGGCCGCCAGGGCGATCAGCAGGTCGCTGTAGTCGAGCCCCTCGATGGGCCGCGAGTCTGACACCATCGCCCGAGGTGGAACGGCTCTGGGACGACATTGCGACCGCCTATGACAAGGATATCCAGGTCCCGGGCAAGGAAGCCCACTTCCTCATCCTGATCGCCTTCGTCTGCTCGTTTGGATTCATCCGCTTCAGCGCCCACATGATCCGAGCCCAGGTGTCGTGGTGGCCGGGCAACGTCGAGACCAAGACCGGCACGCACATCCACCACATGTTCTGGGGGATCCTGCTGCTGATCACGATGGGCTACATCGGGATCGCCACGAGCATCCCGGACCCCTGGTTCGAGCTGGTCGCCCTCGCCTTCGGCATCGGGATGGGGCTCACCATGGACGAGTTCGCGCTCTGGCTCAACCTCGAGGACGTCTACTGGCAGAAAAAGGGGCGCCAATCGATCGACGCGGTGGTGGTAACCGTCGCCCTGCTTGTGATCGCCCTCCTCGGCCTGCGCTTCTGGATCGACATATGGGACTCCGTGCTCGTCATGTTCGGCGTGCACCGCGGCAATGCCTGGCTGGCGATTCCGATTCAGCTCATCGGGGTCGCGTTCGCGATCGTGTGCTTTCGCCGGGGACGTACGTTGGTCGGACTGGTGGGCCTGTTCGTGCCGCTGGTCGCGGTCATCGGGGCTCTCGTTCCGCACCGGGAACCGGCGAGTTCCAGCCCGTGACCACCGCCGTAGCGCGCTCGTAGCCGAGCCTCGAGATCGTCCCGGTATCGAGCTTGAAGAGGGCGCCGGACTCGGGACCCAGGCCCAGCCAGCGCGCCGTCAGCACCCGCAGCACGTGGCCGTGGGCGAAGATGGCGGCATCGCCGCTGTGCGCGAAGCGCTCGGGTCGGCTGTGTGAGAAGCGGCCCGCAGCGCGAGCGCTTCCCGGCGTGCTCAGCTCCGCGATCACGCGGTCCACGCGCCGGCCGACGTCCGCCGCCGACTCCCCGCCCGGGCAGCCGTCGCGCCACAGGTACCAATCAGGGCGCTGCTTGCGGATCTCTTCGGTGGTGATTCCCTCGTACTCGCCGTAGTCCCACTCCATTAGATCCTCGGTCGTCTCGACCTGGTCTCCCAGCCCGGCCAAGCGACAGGTCTCGAGGGCTCGCTGGAGCGGGCTCGAGAGCACGCGCTCGAAGGTTCTTCCGGCGAACGCCGGGCGCAGGCGCTCGGCCTCAGTGCGCCCATGCTCGGTCATTGGAAGGTCCGAGTGACTCGTATGCTTCATATCACGGCTCCACTCGGTCTCGCCGTGGCGTGCAAGGACGATCTCCATAGCGCGGGAGGATCGCACGGCGCGCGGGCGAGTGCGGGGCGCTCAGGCCAGCGAATGCCTGGCGTCCGAGAGCAGGGAAAGCCACTCGATCGCTTTGGCGGCGGGACCGGCCTACAGATCCCAAAACCCTGGATCAGGTCGCAGCCCAACTCGTTGAGGGCCGTCCAGGTGGCCAGGTCCTCCACGCCCTCGGCCACTACGCGCAGGCGCAGGGCTCGGGCCAGATCGATCGTCGAGCGCACGATCACGGCGTCGTCGTGGTCCTCGGTCATGGTGCCGACAAACGAGCGGTCGATCTTCAGCTCCTCGACCGGCGTGCGGCGCAGGTGGGCGAGCGACGACCAGCCGGTACCGAAGTCGTCGAGCGCCAGGCCGACGCCGAGCTCGGCGAGGTCGCACAGGACCTTCATGCCTCGCGTGGGGTCGGCCATGATCGTGTCCTCGGTGATCTCCAGCATGAGTGCGCCGGCGGGCAGGCCGACGCCGTCGAGTATCTCCGACGCGTCGTCGGGAAAGCCCTGATGGAGAAGGTCGCGGGGCGAGAGGTTGACGCTCACGCGCACCGGCATGTCCGCGTCGTGCCACGCGCGCGCCTGCACGACCGCCTTGCGCAGGACCCACAGCGTGAGCTCGCGCAGCTCGCGAGCAGCCCGTCAAACCAGACACTCACCGGGAAGCGGCGCATGCGCCCGCGCAGCAGCAGCCCCATGGCCACGTGGCTCCCGGGATAGATCGCGAGCCACAGCGCATCCGCGATCGATGGGAAGGGCGGAGGCTGCAGCTCCTCGAGCCAGAGCGCCCACGCCGAAGCGCCGGCCACGTACATGGCGAGCGCCACGGCCAGCACCGCCCAGGCCGCGCGCTCGCGTTGCACCAGCAAAGCGCGAGCGCCGCAGAGAGCACACACCGTCGCCCCGGTTGCGATCTCCACGGGGTTGCCGATCTGCGCCCAGACGGCATCCCCAAAGCCGAGGAACACATGCGCCGCCTGCACCGCAACGCCGAGCACCATGCAGTGGCGCGGGCTCGCTCTTGCCGCTCAGCGCGTCAGCCGGGCGAGCACCTGCTCGGCCTCGGAAGCGATCCGTTCGACGATCGCTCGTGCCGGTTCCTCGCGCGCGAGCGCGCCGGCCTGGCCGGCCCACATCGCCGATGTGTCCGCGCTTGCTTCGCGGAGCGGCCCGGTGAGGGACAACTGGGCCGGGTAGGGCAGCGGCGCCTGGACCTCGTCGGTGATCCGGTTGCGCAGCGCACGGGCGGGGCGCCCGCTGAAATTGCGGGTGATCGTCGTACGCTCGGCCGGCATTTCCGCAAGGGCCTTGCGATAGGCGGTCGGAGCGGCGCTCTCGGTCGCGGGGACGAAGCCCGTCCCGATCTGAGCCGCGCCGGCTCCGAGGGCAAGCGCCGCGGCCACGCCTCGCCCGTCTGCGATCCCGCCGGCAGCGATGACCGGAACCCCGACTGCGTCCACCACCTGCGGCACGAGCGCGAGCGTTCCCACCGGGCCGTCGTCTCCCTCGACCAGAAAGCTCGCGCGATGACCGCCTGCCTCGCCGCCCTGGGCGACCACCGCATCGACCCCGCGCCGCTCCAGATCGCTTGCCTCGGCCACGGTCGTGGCGGAGGCGAGGATGCGGATGCCCGCATCGCGGCAGGCGGCGACGGCGTCGGCGCCTGGGAGGCCGAAGATGAAGCTCGCCACGGGCGGTCGGATCTCGAGGAGCGCCTCTAGGCGGGCGTCGTCGAATCCGATCGGGGGCACGGAGGGCTCGGGAGGATCGCCGACACCCAGCTCCGCGAAGAGCGAGGCCACGCGGTCACGAGCAGCCACACCCGCCGCGGCGGAGAACTCGGGCTGCTCGTGGCAGAAGAAGTTGAGCTGGAACGGCCGGCCGGTGCGTTTGCGCACGGCCGCGGCCTCCAGTCGCAGCTCGTCCGGAGCGAGTGTCGCTGAGCCGAGCGCGCCCAGACCGCCGGCCTCGGAGACTGCCGCGGCCAGCTCCGGGGTGGCGACGGAGGCCATGGGCGCCTGAAGAATCGGGTGCTCGATGGCGAGCAACTCGGTGACGGCCGTGCGCACCGATCCGACACTACCGAGCGAGGCGGCTCGGACCAATCGCGGCACCTGGCGATGACGAACACGTTCCCGTGTTGAACCGCTTTGCTCCGATCGAGCCCGAGGACGCTTCGACCCCGGGCCGTGGCGATGTTCGGCTTCTAGCCTGTCTGCGAACCGCGCCGAGCGAAGGAAGTTGGCAAAACCGTAGGGCTTGTCGGCCCATTCGGGATACGCCACCGAGTAGTGACGACCCTTCGAGGCACCGGAGGCGAAGTTGATCTGCCCGTACTTGGGCCAGGCCGACGAGCTGTCGTTGGCGCTGTAGAGGCGATGCCTGTTGCGGCCGGCGGGATCGGCCGTGTTCAGGAACGCCACGTACTGGGTGACCGTGACCTCGAGGTGACCGATTCCGTAGCCGTACTTGACCCCCCCGATCTGCTTGCAGGCGGGCTTGGGCGTCGGGCGCATCGGCGCATGACGCATAGATGGCGTCCGTGAACGGCACGATCCCGACCGATGGGTTGCCCGGGGCGCCGACCCTGACGGTCTTCAGCGTCACAACGGATGGCGCCGGAGCGGCCGCCGACACGGCGGGAAAGCTAGAAGGGATGCGGCGACGGTGGTCAGCGCCAGCGCCACCAGATGTCGCGGGGCACGGGCGGTTTTGCCGGTTGGGCATGTGCCCCGTCATCGACCCGTACTCGGGACGCTTGAGGATCTCCCGCGCGCGCCGTCTGTGCCTCATCACCACCAAGTCAAAGCGCCTGCTCGTGACCATCGCCGTGGTTGCCGGGCTGCTGGCCACCGCGGGCCCGACCGCGTTCATGTCGGAGATCAACGACGACGTCCTTGCGAACAAAAGCGAGGTCCTGATGGAGTCGATCACCGTACACGGCCGTGCGATGGAGCCCGCCAAGAGCGTGCTCACGAGGCTCGAGTTTCCCAATCTGACGTCACGTAATCTGACCTTTCTTGGGCCGCCCGGCACGTTTGCGCCGCCCTACTCTGGGCAGAATTCACGTGGCCGATTCGGAGCTTCCACCGCTTCGGGTGGCCTGGGAAAAGTAGGTCGAGCGCCGGGCCGAGCGGCTCGGCGCTCGCCTCGTTTCGGCGGCGGGTCCGCACGGGCCGTGCAACTGGATTGATCATCAGCGCGGTAGATGCCGATATAAGGGATGCTTAACGGCGCGCTGGAAGACCCAGCGGGTTAGGCTCGCTCGCGTAGGGTCACCGGAGCTCGGGGTCCCCTGGTCCACCGACTAAGGGGTCACACGACTCAGGCCGCTTCGGCGCTCTGGTGGCCCTACGTCAGAGCCCGCCCTCGATACACGCGCAGGAGCCGGTTTGCAGGCCGCGTTGCGTCGAGCCTCGTGCAGTCGCTAGCTGCCGGGTGGCGGTGTTACGTGCCAGTAGGCGACGGCGAGGGGATTGATGTACGTCTGCCCCCCGTGATCGGCGTTCATCTGGACGGGGCGACCGTTGGCCTTGATCGTCAAGAGGTCCTGCACCTCGTCGGGCGACTCGGCAACATCGAGCATGCCGCCGCCCATGAAGTGGATCCTTGTGGTCATGGCGCGATCGCACGAGACCCGCAGGACCGTTCGACGAGCGTCTTGCGGGGGTCACTCGGTGCTCCGCCCCATCCGTGCATCGAACGGTGAACGGATTTGCAGTGCGCCACCCGTTCGGGGTAGGGTCGCCTACCGTAGGGTCACCGGACCCGCGAGACCGTGGATGCCAGGTGGGAGGCCCACCCAGTTACCTACCGGGTATTGACTGTTCCGACACTTCCGGAACAGGCTGGGACGATCTCACCTATCGGACACGGCTCGGGGAACTCCGGTGGCCCTACGTCTTAGATCGCGGTGGATGGGCCATCTTGAATCCCTGCGAGGGGTTTCGGGAAGGGCCAGCAAAACCAGGCCGGCTAAGAGAAGGGAGGGGCGGTCCGAGGCCTACGTCCGTGTGTCCGCAGCCCCGTCCCGCCAAAGGCGGGGAACTGCTGCCTCTCCGGCCGTCATGCTAGCCCGGCTGCGTCGGCTCGGTACTGCCCCCAAAATTGGAAAGGGCGCAAAATGGGGTTTCCCAGAGGGGACCCGTCGGTATTACAGCGGTACCACGACGATCTGGTCGCCGGTTCGTAGCGGGGCTCGACTTGTACTCAGAGCGACGCGCCGGGTCGTCCAGGAGTGAGTGGTGGCTGCTCCACACTCACGTACGCGTGCCTACGACGACCAGGTATTCCTGCTCGAATCGCGCTTCGTCAGCGGTGCCGAGGTTCCACTCATCGCAGAACCGGTCGAGCGTCTCGTCGAACTCCGCTTCACGGCCGGCCTTGGACGCGTTGGCGCGGGCGGCAATGGTCGGGCCGTACTTCGCCTTGAAGTGCTCGCCGTAGTCGTGGGGACGCTCGAAGGCGGTGATCTCCAGCATCTCGCGCTCGAGCGTGCGCCACTCGACCTTGTCGCCGAACAGCTCGCGCACGTGGTCCTCGTCGCCCCACAGCGGCGGCGGCTGCGCGCCTTCCGGAGGCGGCGGGGCGAACGGCCCCATAGCCCGGAACAGCGCACCGATCATGCCTTCGGGCGTCCAATTCAGCATCCCGATCGTGCCGCCGGGACGGCAGACGCGGGCCAGTTCGTTGGCGACGTCCTGGTGGTAGGGCGCGAACATCGCGCCGATCGATGACATGATGACGTCGAACGACGCATCCTCGAACGGCAGGTTCTCCGCGTCGGCCTCGACCCATTCGAGCTCGAGCCCGGTGGACTTCGCGCGGCCTCGGCCCGCCTCGAGCAACTCGGGCGTCAGATCGCTCGCCGTGACGTTCGCACCGCGCTCGGCCGCCGGAATCGATGCGTTGCCGGTGCCGGCGGCCACGTCCAGCACGCGGACCCCGGCGCCGATGCCGCAAGCCTCCACGAGCCGCGGCCCGAGCGGCAAGAGGAACGTCTCGACCATCGAGGGATAGTCGCCCGATGCCCACATCGTGCGATGGCGCGCTTTGAGCTCGGAATCCGGCACAGTTGACACGGCAGCCTCCCCGGTCTGATTTGGGAGCCGAACGTACCGCCGCCGCGGCGCGCTGTCCAGCCGGCGCTTGAGTCGGGCGACTGGATTTGAACGAGCGACCCTTTCGGCCCCCAGCCGGCGAGGAGGGCGCGTAGATGCGTCCGGCCGCGTCCCACCGGTCCCCAGCGTCCCCGTCTATGGTCTCGCCGGAAGCATCGGACCAGGCAGTCGGTACTACGCCCGTTAATACAAGCTCGCAGGGTCGAAGCGCGGGCCCGATATGTCCCTAGGAGCGACGCCCGCATCGGCTGGCGCTGCTGCGGGGTGCTCCTCGCCGAGGAGCTTCGCGCGTCCCTGCAGCACCACCCCTGCAGCGTCCCCGCTCCGTTGAGATCGCCGGCTGCGGTGAGCACCGCGGCCACGTTGTTCCGGACGGTCAGCGTGCGGTCGTTGTCGTCCCCAAAGAGCCGCGAGAACCCTACTTCTACCTCCTCGGGTCGACGGAGCGCCTCGGCAAATGTGTCGTCAGTCTTGGATGAACACCACGTTGGGCAGCCAGCCGACGACGAGGCCGTCCCGCGTCACGTATACGTCCTGACAGCCCGGCTTCGCGGCCATGGCTTCCATGGCCTCTTCGATCGTGGCATCAGTCGACACCTCGGCATACGAGCCTTCAAGCGCGTGCTCACTCAGGAGGTCCTGAAGCGTCAAGTCGCCCACTCTTCCCGTTTGCATTGCCTGGACCATGAACTTGTTGATCGTCGCCTCGTGCACGATGGACCGGGGACGCCGGTGGTCGAGAATCGGAAGGCGGGTCGCTTTGCGCTCATTCATATCCTTCACGACCGTCATGAGCAGGATCTGTTCGAGCGGTTCCACCGCCGCGTCCTTCAAGTACATCTGCTCGAAGGTGATCATCTTGTCCGTGACGGGAATTGGCCGCGGCGCGAACGGCACGATGTACACGTCGAACTCGACTCCCGTCGCGACCCTTCGAGAAGCCGCTACATATGGCACATCCGCCCGACCCGTCGCAGTCTCATAGGGCGCCCATTTGACAGGCCGCAGCGTGCCGACAATCGCTGCCAGGACCTGTTCGGCCAGGGCGGAGAACCACCTGGCCTCCCCATCAGCGCGGTGCTCGCGACGCCAAGCAGCCAGCACGTCGCCGAGCGTAGCTCCGGGCTCCAGCCGCATGTTGAACACACTCTCGGCCCCGGTGCTCTCCGCGATCTCGGCCCTCGCCTCGACGACCGGCAAGCACTTCTCGGTCTCGCCGTCTAGATATGCGCTGCGAAGCTCCTCCGCGGTCTGATCGTCGAGGCGGAGCCGCAGGTACGGAGACGTCGGCGTGCTTCGTTCTGCTCCGCCGCCAGACGGCAAGACCTCGCCCAGCTTGCCGTGGAGCTCGGCCGCAAACTCCTTCACCTCGGCACCTTCGGCGGCGAAGCCGGACCCCGGTGTATCGCGGCGCGCAAAGAAGTCGGTGCTGGTCAGCACAGTCTTGACAAATGTCTGCACCGAATCGAGATTCCGGGCGTCCACCCGAAGCTGGTCTCCGAACGGCTTCGGCTCGTTCGGGCCGCACTGGACGACGACAACCGACGTGGGACGCGGGTCGTTCGGATCGGTTGCAATGCCGCACTCCCACATGCAGTACGACCAGTCCTCCGTATCGGACGTAAACACCAGGATCACGGCCTCCGCGGCACCGAGCGCGCGCTTCAGCTCGTCGTTCAGCGGCTTGCCGAGCCGAGGTCCCTCGAAGTCGGGGCTCGAGGACAGGTGCACGCGCACGTTGCCCGCAGTCCTGTCCCTGACGAACCGGGCAATCGTCTCGGCGATTTCCCGATCCGAATGCTTGTGGCTGACGAATACCAGGGGATCTTGAAGCGGCACCTGACCTGCGGAGTCCACGCGACGAACAATAAGCCCCTCGTGCGACCACAGACCCGCGATCTCTTGCCCGTCGCGTCCTCGAGTGCGCGGGCCTCGCGAACGGCGCTGCCGGCGCTGCTTCCACATATGTGCAGTGCAAGGGACGAGACCGGCAGGCCTTCTGCCGCCTGCCTCTTGGACATCCCAACTCGATGATCAAAAGGACCAGCTCACGCCGCCTGCCAAGGCCCGAGCCGCGCGTTACGGTGGGCCAGCCGGGCCCTCCCGTGATGTCGAACCCTGGCAGGACCCGCACCCTGCGGGCCCGGACAATTTCTCAGCCGCACTGAACACATGCGGGCTCCCTACCCCGCATGCTCGGCGCAGAGGTCGAGGCATCCGAGGAGACCGAGTGACCGCGCCAGCGCAACTCCCAGCCGGCGGCATCGCGTTGGCCTGCCGGATCGCGGCCCTCAAGCCGAGCTGCTAACGCTCGCCAAGGCCGACGAGGCAGCCCGGAGCGCGAGCTGTCAAACGTCTTGCACATCGTCGCTCGCGGACTGACGGACACGTCTGCCGTGCGCCAGTACCTCGCCTTCTACAACACTCCAACCAAGGAGCAGTAATGGCCGTTCCCACCACCACCCTGATGAACTCGCAACCCGCCTCGACGCCCTCCGCGTGGAGATCGACGCGCTAACCGGCGCCGCCTACCCACTGAGCTTCGACGGCGACCCTGGCACCGCGTCGGTCGCGGCGGGCCTCCACAAGACGCTTCGCCAATTTCAGCGCGACACCGACAAGCGCGGCCACCACGGATTGAAAAGCCGCTTGCGCCACCCCGCAAACACCGCCGAGCAGGACAAGCCATGAGCCCTGTCCCTCTGTCCTTTTTGTGTCCTCACCAGAGGACGCCTTGTCCGATACTCAAGCCGCCGGGAGCAGAGGCCGATTACTGGAGCATGCAGACTCCCGGAGCGCGCGCCTCATGAACCATGTTCTCGCAGCGCTCGCTCTTGTGTTCGGCTTCGCAGACCGTCAGGCGCCGAAACTCAAGGGTTGAGGAATCCGGGCGCCTGAAGCCGGCGAGTTGAAGCAACTCAACCGGGTCCTAGGTGGCCGCGGAGGGTCCGTGACGATCAGTGCCTTCGAGTCGCTGCGCGCCGGCCTTGAGGAACAGCTGGGGCAGGAGGTCGAAGCCGAGCTAGGGGCGCAGTCTGACACCCGCTTCGACCAAGCCCGAAAGACTTCACGAATACCTCACCGCGGCCGCCCCGGGTAGGGGCAGAACACGCGCTCACCGAAGACCGCCGCGAACTAGACCGCGACCGAGAAACCTACGGGACGAAGCGCTCCACCTAAGCAAGGGACGCCACGATCAGCGGCCGGGAGAACAGTTGGACCCGACGCCGCAACCGTGCGGTAGCCCTCGGAGCCATCCCCGCCGTGGTCCTCACCGCGACCATCCAAGCGGTGCTGTAGTCCCGCTTTGGGGCGTGTGAGGCGGCGGATTCTGGTCCCCAGGAGGGGGTGTAGATGCCCCCGCTCACGCCAGCGCGTCGAGATCGTCGGCGACACGAAGGGGGCTCAGCCGCGCCTTGACTCCGGCCGCCGGTTCTGCGGCCGGCGCGGTCGTGCTGTGCTCCCGGGGGGGCGGACTGTCGGCTGGCGGGTGGATTTGGCCAGGGCAACCGTGGGACTTGGGCCACGACGACCTGGATCGGTCGCGCTCCGCTGACCGATTCAGGGAGTGGCACTTGCCGGGTTTGGGGCGGGGGCGTAGGGTCTGCATGACGATTCCCACCCCGCCGCCAGCCGGGTCCAATCGGCTTGGCGGGTACCGACAGAGGGGAGTGCACATCGTGAACTGGACCAGAGCGATTCGAGCAGCGCTCGCGGCTGGCGCGGCAGCTGGCGTCATCCTGGGCTCCGGCGGTGTGGCCAGCGCCGCCCCGCCCGCCAGCCAAGCGTGCGTCGGCAAGAGCCTGTCGGCGCTAGCCACCAGCCAACCGTCCCCTGGCGCGTTCGGGGCGGCGGTCGTGGGCTTCGCTCAGGCCCCGGATGCCCGACCTGGGCTCGGTGACGGCATCCAGGCCCTGCAGGCTGGCGTTGTCCCCGACGAAGTCGTGCCGAACACCTGCAACGACTGACGCCGTCGGCCAGGAGCAGGTAAACCCCCACGCCGGCTTCGCAGGCGGGCCTGTTGGTAGCTACCTACGCGCACACAGCCGCAACACCGCGCGCCGGGTGTAACTGAGCGGGCGGCGACACCCTGCCGCCGCCGCTCCCTGACCCCCGCCTACATCTGTCCTCAGCCCCCTGCTGACCTGGGAGCTACCGACGCACCGCCCCACGCAGCCCAGTGCTAGCGCGAACCTGAACCAGTCCCCCCTCATTGCTCGCTGCCTTTGGCTCGGCTTGGACGTGACCTTGATGGGTGGGGGTGGGTACCCGAATGCCCTCCCCGTCCGCCGGCCGTCATCCCGTGCTGCAGGCCCTATGGGGGGAGGGGAGGCCTGATCCCCTGAGTCGTCAAGTCTAATTCTCCTCCTCTAGGGGATGTCGATGTACCGGCTGAGGAACGAGCGCGTCCCCGGGATGTCGAGCCGCAGCTTGCGCCCGTAGGCGCGGCAGATGTGGTCGCCACCCGCGCTCTCGCGCATGGTTGCGAGCGTCTCGCGAGCGGAGCGTCAGACGACCGAAATGGACGACCAGCACTGGTGCTGCGATTCCTAACCACGCTGCTGCCCTGCGCTGGGAAGCAGCAGCTCGAGTTCGTCTACTAGCTGATCGGAACGGCCCGCCGGGCGCGTCAGTCCCCGCGAGTCGGGGCGCGGTCGATCTCGAACCAGACGCTTGTGCCGCTGGTGTCGCTGACGCCCCAGCGGTCCGAGAGCTGGTCGACCAGGTAGAGGCCCCAGCCCGAGTTGCTCTCCCGGTCGGGGGTTCGTTGCGGGGGCTCGAAGCCGTGTCCATGGTCTCCGACCTCGACCCGCAAGCGGTCCGAGTAGACGGTGACCTCAAGCCTGATCGACGTCGCCGCGGGGGTGCGTGCGTGGCGGATGCTGTTGGTCACGAGCTCGCTCACGAGCAGGCGTACGGTTGCGAGAAGGTTGTGCTCGATCTCTGACTCGAGCTCGTCGATTGCCCGCCTTGCGATCGGGACGGCGCGAGCGTCGCCGGGCAAGCGAAGGGCGATTTCTGTCTCAGATGCGGTCGGGGCGGTGGCGCTGATGCCCAGCACCAGCAGGGCGATGTCGTCGCGCGGCCGCGCCTCGCTGTTGCCGAGCGCCGCGTGCGCGACCTCTCGCGCGATTTGTGACGCTGGCCGTCCCGCGCAGGCGGCGAGCGCGGCGGCGAGGTCGGCCTGCGTGACGGTCCGCTGCGGAGCGTGGGCGTCGGTCAGCCCGTCGGTGTAGAGCATGAGTGCGTCGCCGGGATGGAGCTCTACGGTTGCGTCGCTCAGCTCGGGTTCCTTCACGACGCCCAAGAGCGTGCCGTGCGAGCCGATCGTCTCGACTGAGCCGTCGGAGCGCAGCACAAGCGGCAGCGGATGGCCGCCGGTCGAGAGGGTTGCCCGGGTGCCTTGCGCGCCGTTTTGCTTGAGGCGGGCGAAGGCGACCGAGCAGAACTCGTTTGGGCTGCGTTGTCGCAGGATGGCGTCGTTGAGGAGCTTGAGCACGCTGCTCGGCCGGTCTTCCTGGATGGCGGCGGCCCGCAGGGTGTAGCGCGCCAGGCCGGTCACGGCGGCCGCCGGTGCGCCTTTGCCGCAGACATCGCCGACGACAACCGCCCAGGATCCGTCATCAGTCTGGAAGAGGTCGTAGAAGTCGCCTCCAACGACGTGGCGCTCGCCTGCGGGGCGGAAGTCCACCGCCGCCTGGACGCCGGGGATCTCGGGCAGGCGCGACGGCAGGAGGCTCGCCTGGAGCGTGTCGGCGATGTACTCGACAGTGTCCTCGACCCGCTTGCGCTCCGTGATGACGGCGGCGAGTATCAGCGCGCTGACGCCAGCGACGCCGACGAAGGTCTGCGCGAGCAGGAGCGCCTCGTCTGGCGGGTTGCCCGCGAACGGGCCGTCGCCGTTGTCGGTGAACGCGATCGCGACTCCTGCGACGAGCAGGCTGGTAGCCACGGCTCCCGGCTGCCAGAAGCGCATCGCGGCCCAGATCAGAGGCGGGAAGATCAGATAGATCAGCGGCGTGCTGATCGAGAAGACGAGCACGCTGACCACTAGAAGCACGACCGCCAGCCCGGCGGCCTCGAGCGGCCGGCCGGGCGCCCGGTTGAACGGCCAGTGCGTCGCGGCCACCAGCAGCGCCGGCGCGACCACGAGGTCGCCGCCGACGTCTCCGAGCCACCAGGTGCGCCACACCGAGCCGAGCTGGCTGGCGGTGATCTCGCCCGCCACCAGCAGGCTCGTAACGCCGAAGGTCGCGCTGATCGTCGTGCTGAGCGCGCCGGCGAGCACCACCAGCGCGATCACGTCCCGCACGCGCTCGAGCGACGGTCGAAAGTCGCCAAGGCGGCGCAGCAGGTAGGCGCCGGCCAGCGCCTCCAGCGTGTTGCCAACCGTGATCCCGAGCACGGCGTACAGGGGGATCCCGGTCCAGCCGTTCGCCAGCAGGGCACCGAGCGCAACCCCAGGCCAGACTCGATAGCCCCAAAGAACGACCGCCGCGAGCGCGATACCCGTCGGCGGCCAGACCGCTGTCACGCTAGTGGTCTCGAACGCGAGGCCGAGCCCGAGCTTCGCCGACCCGTAGTACGCCGCGGCGACGCCAGCAACCTTTGCCGCGTGTTGCCAGCGGTGACCGTTTGTAGGCGTGCGCTCCTCGAGATTCGGTCCCGAGTCCAAACCGACCCCCTCGCGGGAACGCTGCCAACCTACTCCGCAGCGACGGGCAATGCGACCGGGGATCACGCGCGCGCGACGATGCGAGCCGCGCGCGCGGATCTGTCCTTGCGCGACAGAGCTGCAAAGACGGGTCGAATCCGACTCGCTCGGTGGCGCGACGAGCGTCCGCGCTAGCAGGCCGCCCTTGCCAGCGTCGTCCGAGCTGCCAGGGGCGTCGCAGCCGTCTCGCTCGTCAGAACCGTAAGCGAGCGTGATGCCCAGGTCGTTGCACTCGTCTCAACGACCGGCCCAATGGCCAGCCGGCTCTCCTTCCCGAGACGAGCCAGAGAAGTCTGCGAGGCAGCCACCGTGCGCCTGCTTCCGAACGACAGCGAGCGCGCAACCGGCCGTGCGCCAGACGCTCGAATTGGACGAGCAACGACAGTTTTCTCCGGCTCGGAATTGGCTATCGCTCCCATGGGGATTCGACACTCTCCCGACACTCTCGCGCGCGCGAGTGATCTTGGCCGAAGCGGTAGCCAGGTGGCCTGTCCTCGGCCCCTTTGATGCCGCGGCTCCCGGGTGATGCGCCTGGCATGTCCTAATCGAGGACTGTCAGGCGGATGAGAAGCGGCCGCAGAAGTCAGGTGGGTGCATGACATGGGAGCCGGGCCGTCTCGGTCCGGCGCGCGATACTCCGCAGGCAATGGCTAGGGAGAACATCGCCCTGGTGCGACGCAACTACGAGGTCATCAATTCGATCGGGCGCACCGGTTCTGAGTTCGTCGACCCTGAGGACGTGGCGCCTGATCTGTGGGCGCGGCTGGCTCCGGACTTTGAGTTGCACGAACGCCCGGACCTGCCCGACGCGAAGACGTACCGAGGCAGGGATGAGGCAAAGAAGTTCTGGCGCAAGACTCAAGAGCTGTTCGCAGAACTGCACTGGGAACCGCGCGAGTTCATTGACCTTGGCCATGCGGTAGTCGTCGAAACCAGGCTCGTGGCCCTTGGGCGCGGCAGCGACGTCCGAGTCGAGGCCGACGAAACCGACGTCTTTTGGTTTCGCGATGGAGTGATCGTGCGACTGCAGGGGTTCGCGAGCAAGGCGGAAGCACTTGAAGCCGCCGCGCACGTTAAGTAGGGGTCGCAATCGGCTAGCGATATTCCGGGCTCTGCTACGGCGCCAAGCGATAGCGCGCTTCGGGTGAACAGAGTGTTGGTCTCCCATGCGAGCTGCACACTCAGCGATCGCGGCAAGAATGTCGCTCCTGTGCAGAAGCGGGGTCGCCGCCGAGCCGGCGCTCGCTCGCGCGTCGGACGACCAGCGGTCGTGACGGATGACGACGTCCGCGCTTCCGCAATTGCTGACGGAAGCGAGCGTGAGCCGATCCTCAGTCGACACGCTCGGTGCTCGTCCGGAGGGTGCAGCGAGCGCAGGAGCGCCGTCGCTGTCGCTCTCCTCCCATGAGCGAGCGTGCGCCGAGCAGGTCGCGGCGCGCGCGCAGCTCGCGTCTGAACAGTGAGCGGCCGGTCGAAGCTCGCCCGCTCGGCCGACGAGGGTCGCGCTGCGCGAGTTGGCCGCGCTTCCGGCTGCTCATGCTGCGTCACGCGAAACGTGGACCGCAGGGACTGCCCGATGGCGTCTCCCTGCCGCTCGCAAGAGCGGCAGGGCCGCCACCTCCAGCCTGCCCGTCCTAGCGGAGCGGGATTCCGGCCTCGCGGGCGGCCTGTTGGCCGCCGACGACCGGCAGGCCGACCCGGCTCACCTTTGCGTCCACCGTGATAGTGGGTCGCGACGGGAGGCTAGCCGCCGAGTAGCTCCGGTAGCTCCCGACGAGCACGATGCCGATCCGGTTCCCCGCCGGGAACACGTAGTCGTTCGGCAGGAGCGGGAAGCCGAGCTCGTACCGCTCACCCGGCACCATCGGCTCGGGCGCTGCGTACGAGTTGCGGTTCTGCCCGTCGAGGATCCCCTTCGAGACGCGCCACTGGCCGTCCACCGTCGTCAGCGTCGTCGTGACCCGATAGCAGGCGTCGTCGGTCGCGCTGGACTCCCCCCAGCAGTCCTCCTCGCCGCTCGGGTCCGAGGCGACGCCCTCGCTGGTCCGCGAGATGCGCGTCTTCGGGCCGTAGTCGACGAGGATGGCGCCGAAGTAGGCCTCGTCGAGGCTGGAGGACGCCGTCAGGTTGATCCGCGGCGTACCCGAAATCCGGAGATCCCGCTCGAGCGGCTCCGAGAGGAAGACGAGGCGGCTGGCGCTCGGTTGCGTCGGGTTGTTGATCATCGCCGACTCGGACTGGGCCGGGTTATCGACGAACGACCGCGTCTGCGGAGCGCCCTGGGCGGGCGTGAGCGCGAACCCGCCCGCGCCGTCAGCGCCGGCGCGGAGCCAAAGGTTGACGTTCCCGGTACCCGGGACGGGCCAGTCGGCATACGAGTCAAACTCGCCGGGGGCGACCTCGACGTCGACCATCGGCTCGCCGGTGATCCCGTTCGGGTAGCCCTGCAGCCAGTAGTCGAACCAGCGGTGGATCGTGCGCACCCACTCGTCGCGGCGAACGTCGAACGGCTCCTCGTGGCCGCTTCCGTTCAGCCAAAGCTTCCGTGGTGTGTCGAGTCGCGTGAGCTCGGACCAGTACTTGCTGAAGTGATCCGGCCTGACGTTGTCGTCTTGTAGACCGTGGACCAGGAAGACACTCGCCCTGATCCGTTCGGCGTCCGGCAGATAGTTCCGCTCGTGCCAGAACGGGGTGTAATCGCCGTGTTCGTCCCCGTCGTTGGCCGCGATCTCGTCCCAGACGGGCGCGCAGCGAAGCTGGCGGGCCGGATCGTCGTCCGTGATCGCGCGGGCCAGCGAGATCAGGAAGTTGTTCCCGCGCGTGACGATCCCGTTCGAGCGGGTGTAGTCGTAGTAGTTGTACGGGCCCGCGATCGGTACGACAGTGGTTAGGCCGTCCACACCGGACGCCGCTCCGGCCATCGCGAGCGCTCCGTCGTCAGACTTGCCGATCATCGCCGTCCGTCCGTTATGCCAGTCGACGGTGACGAGATTGCCGTCCTCGTCTCGCGCCGTGTTGCGACCGTTGAGCCAGTCGATCACCCTCGGGCCCGACAGGTTCTCGTTGGTCCCCCGGATCGTGGGACAGCCGGTCGAGTTCGAGGTGCCAGTCATGTCGATCAGCAGGACGGCATAGCCGCGCGGGACAAAGTAGTTGTCGTAGAAGAGCGGCCAGCGGTCCAGAAGCCCGTCGCCGTCGACGTCCGCCTTCAACTCCGCCTCGTTGCCTCGACCGAGCGTCTGGTAGTAGGGGCTGTCGACGACGATCACCGGCACGTCGAGGCCGTCCTCGGTCGCGACGGGCCGCATGATGTCGACCGCGATGACATCGTGGACGCCGTCGCGATCGCTGTCGAAGTCGGTGTCGACCCACACACGCTCGCGGATCGCGTCGTCGTAGCCGAAGACCGGCTGCGTCACTCCGTCCTCGACCACGATCGACGGCGGCTCGGCGGGCGCGGCCGGCACCGCGATGAGGAAGGCCGACAACAAGGCCACCCCCCAGAGAATGCCCCTCATGTCTCACCCTTTCCGTTCTCCGACGACCATCCGGGCCGCGAGCGTCGACGACGCCCGGCGATCGCCCCGGGGCGGAGGGCCCCAGAGGCACTCCCTCCCGGCACCGCCGCGCCCGGCGGAGCAGAACACGTTACCGCGCGCCGCTCGCCCGCGGCATGAGACAGCGGGTGGACGACAATGTCGCTTCCCCAGGGCAGGAGGCGTCTGCGCCGCGGCGCCTCTAACTCCCGCTCTGGACGAAGGGCAGGCGTCTCGCGTAACACCGACGTCGCTACCGCAAATCGCGCAAAGCGGCATCAACCGGGGCCTCCCCCGCTCAGCGCGAGAGACTCGCGCGAATCAGTAACTGCGGAGCTTTAGAGGAGGCCCCATGGCGATCGTAGCCGGGTTCGACGTGCATCGAGCGCAGATCACCTTTTGACGCCCTCGACGTTGAGACGGGCGAGGTGAAGCGCGGCCGCATCGGGGCCACGCCGGAGGCGGTGCGCGAGTGGGCGGGCCGGTTCCGGGGTGAGGAGATCGATGTCGCTGTCGAGGCGTGCACGGGCTGGCTGTTCGTCTGCGAGGCGTTGCTGGAGGCGGGCGCCAGGCCGCATCTCGCGGAGCCGGTCGAGACGAGCGCGCTGCGGGGCAAGAAGCGCCGCGCGAAGACCGACCGCGAGGACGCGCGCTGGCTGCGCACGCTGCTTTGCGAGGGCCGGCTGCCAGAGGCCTGGATCCCGCCGGCGCACGTGCGCGAGTGGCGCACTCGCGCGCGGCTGCGCAAGACGCTCGTCGACGAGCGCACCACTTGGCTGCAGCGAGTCCAAGCCACGCTCTTTCACCACGGCGTCTCGGGCGCGCCGGACAAGCTGCTGAGCGCCGAAGGCCGCGAGTTCCTCGCCGCGCTCGAGCTGCCCGAGGCGGCCAGGGAGCGGATCGAGGTGGCGCTTCAGATGATCGAGGCGCTTGACCGCCAGCTCGCCCCGCTCGAGCAAGCGCTGCGCCGGCTGGCCCGCCGCCAGGCCGGTTGCCGGGCGCTGATGCGCCACTACGGCATTGGCGAGCTGACCGCCCCGACGATCCTCTGCGAGCTCGGCGACGTGACGCGCCTGTCGGCCTCGCGCAAGGCGGTGCGCTGCGCCGGGCTCGACATCGGCGTGCACCGCTCCGACCGCCGCTCGCGGGCCGGCAAGCTGACCCGGCAGGGCTCGCCGCAGCTGCGCTGGGCGCTCTACGAGTCAGCCCAAGCGGCCTGCCGGCCGACGAGCCCCGACCGCGCCGACTACCTGGCGCTCAAGGCGCGCGGGCTCTCGCACACCCGCGCGTCGCTGACAATCGCGCGGAAGCTCGCCCGCCGCTGCTTCCACACACTGCGCGAGCTCGGCCCCGACGCCTTGGAACCAGTCAGCTGACCCTCGCCGATCTGTTCCGCCAAGCCCACCATTCCCAGATGACAACCAGTCTTCCGGCCGGCTCCCGCAACTGTCGCGACTCCCGCCCACGGGCGGCGGTCCACCAAAGACCGAGCGGCCGGAGTCGTTCCCCGCGGATCGACCCATCGACCATCACGTCGCCGGCCACAAGGCCGAGCACCCAGATAAGCCCGGGCGCCCGCGGAACGATCGGAACCACACCACCCCACAACCACTCACCCCCAACTTGACGAAGGCCCCGGTTCAGATAAGCAGCAGTCCGGCGTCGGCGCCGACCGGCTAGTGCTTTGCATGGAAAGCGCAACGTTCACCCGCCCAAGCCTGTGCTCCCGCTCCTTGGCTCGAATGACAGACTGCGAG
>JBEVKF010000079.1:0-11807 GCA_040509755.1 Thermoleophilaceae bacterium | reverse complement strand
CACTCCGCGAGCAGCCGCCGGCCGCGCGGCGCGCCCCCCGCGGCTCGCTCGACGCCGCCCTCGACGGCGCCGTACGCGAGTCCAAGCCCAGCGTTCGGCGCGCGCTGCTCGAGCAGCGCGACGAGCTGCTTCGCTTCCGCGAGATTGCCACGCTGCAGGAGGTGGATGTCGAGCTGCCGCCCGACCGGCCCACCGACCACGTGTCGGCCGCCGCCGCAGCCCGGGAGCGCGGGATGAACCGACTCGCCGAGCGCATGGAAAAGGCCGCGGCCTCAGGCTGACAGAGCGGTCGTGCGCCTTCGGCGCCGCCGCCACAATACGAGTGCGAGCACGAGCACGCCGATCACCAGGACGACGGCGAGCACGGGCGCGAGAAAGGCGGCGGCGGTGAGCGTGCCGGAGCCCAGGTCCTCGATCACCGAGAGCATCGGGTTCCCGACGCCGGCCGTGGCGACCGTGGCGACCGGACGGATCACGGCACGCGCCGCATGCACCGCTCCGGCCGTCGAGCCGCCCGCGACCAGGCTGACGATCAGCGACGAATCGGTCTCGCCGGTGAACAGCACGGTGCCGGAGACCGGCGCGATGACGGTGCCCGCCCCGTGGAGCACGTGATCGACCACGGGGATCTTGTCGCCGATGAAGTCCGCCGCTGTCAGCACGCCGAGGATCACGAGGGCCGGCGTCTTCGACAGCTCGTCGAACGGCTCGCCGAGCTCCACCACGCCGAGGCGCGTGAGCAGCGCGCCGGCAAAGGCGGGCAGCCAGGCGTTGAGCCCGGCCGCGCCCGACAGGCCGAGTCCGGTGAGCACATCCATCGGGCATAGTGTGCCCACAACGAACGAAGACCCCGTGAGGGGCCTTCGAAGTGGAGGCGGCCGGTACTGCCCCGGCGTCCGCGGAACACCGCCCCGATGCTTGCTACGAGTGTTCCCGTCGGAGTCGAATCTCGGCCACCGGCTCGGTCAGTCCGCGGGATACGTCGCCGGCGCCATACCCTCCTGAAAATGTCCCCCGGCGATCGAGGGTCCTATCGCCGGAGTGATCCCGCTATATGAAGCCGCGGATCCGGGCCGCGGGCTGCCCGGTGCGACTCTCTCACGGCCTAACTAGGCGGCGAGAGCGAACGAATGGTTCTGATCGTCCGCACGTATTGGTTTCCGGGATCATTTAACGAGGCCAACCCGGAGTCCTCGACTCGCTACACCGGGACGATCACGCTCCACGTCGAAGCTGATTCGCCCCCCTGTTGCTCCTACAAGTCTAGCCATGGGCGCGAGCCTGACAGGGTCATCCCCTAGGGACCATTCCCAATTGGAGAAAGGCCCCTCCCGCGGCAGTCTCGGTGTACGCAATCGAGCAGCCATCGGAGGATCGAGATGAACGAAGACGACACCCGCCAGAACGAGCCCGAGACCCCGGGGCCCGAGACGCCGGGGCCCGAGGATCCCACGGTCCAGGGGCCGCGCCGGCTGATGCGCTCGCGCCAGAACCGCGTCTTCGGCGGGGTCTGCGGGGGCCTCGGCAACTACTTCAACACCGACCCGATCTTCTTTCGCATAGGCGCCATCGCGCTTGTCTTCCTTGGGGGCGCAGGCATCCTGCTCTACCTCGCCGCTCTGCTCCTGATCCCGGCCGATGACGGCTCGGCCGCGGTGGCTCCAGGCGCCGAGGGACGCAATCGCGGTCTCGTGATCGCGGGTGTGGTGGTGCTGCTGCTCGTCGCGTGGCCCTTTCTTCTCGGCTTTGGATTTCTCGCTGCGGGACTTTTCATCCCGCTCGCCATTCTGGTCGGCGCCGGCGTACTCGTCTGGTGGCTTGTCTCAGGTGAGGGACCGAGCGGAGACGCCAAGGACATCGCCCGCCGTGCGGCGCTCGGTATCGGGGTTCTCATCCTCTGCGGCATCGCGTGCGTGGGCGGCGCGTTCGCGGCGGCAGCGGGGCCTGACTGGGTCGTCGCGGTGGTGGTCATCGCCGCCGGGGCCGCGATCCTCGCCGGCGCCTTCCTGAAGCCCGTGCGCTGGCTGGTGCTCCCGGCGTTGGCGATCGCCCTTGCCGCCGGCGTCGTCTCGGCCGCGGGCTTCGACCTGGACGGCGGTGTCGGCGAGCGCGAGTACCGGCCGGCTTCGGTCACCGACATTCACGACCGCTACGAGCTCGGCATCGGCGAGCTCGTGATCGACCTGCGTGACACCGACCTGCCCGCCGGCGACGTTCCGATCAAGGTCGACCTCGGCATGGGCGAGGCGCGCGTGCTCGTGCCCGAGGACGTCTGCGTGGCGACCTCGGCCGACATCGGCATGGGCAACGTGGCCTTCTTCGGACGCGACAACGGCGGCGTCGACGTCGACTTCGACGAGCGTCCCAACGCCGACGGCGATGCCACGCGAATCCTCCTCGACGCGGACGTCGGCGTCGGCGAGCTGCGAGTCGACGACGATGTCTTCTTCCATGACTTCCGGGGAACCGACTTCCGAGACGACGAGCTCGACCTCGACGGGGACGGAAACGAGGCCTGCGCGACCTCAGGTGAGAGCGCGAGTGGATAGGCCCCACGTGCCCTCGCTGGTGGCCGGGCTGGCGCTGCTCGCCCTTGGTGCCGTGCTACTGCTGAACGCGCTCGATGCGATCGAGCTGAGCTTCGCTTCCTTCGCTCCCCTGGCCTGTGCGGCCACGGGAGCGATCCTGCTGGCTAACGGCTTGAGCAGGAGGGAGTAGCGAGGTGGCTGTCGACACGCTGCGCCGCGACCGCTCGGCCCGCTGGCTCGGCGGGGTGTGCGCCGGCATCGCGCGGCGCTACGGGGTCGACGCCGCCCTCGTGCGGCTTGCGTTCGTGGTGGCCACCGCGGCGGGCGGCGTGGGGATCGTGCTGTACGCCCTCGCATGGCTCGTGATCCCCGCGGGCGACAGCCCGGCTGCCGGGCGCCGGCTGCCCACAGGGCGCAGCGCGGTCGAGGTCGCGCTCGGAGTGGGTTTGCTGCTGCTCTCGGTGCTGCTCACGTTCCGCGGCCTGGGCATCTGGTTCTCGGATGCGATCGTCTGGCCGCTCGTGCTCGTCGCGAGCGGCGGCGCGCTGATCTGGCGCGGCTCGGGGACGTCGCCTCCGCGGGCGCCCGCGGAGGCGCCTCCCGCGGCCGCGCTGGTGAAGAAGGAGTCCGCGCAAGCCGCGCCCGTGCGGCGCGGGACCGCCGCGGCGATCTCGCGCACCGGCATCGGCAACGCGCTCGTGATCGCCGCCGGGTTTGGCTTCCTGCAGGCAACCGGCGCTCTCTCTGCCGCCCGGAACGTGCTGCTGGCGGTGCTCGTCGCCGTGGTCGTCCTCGGCGTGATCTTCGCTCCCTGGATCGTGCGCCTGGTGCGTTCCCTCACCGAAGAGCGCTCGGAGCGCATCCGCTCGCAGGAGCGCGCCGAGGTGGCCGCTCATCTCCACGACTCGGTGCTCCAGACGCTCGCACTGGTGCAGCGCTCGGACGACCCGCAGGAGGTCGCGGCGCTCGCGCGCCGCCAGGAGCGCGAGCTGCGCGCCTGGCTCGCCGGGCGCCCCGCGCCGGGGCAGGGCAGTCGGCTGGCCCCCGCGCTCGAGGCCGCGGCCGTGGACGTCGAGGAGCGTCACGGCGTCCCGGTCGAGGTGGTGGTGGTGGGCGACCGCGATCTCGATGCGAAGACCGAGGCCGTTTTGGCCGCCGCGCGCGAGGCGATGACGAATGCGGCGAAGTTCGGGGGCGGCTCACCGGTGGATGTCTACGCCGAGGCCGGCGACGGCCGCCTCCAGGTGTTCGTGCGCGACCGCGGGCCCGGCTTCGATGCATCCGACCTGCCGCCCGACCGCCGCGGCGTCCGAGAGTCGATCGTCGGGCGCATGGAGCGACACGGCGGCCGCGCGGTCATCACCAGCAGCCCGGCGAACGGGACGGAGGTGGAGCTTGAGCTCCCCGCGCGTTCTGATCGTTGACGATCACCAGCTGTTTCGCTCGGGAGTCCGCGCCGAGCTCGAGCGCCACCTGGAGATCACCGGTGAGGCGGGGACGGTGGACGAGGCGATCTCCGCGATCGAGCGAGACAGCCCGGAGGTGGTGCTGCTCGACGTGCACATGCCCGATGGCGGCGGGGTCGAGGTGATCCGCCGCGCGGCCGAGCGAGACCTGCGGCCCTGCTTCCTGGCGCTCTCGGTGTCCGACGCCGCCGAGGACGTGATCGCCGTGATCCGCGCGGGCGCCCGCGGCTATGTGACCAAGAACATCGCGCCGGACGACTTGGCCGACGCGGTGCGACGCGTTTACGACGGCGACGCGGTCTTCTCCCCGCGGCTGGCCGGCTTCGTGCTCGATGCCTTCGCGGGACCCGCGCCGCACCCCGAGACCGAGCTCGACGCGCTCACGCCGCGTGAGCGCGAGATCATACAGCACATCGCGCGCGGCTACATGTACAAGGAGATTGCCCTGCGCCTGGAGATATCGCCGAAGACCGTCGAGGCGCACGTGTCCTCGGTGTTGCGAAAGCTGCAGCTCTCGAGCCGGCACGAGCTCACGCGCTGGGCGGCCGATCGCGGGCTCGGGCCCTAGTAACGCTCGGACAGTGCTCGCTGCATCTCGCGCTTTTGCTCGCGGTCCTTGATCGAGCGCCGCTTGTCGAACATGTCCTTGCCCTGCGCCACCGCGAGCTCGACCTTGGCGCGCGATCCGCTGAAGTAGATGCGGGTCGGGACGAGTGTCAGGCCCTTCTCCGCCGTCTTGCCGATCAGCCGTTCGATCTCGCGGCGGTGCAACAGAAGCTTGCGCGGGCGCTCGGGATCGTGGCCCTCGCGGGCGGGGTCGTAGGGAGCGATGTGCATGTTGCGCAGCCAGACCTCGCCTTCGCGCACCTCCGCGTAGGCGTCCTTGAGCTGCACCGAGCCGTTGCGCAGCGACTTGACCTCCGAGCCCTGCAGCACGATCCCGGCCTCCAGCTTCTCGAGCAGGTTGTAGCGGAAGCTCGCCTGCCGGTTGGTGGCCACGTCCCCGGCCGCCGCCTTGCGTTTTCTCTTCTTGGCCATCGGCCCTACGAGTATGACCCGGCCGGAGCGAGGTCCACCCGCCCGAGGGCGGTCTCGACTCGCTCTACGACGACCTCGATCTCCTCGCCGAGGCGCAGCTCGCGCCCCGACTTCTCCTCCACGAGCGCGGTGTTGAGCTCGTTGAGCTCCCACCAGCCGCGCAGGCGGCGCGCCGGCAGCAGACCCTCGAAGCCCTCCTCGCCGAAGCGCACGAAGGCTCCCTTTCCGATCAGGCCGATCACCTCTCCTGTGAAGGCCGGGGGAGCGGCCGGGTCGGCGTCGGCCAGGCGGCCCTCGAGCAAGAAGGCAAGGCAGATGTCGTCGGCCGCGCGCTCCAGCTGCATGGCCGACCGCTCGGCCGCGGAGCTGAGGACCCCCGCCTCGTCGAGCTCGTGCGCGGGTGCAGCGGTGTGGTCGATGCCGAGCCCCTGCAGCAGCGCGCGATGGGCGACCACGTCCGGGTAGCGCCTGATCGGCGAGGTGAAGTGGCAGTAGCGCGGGCTCGCAAGCCCGGCGTGCCCGAGGTTCCGCGGGCTGTAGTAGGCCTGCTTGAGCGAGCGCAGAACCAGGATCCCGTACGCGCGCGGGCCTCCGACCACGATGCGCGACATCTCCGCTGACAGGTCGGCCGCCTGTTGAGGGGTCATGTGCTCGGGGACGGGCGGCGTCGGGACGTCGAGGCTCGCGAGCTGCTCGGCCAGGAAGGCGACCGCGGCGGGCTCGGGACGCTCGTGGATGCGGTAGACGGTCGGCAGCTTGCGGTCGGCCAGGTACCCGGCCACCTGCTCGTTGGCCAGGATCATGAGCTGCTCAATCAGGCGATGCGACTCGGTCTGGGCCTCGAAGCGAACGCCGGTCACGTGCCCCGCCGCGTCGAAGTCGAAGCTCGGCTCGGGCGAGCCGAACTCGAGCGCATCGCGCTTATCGCGCAGGGCGCGCGACACCTCGTGCGCCGCGGCCAGCGCGTCCGCCCAGGGCTCCTCGGCGCGAGCCCGCCCGGCGAAGATCTCGTCCACCTCGCGGTAGGTCAGGCGTTTGTCGCTGCGCACCCGCGAGCGGTGAAAGGAGACGTTGCGAGCGTCGCTGCCGTGCATTTCCATCTCCACCGTCACGGCCAGCCGCTCCTCCCCCGGGCGAAGCGAGCAAGCGCGGTTGGAGAGCGCCTCGGGCAGCATCGGCTCGACCGCACCGGGCACGTAGACGCTCGTGGCGCGGCGGAACGCTTGGCGCTCCAGCGGACCGCCGGGCCGCAGGTAGGCGGTCACGTCGGCGATGTGGACCCAGACCCGCACATGGCCATGCTCCGCGCGAGCCGAAATGGCGTCGTCGAAGTCCTGGGCGTCGTCTGGGTCGATCGTGAAGGTCGGTAGCTCGCTGAGGTCCACGCGGGAGTCGGACGCGTAGGGCTCGCCGGCGGCGTGCTCGGCCTCGGCGGCGGCAGCGCGCGGATAGCTTCTGTACAGGCCGCGGTCGAGCATCAGACCCTCGATCACGTCGCGGGCGACGTCTGGGCGTCCGAGCCGGCGGATCACGCTAGCGCCGCGCTTTCCCGATCCCACCAGGACGAGATCGCCCTCGTCGGCCCCGCCGCGGTCCACTGCGGCGCGCGGGCCGCGGCCGAACAGCGGCTCGCCCACGAGGAAGCGCCCGCGCTTCTCCAGCACGGCCACGAGCGGCTGTTCGAGCCGCCGCTGCGGGCGGGCGCGGACGGCTGCGCTCACTGCAGCTCTTGGGCGAGCTCGTCCAGTGCTGTCGGCAGAGCCTCGTCGCGCTTGGTCTCGAGGTCGTCCTCGGCCTTGACGTCGGGCTTGAGCCCGTTCTTGTGGATCGTCGTGCCGCCCGGGAGGTAGTAGTTGGCCACGGTCAGATCGAGGTACCCGCCGTTGGACAGCGGCTCGACCTCCTGCACCAGGCCCTTGCCGAAGGTGTTGGTGCCGACCACGGTCGCTCTCCCTCGGTCGCGCAGTGCGCCGGTCACGATCTCCGAGGCGCTGGCGCTGCCGCCGTCCACGAGCACGACCACGGGGATGTCCTCGTCGATGGCGTCGCCCTCGGCGTCTTCTGAGCGCTCCGAGCGCGCGCGTCCGCGTACGGACACGATCTCGCCGTCCTCGATGAAGATGCTCGACACGAGCACTGCTTCCGAAAGCAGGCCGCCGCCGTTCCCGCGCAGGTCGAGGACGATGCCCTCGGCGCCGCGGTCGAGCAGCTTGTCCACCTCGCGGCGTAGCACGCCGTGGGCGCCCGAGCTGAACCCGCGCAGCTCGACGACCCCGATGGTCCGCCCCTGGCGCTCGACGATCCGGCCGCGAGCCACCGGGACCTCGATCTTCTCCCGCTCGACCTTCACGTTGCGCGTGTCGGCCGAGCCCGGCGTGAAGACCTCGAGCTTGACGCTGGTGCCCGCCGGGCCCTTGATGCGCCCCGTGGCCACCGCGCTGCTCAGGCCCGCGATCGAGCGGCCGTCGACCGAGAGGATCACGTCGCCCTTCACGATCTCGGCTCGCTGCGCAGGGGTGTCGTCGAAGACCTCCAGCACGCGCAGCCCGCGCTCGTCCTTCTCGACTGACATGCCGACGCCCTCGAACTCGCCCGAGATCGACTCCTGGAACTTGCTCGCCTCACTCGGCGAGATGTAGGCCGAGTAGGGATCCTCGAGGGAGTCGACGATGCCCTTCAGCGACGCGTCGTCGAGCTTGGACTCGTCGACCGGCTTGTAGAAGTTGTCCTCGATCGTCTCGACGATCTCGGCGCGAAGCGCCCGATCCTCGTCGACCAAGGTGTCGCGCACCGGCCCGGGCAGGTGCTCGGGGTGGCCGCCCAGGTAGATCCCGGCCACGAGCGCCAGCAGGGCGCACACGATTGCGATGCCTCCGGTCCGCATCGAAGTGAGATTAGTGAGCCGTTCTTGGCTCTTCTTAAACGCGCAGGAAGCGGCGCAGCGTGATGCCGCTGCCGATCGCGGACACCGCAATACAGGCACAGAGCAGCACGACGATGAGCAGCGGGAAGTCGATCGTCTCGGGCGCGGCGAGCAGCTCGAAGCGCTCCGAGAGCGGGTCGATGAAGGTCTCCTTGGCGATCGTCAGCAGCAGCACCGCCAGCACGCCCCCGAAGAAGCCGACGATCACCCCCTCGATCACGAACGGCCAGCGAATGAACCAGTTCGTGGCGCCGACCAGCTTCATCACTTCGACCTCGCGTCTGCGCGCGAAGACCGACAGGCGGATCGTGTTCGCGATCAGCGCGATCGAGGCCAGGACCAGAAGGATCGAGAGTCCGGCCGTGAGGGCCTTGACCAGGCCGGTCGCCGAGAGGATCTCCTTGGTGTCCTCCTCGCGGTTGCGGACCTCGTCGATCGCGGCAAGCTCCGGCCGCCCGTTGGGCGCGAGGCTGTCCACGATCACGCTGAGCTTGTCGGGGTCCTCGGGCGTGATGCGAAACGACGAGGGCAGCGGGTTGGAGCCGAGCAGCTCGGCCCCTTCGCGAAACGCCCTCGGGTTTTGCTCCTTGGCGCGTTCGAGCGCCTCGCCCTTCGAGATGAACTCGACCGACTTGACGTTGCTCGTGCCGTTGATCGCCTCGCGCAGCTCGGCGGTCTCGCCCGGTGTGGCCGAATCGGCGACATACACGTCGACTGCCACGCGCCCGCGGATTTCGTTGGCCGTGCCGGTCGTGGCCTGGACGATCGGGATGAACACGCCGAGCACGAGCGCGGTCAGCAGCACGGTGAGAAGCGCCGCGAGCGCCGGCGCGGAGTTGCGCTTGAGCCCGCGGAGGGCTTCCTTTAGGAAGAAGCTGAGGCGCATGGCCAGGCCCCCCCTAGTTGGGGTGCCCCTCCGCTCCCACGCCGAGCTCACCGCGCAGGCGGATGGCGAACTCGGTGGTCGACTCGTCCGGCCGGTAGAGGCCGGACTCCTCGTCGCGCACGATCCGGCCGTCGCGCAACTCGATCACGCGCCTGCGCATCTTGTCGACCATCTCGTTGTCGTGAGTGGCGACCACCACGGTCGTGCCGGTGCGGTTGATCCGGTAGATCAGCTGCATGATCCCGATCGAGGTCTCGGGATCGAGGTTGCCGGTCGGCTCGTCGGCCAGCAGCAGCGGCGGGTGATTGACGAACGCTCGCGCGATCGACACGCGCTGCTGCTCGCCGCCCGAGAGCTCGTCGGGGTAGTTATGGAGCTTGGTGGAGAGCCCGACGAGCCGCAGGATGTCCGGCACCTTGCGCCTGATCTCCTGGCGCGTCTCGCCGATCACCTGGAGCGAATACGCCACGTTGTCGTACACCGTGCGGTTCGGCAGCAGCTTGTAGTCCTGGAACACCACGCCGATGTTGCGGCGCAGGAACGGGACCCTGTTGCGAGGGATCTCACCCAGCGAGCGGCCCGCGATGTCGATCTCGCCCTCGCTCGGCTCGAGCTCCTTCATGAGCAGGCGGATGCAGGTGGACTTGCCGCAGCCGGTGGGGCCGACGAGGAACACGAAGTCTCCGCGATCGATCCGCATCGAAGCGTTCTGAAGACCGACGGAGCCGCCGTCGTAGATCTTCGTCACGTTCCTGAGCGCGACTACGGGAACCTGGACCGCGGGACCCTTGGCGGGTGCGCGGCGAGTTCCGAGCTTTGTCTTGGCTGTCGCCATTGAGTGCTCCATAGATAGCGGATGGGCCTGTGGAAACCCTACGGTTGCAAGGGTTTCTGCACTCGCCAGCGGGTAAATAGGTCGCCCTCGCCCTCCGCGACGAAGACCAGCGCGAGCTCGGCGGGTTCGATCAGGCCACGTCCGGCCACGATCGTCAGGGCCGCCGCCCCGCCCGCCAGCTTCGGGTTGAGCGTGAGAAAGAGCTCGTCCACGAGGCCGGCGGCAAGCAGGTGCGAGTTGAGGGTCGGTCCGCCCTCGCAGAGGACCGACCGCACGCCGTGGTCCTCGCGGAGGCGCGCCATGAGAAGCGGCAGGTCGTCGCCCACGCGGGCGTACTCGACCTGCTCGCCGAGACCGGGCAGCGAGGCGTCGGAGCCGGTGGCGATGATCACCCGCTGCTCGGGGTCGTTGAGAAGCGGAAGGTCGGCGGGGAGGTCGAGCCGGCCGCTGACCACCACCGCGAGCGGGTCGCGAGCCAGGCCCTCGCGCTCGCGTTTCTCGCGCAGCTCCTCTGACTTCGCCATGCGCCCGTAGCGCTCGCTCCGAACGGTGCCGGCCCCCACCATGATCGCGTCGGCCTGGGTGCGCAGGTGGTGAAAGAGCTGGCGATCGAGCTCGGTGGAGAGACCCTTCGTGCGCCACTCGATTGTTGCCTTGCCGTCGAGGCTCGAGACCATGTTCAGCGCGAGGTAGGGACGCTGCCTCGGTGCCTTGTCGCCGAGGCGCAGCCCGGAGGCGAGGTCGCCGGGTGAGGTCGAGCGGCGCTCGGGGTGGATCAGCTGCACCGAAAAAACCCTAACTCGTCAGTTTGCGCGCACCACGCGGTACCCCGGACGGCGCGAAGACACCCGTCGTTCAGTTCGCTCCCAGCACGCAGTAGCCCGGGAACTCGAAGTTCTTCGAGTGCAGGCCGCGGCCGGCGCGGTAGAGGCCGCCGTCGCTCGGCCGCTCCATGATGAACGCGTTCTCCGGGCCGCAGCACTCGTCCGACTGATCGACGCGCAACCGGCGTGAGACCACCTGGAGCAGCCCCGAGGCCGAGCGCCGCCCGAGGGCATCGGTGCGAAAGCGCGAGCGGCCGCGGTTGTTCGCCGTCCACCGCGGGTGGAAGACCGTGCGCTTGTCGCCCTTGCAGTAGGAGTCCCATCCCGCCGGATCGTTGGGGCCGCAGGCGAACCCCTTGTTGAACACCGTCTTCCCCGGATCGGAGGGGTCGAACTGGGTGATCGCATTGTCGATCGCGAAACCGGGATCGGCACCGAAGACGCCGCCGACGGCGAGGCTCGTGTCCCACTCCTCGTAGACCGACTGGCACCGTGGACTCGGGAGCAGGCGCATGCCGGGCGTCCGTCTCGCGCCGGGACAGTTGGGGACCGCTTCGCCGAAGTCGGCCATCGTGCGCGTATGCGCGACAAGGCGCCGGCCGTGGTTTCGAAACAGCCAGGTCTCGAGCGAGTGGAAGCGCACCGTGCCCCGCCGCGGCGACCCCGAGCCCTGGTGCAGGATCACCATCCAGGCCAGGCCCTTGCGATCCTCGTTGGCGGCGAACACCTTGAACCCGGCGTGCGCCTCCTCGCTCCCCGCGTAGGCGCCTATCGGGCCGAAGGCGGGCATGCCGGCGCGGCGGAAATAGCGAAAGGCGCGCGGGTTTGTGCCGTGCTCGTGGCCGAATGCACAGTGGTAGCGAGGGTCACGCGGCGGGTGCCAGGTGGGCCAGCTGTTCCCCGCGCGCTCGATGCTGTGCCGCTCGTGTACCCAGTCGGCGCAGAGCGGGGTGCCGTCGGGGGCAGGCGGCTGAGAGCGGTCGATCGGGGCGGCGGACGCCGACGCCTGGGCGGGGGCAGCCGCCAGCCACAGAGCGAGGAGAACCAGGAGCACCGGCATCGCGCGAAGGGTGGCAGGACGATGCCGCCCTGGGCGAACTACCCTCGGTATTGGAGCTCGCGTGAGGTTTCGGCTTCGCGCGTGTTGCAGGTCTTGACCGCCCCTGCGCCATGACTCCGAAGTCGCTCATCGCTCCTGCTCGATTGGCCCGCCGCTCGGTGCTGGCTTCCCAGTCCGACGCCCGCCTTGTCGACCTCGTGCGCGCGGGCTACGAGCCGGCCTTCGAGGCGATCGTGACGCGCTATCG
>JBEVKF010000078.1:0-10873 GCA_040509755.1 Thermoleophilaceae bacterium | reverse complement strand
TCCGACCGGGCAAAATGCGAACATGTGTTCGTGGCACGGGAGGCCACCATCCTGCACGCCGACCTGGACGCGTTCTACGCCTCGGTCGAGCAGCGCGACGATCCTCGCCTGCGCGGCCGGCCGGTCATCGTCGGGGCGGGCGTCGTGCTCGCCGCCAGCTACGAGGCGAAGGCGCGCGGCGTGCGCACCGCGATGGGCGGTGCCGAGGCGCGACGGCTGTGCCCCCAGGCGATCGTGGTCTCGCCGCGCTGGTGGGCCTACTCCGAGGCGAGCAAGGCGGTGTTTGCGGTGTTCGACGACACGACTCCGCTGGTGGAGGGCCTGTCGATCGACGAGGCCTTCCTCGACGCCCGCGGGCTGGGGCGGATCTCGGGATCACCCAGGGAGATCGCTGTCAAGCTGAAGCGCGAGGTGCTCGAGCGGGTCGGACTACCGATCACGGTGGGAGTGGCGCGCACGAAGTTCCTGGCCAAGGTGGCCAGCGGCGTGGCCAAACCCGACGGTCTGCTGGTGGTGGCGCCAGACGGCGAGCTCGACTTCCTGCACCCGCTGCCGATCGAGCGGCTCTGGGGCGTCGGGCCGGTCACAGCGAGCAAGCTCAAGAACCTGGGGATCAGGACCGTCGGCGAGGTCGCCCAGCTCGCCGAGGCGGCGCTCGTGTCGATACTCGGGGGCGCTTCGGGCCGCCAGCTCCACGCGCTCGCCCACAATCGCGACCCCCGGCGGGTGCAGGCGCGTCGTCGGCGGCGGTCGATCGGGGCCCAGCGCGCGCTCGGGCGCACCCCGAGGTCGCCCGCGGCCCTCGACGCGGTCCTCGTCGGCCTCGTCGACCGCCTGACTCGCCGCCTCCGCGCCGCCCGGCGGGCTTGCCGCACGGTCGTGCTCAGGCTGCGCTTCGACGACTTCTCCCGGGCCACCCGCTCGCACACCGTGTCCGAGGCCACGACCCAAACCCACACGATCCTCGCGACGGCGCGGGGGCTGCTGACGGCCGCCATGCCGCTGATCGAGAGCCGGGGCCTTACGCTGGTCGGAGTGGCGCTCACGAATCTCCAAGACGATCGCGCGATCCAACTCGCACTGCCGTTCGAGGGCCATCGCGCCAGGGCGCTCGACGCCACGCTGGACCTCGTGCGCGACCGCTTCGGAACCACCGCCATCACACGCGCCGTTCTGTTGGGCCGAGACGAGGGCCCGTCCGTGCCGATGCTGCCCGACTGAGCATGGTGGTCGAGATGGACACCCCGCATGGGCCCGCAAGGGCGCACCTGCACGGCGCGGACGAGCCGCGGGCCGGGCTGATCCTCGGTCATGGCGCCGCCGGCGGGGTTACCGCGCGAGACCTGGTGGCGGTCACGGAGGCCGCGGTCGCGGAAGGGGTGAGTGTGGCCTTGGTCGAGCAGCCCTACCGCGTGGCGGGCCGGCGCTCCCCTGCTCCCGCGCACCAGCTGGACGCTGCCTGGACCGCGGTCGCCGGCCACCTGATGGCGGGCGAGCTCGAGGGGTTGACGATCGTGGTCGGCGGTCGCTCGGCGGGCGCGCGGGTGGCGTGCCGCACCGCCGCTGCCACCCGCGCCGCCGGAGTGCTGTGCCTCGCGTTCCCGCTGCAGCCGCCGCGGCGCTCGGGCGCGGCGCCGGCGCCGGATCGCCTGGCGGAGCTCGATGCCGTCAGCGTCCCGACGCTGGTCGTTCAGGGCGAGCGCGACCGCTTCGGCATCCCGCCCGCGGGCAAGCGCCGGACGGTCGTGGAGGTCCCGGGCGACCACAGCCTCAGGACCGATGTCGCTGCGGTGGCGGCCGCGGTGAGCGCGTGGCTGCCCGGAGTCGTCGCTTAGGACGCGCTCAGGCCTCGCCGGTCGGGGGGCGATCGCGCTCCTCGCCGAGATGGAGCTGCTCGCCGGGCTCGGGGCGATAGGGCTCGAACTCCGGCGGCGGCAGCGGCTCGGTCGCGTCCTCGAGGACGACGGTCTGCGGCTCGTCGCGGCGCCGCGGCGGCCGCGGCTCGGCGTGGCGGATCGGCGGGGAGGCGTGCTCTTTCGGGATGTCGTCCGCGGGGCGCTTCGCACGCTCGCGGGCGCCCGCGAGGATCAGGATCGCCGCACAGGCGAGCGCGAGCAGGTTCTGTCCCAGCGGGCGATCGAACAGGCGCACCACGATCAGCGCCGCCGCCCAGATGCCCGCCGCGGCGATCACCGTGCCGTCCCCGAAAGGAAGATGGAAGCGCTTGCCGAGCGCCCGCGCGCGCAGGAGGGCCAGCACGCCGAGGGCCACGAGGATCTCGGCCACCTCGACAAAGGAGAACGGTCCGAACGTGCTGACGGCCAGGAGCACGGCTCCCACCGCCGCCGCCTTCTGCTCGGGGCCGAGCAGCCGGAAAGTGCGGACCAGGTCAGCCATCGTCCAGCGGACGCCGGCCCCCGAAGCCGGCGCCGGGCTCGTGCCAGAAGCCGATCTCCTCTTCGCCCTCGAGCCAGCAGAGGTAGATCTCCTCGCCGTTGCGAAGGGCGGGAAAGTCGACGAGGCCGCGATCCAGGTCGCGCAGCACGATCTCGCGGTCGCGCAACTCGAACATCGACTCGCGAAGCTCGAGGAAGCCCTCAGACACCGTCCTGCCGGGCTGCCCGCCGCCGTTGGTCTGCCCCGCCGCGGCCAGCGCGGCCCGCGCCTCGGCGTCTCCGAGCCGTTCGCGAGCGGCGCGCATCCGGGCGATCAGCTCGATCACGCGCGGGAGCAGCGCGGTCGCCTCCTCCAGGGAGTAGTGGCGGGAGTGCTCGGTCATTCCTCGATGGCCCTGGCCGCCTCGAGCCTGCGCTGGATGAGCTCGCGCACACGCTCGTCCACGGCCGGATCGCTGGCCAGCTCGGCCGCCTGCTCGAAGGCCTCGACGGCGCGCGGTAGCCGCTCCGGCCTTCCGCTCTTGAGGAGGTTGTCCCCGCGCAGGAGCAGCGTGCGGATCCGCTCGGCGCTCACGCCGCCGCGGGCGCCGCCTCGCGGAGCCTGCGCTCGAGCAGCACGGCGTCCGCGTCGGTGACGTTGCGCAGCTGGCCCTGGAAGGCCAGGTGCCAGTGGTCCGCGGGCCACTTGCGCACGTGCTCGAGCTCGAGCGCAAGCCCCTCGGCGGGCACGAAGTCTTCCTCGTCGAGCACCAGCTCGGGCTCGGTCTCAAAGCGCCAGGGATAGGGGTCTGCCTTGCCCGGCTTGCCGGGCCAGAGCTTCTCGCGGTCCTCGTACATCTCCCCCGTGACCCGCACGATTCCGCCGAAGGCCTGCACGCCTGTCACGTAGAAGACGATTCGGTCGCCCGGCTCGATTGCCTCGGCCATTCGGCGCCGGCCCTCCTTCGCTCCGATCACCCGGAAGCCGTGGGCGCGCGTGGCGCGAAAGTTGTCGAGCGATCCGGTCAACACCCATGTCTTGGCCACGCCCGAAGCCTACCCCCGGCCACCCGGCTACTGTTCCCGCCGCTTGGGAGATGACCTCACACGACGGAACCTGATCAAGGCGGGCGGCGCCGGCGCCGCCGGTTTCACCCTGCTCGGGGCGGCGGCCTGCGACAAGGACGAGCCCGCGGCGCGGGCCGCGTTCCGGCGGCGGCCCGCACCGCCGGACGCGATGAACGTCGTCGTCGTGGTGATGGACAGCCTGCGAGCCGACCATGTCTATGGGCCGCGGGCACGCACGCCGGCGTGGGACAAGCTCGCCGGCCAGGGCCTTCGCTTCAGCCGCGCGTTCCCGGAGGCCATGCCGACGATCCCGGCGCGCCGCTCGATCATGTCCGGCCGGCGGATCTTCCCGTACCGCGGCTGGCACCCATACAAGGGCCTTCCGCCGCAGCCGGGCTGGGAGCCGGTCGGCAGCGACGGCAAGATGTGGGCCGAGGTACTCCGGGCCGAGGGCTGGACGACGGGCTATGTGACCGATAACCCGCACCTGCTCCTGCCCGTCCACAAGCGCTTTCGCGGGCGCTTCGACCGGGTCAAGCTGGTCGACGGGCAGGTGCCGTTGCGCCGCAAGCCCAGTGGGAGGGTGTCGCGGGCCGAGCTCGACAAGTACACCCCGCCGTCCATGCGCGGCTCGCGCCACGAGCCCCGGATGAAGGCCTATCTCGCGGCCAATCCGCGCGACCGAAAAGAGGACGAGTTCGCGGCGCCGCGGGTATTTCGGGAATCGATGGGCTGGGTCGAGTGGGCGCGCGCCCGCGGCGCGCCCTTCGCGCTCGTGGTCGACTGCTTCGACGCGCACGAGCCCTGGGACGTCCCGCGGCGGCTGCGCGACCTCTACGGCCCCCCGAACGTCAAGGGCGTGGAGCCGATTCAGCCCTTCCCGACCCCCGCTGCCAAGTACGCGTCGATCGGCCTCTCGCAGCAGCTGCTGCGCCGGATGCGCCAGCTCTATGCGGCGGAGGTGACCCTGGTCGACACCTGGCTCGGCAAGTTCGTCGACCGGCTCGCCGACCTGGGCGTACTCGACAACACGCTGCTCGTGCTCTGCAGCGACCACGGCGTGCTGCTGGGCGAGTACGGCTGGGTCGGAAAGCGCTACACCGAGGTCCACACCGAGCTGAGCCAGGTGCCCTTCGCCATCCGTCATCCCGCGCTCAAGGCCAAGGGGAGCACGAGCCGCTACTGGGCCTCCCACCACGACATCGGGCCGACCGTGCTCTCGATCCTCGGCCAGGAGGCGCCCGGTGCCATGACCGGAGCCGACCTCTCGCCCCTGTTCGAGGGGCGCGCGCCGGCGCAGAAGCGCACCTACCGCACGGCCTCCTATGCCAACTACGTGGCGGCCCGTGACGATCGCTGGCTGCTGATCTCAGACAACGAGGGCAAGGACAAGCGCCTGTACGCACTCGGCAAAGAGGGCAAGGACGTGGCGGCGCGCCACCCGCGGCAGGTGCGCCGGCTCTGGGGCTACGTGGTGGCGGACGCCGGGCCCAAGGGCCTGCCGCGCTTCAAGTAGTCCTCGACGTCCGCGGCGTTTCGGTCCGGGGGAAAGACCGGGTAGAAGACCTTCTCGATCCTGCCGTCCTCGGCCACCAAGGTGAGACGCTTGTAGAGCGTCCGGCCCGCCGCCTCGAAGGTCGGTAGCCTCAATTCGTCGCGGAGCACCAGGGCCGTGTCGTTGGCGAGCGGATAGGGAAGCGACTCGCGCTCGGCAAAGGCCGCTTGGCCGGCGGCGTCCATCGCGCTGATCCCCAGCAGCGTCGCACCGAGGTTCGCCAGCGCGTCGTGGCGGTCGCGAAAGGCGCAGCTCTGCGGGGTGCAGCCGCGCGCCCCCGGGATGTCGTCCCAGCCGGGAGTGAGCGGCTCGCCGGGAGTGCCGGTCCGCGGGTAGACGAAGGCCACCAGCAGGCCCGGGCGCCGCAGGTCGAAGGAGCCCCCGCCGGCCACGGGCAGGTCGAGCTCCGGCAGCTCGAGTCCGGTCAGGTGGTCGGCGGCGCCGTCGTCCTCGGGGACCGGCAGGTCGGGCGGCAGCGCGCTGTAGTCGAGCGAGCTCATTCGATCGGGATGTCCTCTACGTGCTGCTCGCGCGGGCGGTCGTCCAGGCGCTCCAGATACCAGTCGATCAGCGAGCGCAGCGTGAGCAGGAACTCCCGGATCACGCCCGTGACCTGGTCCTGGAGCTCGCGCGGCGCCGCGCGGCGGATCCCGTCGAGCAGCACGAACAGCGGCGAGGGGTCGAACGACTCGAAGGGCTCTTGGTCTCGGCGGGGCTCGGTACTCACGCTTCCACCTTCTCGAAGGCGATTTCCAGCGCGCCGTCCTCGAAGCGCGCGCCGTTCGCCGAATAGGCGGCCAGGGCGGGCGGCAGCATGATGGTCCGCTTCTGGGATCCGACGCGCACGATCACCTCGAGCCCGATCTTCTTGAGCGAGAGGTCGCCCTTCTCGGCGAACGGGACCTTCACCCGCAGGGTGGCCCGTCCGTTGTCGGTCACGAGCTGCTGCGAGAGCTCGCTGTGAAGAACGGCGGCCGGGTCCAGCTCTCCGAACACCTCGCCGGCGAGCCGGTCGAGCATCTCCGGGCCGATCACCTCGCGCTCCAGGTAGGGCGCCGTGAGCACGGGCACGGGCTCGAAGGCCGAGCGCACGAGCTCCAGCTGCCCGCCCTGGATCTCGCTCCAGGCCGCGAAGTAGCCGTCGGCCGGCAGCAGGCGGTTGACCACCACGGCATCGGTCAGGTAGCCGTAGAGATTCAGGTAGGTGAAGGTCCGCATCGCCTCCTTGACGACCATGCGGTCGGCGTTCATCACGAGCCGTACGGTCGTCCGCGAGCGGTCGCGCAGGATCCCGTTCATGGCCACGAGGTTGCGCGCCAGGCGCTCGAGATCGTCGAACACCCCGTTGGCCGGGAGCGGCACGTCGAACAACGAGCGCGCCCAGGGCGCGAGCTTGCGCTGGGACGGCAGGATGCGCTCGAGCCACCACGTGACGACGTCGGGAAACGAGAGCAGGCGCAGCGTCTCGCCGGTGGGGGCGCAGTCGACGATGACGCAGTCGAACTCGCCCTCGTCGTGATGGCGCTTGATCTGAAGCAGGGAGAACAGCTCGTCCATGCCGGGCGGCACGGTCAGCTCCTCCGCCGCGATGCTGTCGATGCCCCGCTCCTCGAGCAGCGATCCGAGCCAGTCCTGCACGGAGTCCCAGTGGCGCTCCATCTCCTCCTGGGCCTGCACCTCCTGTCCGAAGAGGTTCGGTCCCACCTCGGTGGGCCGGCCGCCCAGCTCGGCCTCCAGCGAGTCCGACAGCGAATGGGCCGGGTCGGTGGAGAGCACTACCGTGCGCAGCCCGGCGGCGGCGCAACGGCGCGCGCTCGCGGCGGCGACGCTCGTCTTGCCCACGCCGCCCTTGCCGGTGTAGAGGATGGTCCGGGGGGCCATGGACGCGAGACTAGCCGTCGCCTGAGCAGATCCGCGCGCACTCGGCCGAGCCGAGTGCTTGCGGCCAAGCCCGCGACGCTACCGGCCGGGCACGTTCTCGACCTCGATCTCGGCCGAGTCGCTGTCCCTCTTGCCCAGCCCTGTGCGCAGCTCCTTGGCGGCCACCTGCACCGTGAACAGCCCAGGCCCGCGCGGCCGCCACGCGAACGCGCCCGTGCCCCGGCGGAAGGTGGCAAGCCGCGAGAACACGACCTTCCCGCCGCGGGAGACCTTCAGCTCGACCACCGAGAGCTTGGACACGGTGAAGCTCAGCGACGTGAGGTCCTCTTCGACGGCCTGCGCCGGGCCGGTGTATGCGAGCTCGGGCGGATCGACCGTATACCCGCGGTAGCGAGCGGCGAGGTCGCAGTAGACCCTGCCGAGCCGGCGGATGCACATCGACTGGAGGAACTCGCGCAGCAGCTCGTGGTACTCGCGGGTGGACTCTGCGCCGAGATAGGAATAGCGCGACCAGTCGCCCACGTCGGAGAGCGGCATCTCCTTGCGCGCCTCCGGCTCCGCCTGGCGAAACAGCTCGGTTGCGCGCGTCTCGCCGGCCAGCTTGCCGAAGTCGTGCAGCCCGATCAGCGACTGCAGGAAGGCGTTGAAGATGTAGAGCCGCGGGGCGAACGAGTACTGCAGGTAGTGAACGCCGCCGGCCGGGCCCGTGGTACGCACGCCGGTTGGGGGCGGGGTCTCGAAGGCGCCGAGCGCCTTGCGGGCGGTGGCGAGATAACGTGGCTCGCCCAGCAGCTTCGCCGCGCGTGCCAGCGCCTGGACTCCGGTGGCCTGCGCCATCCCGCTCATCCAGGGCGGCGGGCCGCCGCCGAACTCGAAGCTGTACTCCCAGGCGATGAACCTGCGCGAGCGCTTGACGGCGAAAGAGGTCATCTCGTCGAGCAGCCGGCGCAGGCCGGCCTTGTCGCACGCCGGCTCGCGGCGCTCGCAGGCGCCGTGCATGTTGTTTGCCTTCTTGAAGGTCGACAGCGGTTGCAGCTGCAGTCCGCGGCCCGGGTAGTACTGGTAGAGCACCTGGCTGCCGCGGAAGCTCACCTGGTCCTTCGAGGCGGGGAACGGGAGCGAGCGCCAGTAGCGGCGGTTTCGCTCGAGCTGCGCGAACGCGCCGGGCATGCGGGTGGGGGTGAGCCGGCGCCCGAGCGCCAGAGCCTCGACGGAGTCGATCACGTAGCCGAGCTGGTCGCGGCGCGCGCCGCCGAGATGCCTGTAGGTGCGCAGCGCGCTCACGTACCAGCGCCGCCACCGCCGCGCGTCGGCCCCGTTCAGCGAGCGCGCGCGCAGGGCGCGGTAGACCGCGCGGCGATCGGCTCGCCTCGGGGCGGCGGCCGCGGCGACGGCCGCCGCCACCCCCGAGCGGTGCGTACCGGGCGGCGCCACGAGAGCGCTCTCCGCCTTCGAGGGCACCGCGGGATCGTTCACGCGCACCGCGTGGTCACCGGCGACCAGGATGACCTCGCCGGCCTGGGCGGTCGCGGCGGCGAGGACGAAGGCCGCCGCAGCGACCAGGATTGTCCGCTTGATCTGCCGCATCGTCTCTATAACAGGAGGATGGCGAAGGGTTGCGGTCGAGCGCGCAAGCTGCACGCCTGCGCCCACTATCCTGCGCCGCGTGCGTCGCCTCGCCGCCCTGCTGCTGTTTGCCGCGCTGGCGCTCATCTCCTGCGGGGGCGGCGAGGACGAGCAAAGCGTCGAGGACCTGCTCGACGAGGCTTTCCAGCACGAGATCAGCAGTGCCGACCTCAAGGTCGAGGCTGAGCTCGACCTGAAGGGCGGAGCCTCGGCGGGGCAGCCGGTGCGCATCGAGGCGGCCGGTCCGTTTCGCACCAACAAGGGAATGCTGCCGTCGGCCGACATCGACCTGCGGATCGGCGCCGACGGCGCGGGCCAGACGATTCAAACGGGCTTCCTCTCGACCGGCGACCGGGCCTTCGTCAAGTTCCAGGAGGTCTACTACGAGCAGCCCGCCGCGGAGGTCCGCAGAGCCAACCGCGCCATCGCGAAGAACACGCGCAAGCGCGGCTCGCTGCGCTCGCTCGGGCTTGATCCGCGCACATGGCTCGGCGAGGCAAAGGACAAGGGCGACGAGGAGATCGGCGGCGTCGAGACGCGCCATGTGTCGGGGACGCTCGACGTCGACGCGCTGATGGGCAACCTCAACAAGTTCGTGCGCCGCTCGGGCTCGGCGATCGGCGGGGCGACCGGGCAGGCCGTTCCCGATCCGCTCAGCGAGGAGGACATCGGGCGCATCGCCGAGGTGGTTCGCGATCCGACCTTCGACGTCTACGTGGGCAAGGAAGACGACACCATCCGGCGCGTGTCCGGTCGGATCGAGTTCGTGGTGCCCGAAGAGGACAGGGAGGACCTCGGCGGCCTCGAGGCCGGAACGCTCACCTTCTCGGTCGAGCTGAGCGACGTGAACGGCGACCAGCAGATCGAGGCTCCGGCCAATGCGCAGCCGCTGTCGAAGCTGACTGACTCGCTGGGCGGCAATGCGCTCGGCCTCGATGGAGCGGCCGGCGGCATTGGCGGCGGCGGCGAAAACAACACACCCGTGGTCCCAGACGATCCCGACCCGCCCAACGCCGGGGCAGGGGGCGACGGCTCTGAGTCAGGCGACGCCGCGCCGGACGCCGACACAGGCACCTCGCCCGAGGCGCAGGCATTCCGCGACTACGCCGAGTGCCTGGACAAGGCGCGCCCGGAGGACACAGAGGCGCTCCAGAAGTGCGCCGACCTGCTGAAGCCCTGACTCGCCGCGGCGCTCAGGCGACCCTGCGCAAATCGCGCTCGGGGTCGATGCCCCAGCGTTCGGCCAGCTCGGCCTGAGCGGTCCCGACCCCCCAGCGGTCGGCCTGGTCCTCGCCGTCGTGGTCGGGCGTCGCGCCCTTCAGGAGCATGCTTCCGGTGTTGTCGCCCAGCTCGCGGATCTCCACGACCTCCGCCGCCGACAGCGGCGACTCGGCCGGCACGCTCGCCAGCTCCGCGCGCTTGCGCTCAATCGGCTTGACGCCCGGGCCGGCCTCCTGGATCAGGGTGGGGGCGACGCAGCGCACCGACGCGTGGGCGAGGTTCCAGGTGCACGCGAGCTGCAGAGGGGTCAGGCCGTGGCGCTGGGCCAGCGGGCGCAGGGCATCGAGCTTCTCGCGCCCCGCCTCGACCCAGCCGGCCGGGCGAAAGCCGCGATGGTCGCCGCGCCCGAACTCGTGCCCGGGCAGAACGTCGTCGTGAAACAGGCCGCCGTAGTCGACCACCCGCGTGATCACGCCGACCTCGTGGCGCGCCGCGGCGTCGAGTGCCAGCTCGCCCGGCCAGGGCTCCAGCGGGTTGAGGATCAGCATCGCCCAGTCGATCAGCTCGCCGTAGCGCTCGAAGCAGCCGATCAGGTCGAGCGTGAAGCCGTTCGCCGGCCCGGGCGCGACCCCGAGCGCGCCGGCGAGTCCCTCGTCGCGCAGCTCGCGGAGCGCCTCCCACACCTCCGGCGACTCGAAGCCGCGCCGGTCCGGGGTGTGAAGGAGCAGCAGGTCGAACGAACCGGCGCCGCAGCGCTCGAGGCTGCGCTCGACCGCCATGCGCAGGTAATCCCGGTAGCCGTCCGGGCCGCGCAGGCGCGGATCGGTGAAGCGCGGGAAGCCCTTGGCGCCGTCGCGCTCGCCCTCGTAGAAGTCGTGGCCGACGGCGCCGACCAGCGCGTAGTCGGAGCGCGGCACGCCGGCGAGGGCACGGCCGAGCAGCGTGTCCGCCTCGCCCGCGCCGTAGGTGTCCGCCGTGATCAGCGTGTCGATTCCGCCGCCGGGACGCAGCAGTGCCTCCAGGCGCTCGTCGGAAACCGGCTCGCCGAAGCGCATGAAGCGTCCCCCGCTCCAGGTGCCGACTGCGACATGACCAAGCATGCCCTCACTCTAAGGTCCCCGTCGTGGAAGTCGGGTCCATAGCTCCC
>JBEVKF010000077.1:0-12764 GCA_040509755.1 Thermoleophilaceae bacterium | reverse complement strand
GGAGCGAAGCCCCCTGCGAGCAGCAGGCGGTTGCGTTCGGCGATCGGCAAGTCGAGGTGCCGGGCCAGGTGGACGAGGAGCTGGCGACTCGGGCTGGACCGGCCGGTCTCGACGAAGCTCAGGTGCTTGGTCGAGACGTTCGCGTCCAGGGACAGCTCCAGTTGGCTGAGGCCGCGTCGCGTGCGCCAGAAACGGATCAACTCCCCCGCGGTCTGGGGCTCCTGCTCGGTCTGGACGACCACCCGATTGAAGTTAGCGGGGCGTTCGCTCAGGTTCCATTACCCGGTGTGTAAAAGCCGGCCGGCGTTACACAAGAGGTAATGGACGCGTGGCCATTCCTCCGGGACCGTTGACGGCGAAGCAACCCACGATCAACGGAGGTAACCGATGACCGACACACACGCTTTCGTCGAAATCTCGTCCCGGAGCGCGGCCGAGTTGGCGGAGAAGTACCTCGCGCTCTGGAACGAGCCCGATGCCGACCGGCGCCGGCGGATGATCGCCGAGCTCTGGACGGAGGACGGGAGGCATATCCTCCAGCCGCCGGAGGAGATCCGAGAGATCGCGGCGCGACCCGGGCTCGCCATGACGGCGAACCTCGAGGCACGGGGATACGAGGAGATAGAGGCTCGTGCGGCGAGCGCGTACGAGCACTGGGTCGGCTCCGAAGGGCTCAGCTTCCGGGGGCGCGACGACGCTGAGCGACTCGGGGACGTCGTCAAGTTCCATTGGGAGGCGGTCGCCAAGGACGGTGAGGCGTTCGCAGTCGGGCTCAACTTCCTCGTCCTCACCGCAGACGGCCGGATCGAGCGCGACTACACGTTCGTCGTCGCCTAGGCGTGATGAGCGCTGGAGATGACTGACATACGAAGACTTCGGAAAGGAGCGCACCCATGGTCATCGTCGCAGGACACATCACGGTCGACCCTGAGCAGCGCGAGTCCTACCTCGCGGGCTCCATGAGCGTTTTCGAAAAGGCTCGCCGAGCAGATGGCTGCCTTGACTTTGCCATCACGGCCGACTTGCTCGACCTCGGCCGCATCAACCTCTTTGAGCGCTGGGAGTCGCAAGCGGTCGTCGAAACCTTCCGCGGAAGCGCCCCCGCAACAAGCACGGCGCGGCAATGCTCTCGGTTTCGGTAGCCGAGTAGGACATCGCCGGCGTGCGGCCCCTGTTCGGAAAAGGCAAAGCGTGAACCTGCAGCAGGGAAGCTCGGTTCGGATGCCAGCGGTTCCGGTCGATCAGCGTCCCCGTAGCATTCGGAGCTCGCCCAGCGCGTCGCCAGGGGCCGGTCATTCTGACCCCCAATTAGCCTCCAGGCGAGGACGGCGCCCGGCTCCTCCCTCCGGTCGCTAGTCCCGCAGTCCCACGGCGTCGAGGGCGTCCTGCTTGGTTCCGTATTCCTTGACGTGGCGGATCCTGCCGTCGCGCAGTGTGAATACCCACGTCTCCTCGCGTTCGGCAAATGCGGCCCCGCTTCCTATGCCAAGTCCGCCCCAACGAAGCGGCACGACGACGCGACTTCCGACGTGGATGTATTCGAGTGGCCGGTACCAAGTCTCCCCGACCGCCTCATCGAAGGCATCAGACAAGCGGCGAATCCCTTCGTGGCCCGTGTAGACGGCGGCGTCTGGAAAGTCCGAGCGAACCTCCCAAACGATGTCGGGACCGAGGAGCTCGAAGAGCGCGTCCCAGTCGAGCTCCCGTTCAGAGAACAACTCGAACATCCGGCGGAGAAGCTCCACGTTCTCCTGCGACATCGCCTACTGCGACAGCCCGGTGGCTTCGAGCGCCTCGGTGCGAGTCCTGAAGACCCGGAGCCGCACGGCTCGCCCATCTCGAACTGTCCACACGCTCGGCAGATCGCGGTCGAGCATCATGTCGCTGTCTGGCATGCGGGCCCGCTCGTGGATGCTCAGAAGGACGTCGTCTCCTCGATCGATCAGCTCCGTGCCCGAGGCCTCGTAGGCGGTCCACCCAGAGAGGTAATCGCCCATGTGGCCGACGAAGCCGTCGCGGCCACGGCCGCGGTCGGGGAAGTCGGGCAAGGGATGGGCAGAGATGTCCCATTCGATGTCGGCGTCGAGCGTCTCGATCCACTCGCCCATCCGTCCATCGCGCCAGAGCTCGAAGCTTGCTCTCCCCACCTCCACGTTCTCCTGCGACATCGCCGCCCAGTATCCCGCCATCCCGGGAGCAAGCAGTGCCAGGGGGCGGTCGACTTCACCACGCCGGTCCGCGCCGAACACCCCGCACTAGCACCCCGCGAAGAAATGCGAAAAAAGAGGTGAGGCGACCTTGCGTGGACTCGAGCGGGTTGAGGGTACGAAGGTATGCCGACGGTGCCGACGGCGGGACGAGGCCATACTGAAGGTCGATGCCCGCGCGCGAGGGGTTCGTCCCTGAGGGCTTTGCAGTCCCACAGGGGCTGAGCACGCCGGTCTTCCGCCTGGTCCCGCTCGGCCCTGAGCACAACATTTCCGACCACGACGCGTGGAGTGGGAGCATCGAGCACATCCGGGCCACCCCGGGGTACCAGAGGCGCGACTGGCCGCCCGCGGAGGGCATGACGCTCGAGGAGAACCTCGCCGATCTCGAGCGCCACGCCCGCGACTTCGCCGAGCGCGCGGGCTTCAGCTACACCGTGCTGGCGCCCGGCACAGACGACGTGCTGGGCTGCGTCTACATCTACCCGGCGCGCGACGAGGGTCACGATGCAGACGTTTGGTCGTGGGTGCGCGCGAGCGTGCCCGAGCTCGACCGCGAGCTGCACGCGGCCGTCAGTCGTTGGCTGGCGGACGCTTGGCCGTTTGCTGCGGCCGAGTACGCCGACCGCGCCTAAGAAGGCCATGAGAAGTCCGCCTTAGGAAGTCGTGCTGCGGGGACGCCGCCAAGGCGGCCCGCTACCACGCATGAAAAGCAGTGGTCGGCGGGGCGTTCGGCTCGGCTGTCGCGTCTCGCCTATCTGGTCTGGGGCTCTTGGGTCAACCGGCCTCGATCGCCTCGTAGTGGTCGCAGAAGACCTCAGTGAGCATGTGCTCTTCCTCCGGCTCGACGACGGCCTGCCGCCAGTCTTCCCCGGCAAAAGACACGAGCGCGTCAATCGAATCCCAGTGCGTCACGACGACGAATTCGGGCTGATCGCTCCAGCGGCTCTTGCCGACCGTCACGTGGCTGCAGCCCGCCTGAGCCGTCACCAAGGGCACGCCTGTACCCATCACAAAACGCTCGAACTCGCCCTCCTTGCCAGGGCGAATCCGGGCGCGAAACACACGAACGACCATGACCCCTCCTGTAACGACTGGAAGCAGTCTCGCCCTCGCCGGTAGCCCATGCAAGCCCGTGGCGGCCTGCTCCTCGCTTGGGCGCCGCCGAGGCGACGACTGGGGCAGCGCTAGCGGAAGATCCGCCCGCTGATCGCCACTGCGCGGACCGCAGGCGCACCCTCGACCACACGCACAGGCAGCTGTGCTCCGCCCAGCCAGGCATCGAGCCGACCAGAATCGCCGGCCACCTCGATCCACTCGATACCGCCGGCAGCGCCTGAGGCGCCGGGATCCTCGATTCCCGGGTCGCGCGCGATGAAAAACGGCAGGAACGGGGTGGCCATCGCCTCGGTAACACCGGTAAGTCGGGCGCTAAGCCCCTGGCGCACGATCGTGCTCACCGGCGTGCCGAGCCGTTCCGCCACGGGCACGACGTCGTCAACAGCGACCGCCCAGCCCATCAGCCCCTCGGCGGCCCGCGCAATGCCCGCGGCCAGCGCCCGCCCGAGCTGCGACCGCGCCGCCTCCTCGGCATCGGCAACCGCCAGGATCTCCAAATAGCCGCCGCCGAGCGGAACGATCCGGTTGTGGGTGCCGAGCCCCTCGTGCCGCCCACCACCTGCGGCGCGGAGGCCATGCTCGCACTCCAGCCGAGCCGCAGCCGCATCCAGATCGGTCGCAGCGAGGATTACGTGATCGATCCGCACCCCGAGGCGAATGCTACGCGCGGTCCGAGCGCCGGAGACGACCGCTTCGCGTGAAAGCGGCATCGAGGCTCGTGGCGGCTCTCGGACAGCCTTCGGGGAGCAGTTTCACGCCCCGAAGCAGGAGCGGTTGACTGTGGCGTCGCACGCGGTCGTTTGCTCGCCGGTTGCAGCCCAGTCGGGTTTCCGGGAGGGTCTCCCGAGACGACCGATAAGAGGAGGGGATGATGGATCACGCGGCGACAGCTCGGCGGGCCTACGGCCTGCTGAACGACGGCGACATCGACGGGTTCGGGGAAATGCTGGCCGACGATTTCGTAGAGCACGAACAGACGCCGGGCCTCGCGCCGACGAAGGACGGCGTCCTGGATTTCTTCCGGATCCAACGGGCGGCGTTCCCCGACATGCGCATGGACCCCGAGGACGTCCTGGTCGACGGCGACAAGGTCGTCGCGCGGGCGAGGATGACCGGAACGCACAAGGGTGAGCTCATGGGCATGCCCCCGACCGGGAAGAGCGTCGACGTGCAGTTCATCGACATCATCCGGTTCGGCGACGACGGTCTCGCGCGCGAGCACTGGGGCGTCTTTGACCTGATGGCGATGATGCAGCAACTCGGTGCGGTCCCCGACGGCCCGCCGGCGTGAGCTGACCGCTGGAGCAGCTTAGTTGCTGCTAGGCGCACTGCACGCTTGAGCCCGGACACGCCGGGTTCGCCTCCCGGAACGTCCGCGTCGCTGCACGGGTTTGGCTGGGTTTCCGAGGGGTGACGGGTGAGCGACTACTCCAGCAGCCCGACGACTTCGAGGGCCTCCGAGCGGTCCCGGTAGACGCGTAGGGACGTGGCGCGGCCGTGGCGGATCGTCCACACGTGGTTGGTCTCCCGCTCGATCGGAACGCCGCTCTCGTGGCCAACGGCGAAGAGGCGAGCAAAGACCAGCACGCAGTCATCGGCCTCGAGGAACCGCTCCGGGACAAACCACCATTCGCTCCAGGTCTCTCGCAACTCAGCGACGATCGCATCCATGCCGTTGCGTCCCTTGAGAACCTGCTCACCCTCCGGATAGTCAGCAGGCAACCGAAGCTCAAAACAGTCGTCGGCGTAGTCGCCAAAGACGCGGTCCACGGGCTCGGGGCCGGCCTCCCCCCGGCTGGAAATCAACTCGTAGAGATTGCGGATGAGCGCGACGTCCTCCTCCGACATCGCCTACCCCCGCAGCCCGACGGCTTCGAGGGCCTCGGCACAGGTGGCGTACTCCCGCGCAGGTGTGATCTTTCGGTCGCGGACCTCGATGTAGGCGCTCCCGGCCTGCCTGCAACGCCAGTGTCCCCGCATCGTCTGCCACTCGATCTCGTCGGCCCAATGATCCGAGAAGGCCTCAAGCCCGCTACTCGCGAGCGACTCGTAGGCAGCCCCCACAACCCTCACGTTCTCCTGCGTCATCGCCCGCTCAGTATCCCGCCCTCCAGGGGGAGCGCGAAGTGCCAGCGGCGGTCGACATCGCCCGCCGATTCATGCACCCGGCAACGGTCCCCCCCAAGTCTCGAAGGGTCGCTCAGTGACCCGTTTCGCGAAGCGGGAACGGCGAAACGGAATCGAGGCTTCCGTCCGTAGGCCCGCCCGACCCGTTGATGGATCCCCCCGCTTCCCGACATCCGAGCTGAGCCAGGAGCGGATCGCTGGCGCGAAGCACGACTTGCTTGCCCCTGAGGTCCAGATCGACCGGCACCGTCGGGAACGGCGGTTCGCCGACTGCGATGATGGCGAAGCTGCCGCGCACGTCTACGAATCCTTGGTCACAGACCGCGCCGGCCTCGGGAAGAGCGGTAGACGGAGCGGGGCGGTAGAGCGTGAAGCGGATCACAAGTTCCCCTACGTTCTCGTCAAACCGAAACGACAGCCGCTTGATGTCCGCGGGGTCGCCCGAGACGCCTGGCAGGTAGTCCCCACGTTCGTCCTTCACGGAACCGGTGACCACCTGCGCATGGGCGGCCGCGGCCGAAGCGAACAGGCACATTACCGCCATCAAGACCGTGCCAACGCTTACCGCCGAGCGAACAGAAGCGACCATCTCACCCTCCTTAAGAGCGTCGCCGATGGCCAGGGGTCAGCGAAATCTGAGCACCGACGCCGCCAGGCTACCCGGCTTTGGAGGTGGGTCAACTTCGCGGCGGGCGGGCGCAGAGAGCGACAACTCGACCTGCCTCATGGCGACGGGACGTAACAAGCCGTCACCCAAGCGCAGTTGGGGTACAGAATCCCCTGCAAACTCCGCACTTCCGATACGGGCTGTCACGAGCCGTCACAGTGGGGAAAGATGTACGACATCTGATGGACGGAAAACGCATTAGGCACGGCGTCGCGTTCACGCTTGGTCATCCGGAGGGCTCCGAAGCCGAAGCCGACTTCCTCGCGGCGGCCGAGCGGCTCGCGGCCATTCCCGGCGTCGAGGCGTTCGAGCTCCTGGCGGAGGTCAGCCCGAAGAACGACTACCGGTTTGCGATCTCGATGGAGTTCGCGGACCGGTCCGCATACGAGCTCTACAACGACCACCCGGATCACGTCCGCTTCGTGCAGGACCGCTGGATGCCCGAGGTGACCGACTTCCTCGAGCTCGACTACGCCGCGCGCTAGACGACGCTGAGCTGCGCGACCAAGGACCCGGCCTGTCACGGACTTGTCGCACGCGCGTGCCGACAGGTCACGCGCGGCGCCCCAGAATCGAGCACATGCCGCACGCGCCCGCGATTGACACTGTGGGGCAACGAAAATCGCGGGAGCGTGGGCCCGACGGCCGGATCGCCCGCCGCCTTACCCAACCAGGCCGCAGAAAGCCCTTCGGTCTAGGACTCGTGCTTGTGCGCGCCGCGCCGGTGCGTCAGGCCGTTCAGCAGGACCTCGACCGGCGACTGGCGGTTGGCCTGATCGAGCTGTTCGCGGATCTGGCGGACGTCGTCTGTGGTCGCTGAGACCCGGTTCGTGGCCGACCCCAGCTCGCTCGCCACCTTGCTCAGAGTTTCAGCCGTGCGCACCATGCCGTTCTTGCGGCCGAACGGAACGCCCAGGATCTTGCGTTGCGGAGCGAGGATGGCTGCCAGTCCCCGGCGCTTCGAAGCCATCCGCGAGCCCACAGCAAGCCCGCCGGCCACGCCCGCTGCGGTGGCGCCCACGGCCAGGGCCGGACCTTTTGCCTTGCGGGCCGCCGCGGCGACCGAGCCACCGGCCTGCTTGGCCTTGGTCGCCGCGCCGCCGTTGGCCGAAGGCGCGGCTCTCGTCTTGGTCGCTGCCATGACGGCTAGGCGAGGATCTTCCCGATGCGCTCGGCCTGGTCGCCGACGCGCTCGATGTCCTTCGACACGCTCTTCGAGGTCTTACCCAGATGCTTGCTCGCCTTGCCCACGCTCTTCGCCACGGACTTCACGTCGAGATCCGAGAGGCTCGACTTGGCTATCGAGCGCGGCACCGGTACCCCGAGGATCGTCTTGCGCCGCATGCGGCTTTTCAGCAGCAAGCCGCCGGCTACGCTCGCCGCGGCCGCGCCTACGGCCACCGCTGGTCCGCCAGCCTTGCCCGCGGCGCCCTTGAGAGTGTCGACGACCCCGTTGCCGTTCGAGCTGCCGCGGGTCGAGGAAGCGCCGCTGCGCGAACTCGGCTTGGAGCGACTCTGAGGGCTGCGCTTCGCCCCGCCGGAGCTCTTGCGCGAAGAACCGTTGCTCGAGCGCGCGGCGCTGCTGCGGCTACGGGTCGACGCGGCAGTCTTGGTGCGCGCCGAGGCCGGCTTCGAGCGACCTGCGCCGCCCGAGCGGGCGGACCCTGCCGCCTTGGGCTTGGAGCTTGCGCCATTCGGCGAACTGCTCTTGCGCTGCGAGCTCCGAGAACTCGACTTGCTGCTGGCCATCCCTATACCTCTTCAAATCGAGGACATCCCTTCCACGTTTCGGGTACCCGCAATACCGCGCGAAAAACCTGTGAGCAGGGAATTTCATCCCGTGCGTGAATTGAGCGGCCTTCCGGGTAGGGGCGCAGAGCAGGGACGCCACCGACCTGAAGGAAGACCGCCATGCCCGACACGCCGACACGCGACGCCAAGCTCGTTCAACTTCTCAATGAGGCCTACACGAAGGAGAAGCAACTGGAGACCGCCCTTGCGTCCCACGTCGAGGTGACGACTCGCGACGACTACGCGAAGCGGCTCAAGGAGCACCTGAAGGAGACCAAGTCGCACTCGACCCAGGTCTCAAAGCGGATCAAGCAGCTCGGAGGCAATCCCGAGACGGTGTCGCTTCCGGGGCCCGAAGGCCTCGCCAAGGCCGCGGAGAGCGTGTCCGACGTGGTCGGCAAGGCGAAGGCCGCCGCGCAGGGCCCGCTGCATGCGGTGCGCGGATCGGGCGAGCAGGAGAAGATGCTCCGCAACGCCCGCACCGAGTATCAGGAAGAGGCTCACGAGATCGCGACCTACACGGTCATCGACTCGCTCGCCACGGCCGTCGGCGACAAGCAGACGGCCAAGCTCGCCCGCGACATCCTGCGCGAAGAGGAGCGGATGCAGAAGTTCCTGGGCGTGCTGCTCACGGAGCTCTCCGTGGACGTCGCCCACGATGAGATCCCGGTCTCAGAGATCGAAGGCGACGCGTCCCACCGCACAGCGGCGGACTCGAAGCGCAAGCGCTCGCCGGGCCGCGCAAAAGCGAAAGCCTGACTAGCGCTAGCGGCTAGAAGACAAAGATGATGAGCAGGATCAAGATGAGGATCGCCGCTCCGACACTGATGTACATGGTTCCCCCCTTTCGTTGCTGAGCGCCGAATACCCCGAAGGTTCGGCGCTCAATCAGGGCTTACCCTTCTCACGGCCATCTCCCCGCGCGCGCTGGGAACCTCCTCGCCGGCCAAGAGGCAGGCCATCCGTTCGCATGTACGGCGCGCGAAGCGCACCTGCTCGCGGCGCCCGAGCAGGCGAAAGCCCAGCCGAATGAATGGATTCCGTACCCGGGCGGGACGGCTGACCACGTGGATCCGGAAGTCGACCGTGCCGTCGTCGGTCCATTTCCAGACCTGGTAATCCATCTGACCCATTTCCAGGTGGTCCTGCAGGGTCTGGTAGCTCCAGCCCCAGACGCGAACCTCGCGCCCGCCGGCCTGGCAGGTGGCGTCGACCACGCCGCCGACCCGGACGCCGAAGCGAAAGCGCAACAGCCCCCAGAGCCGGGCCTCGAGCAGCATGTCGCGTCCCTCGAGCGGCGAGTCGGGTGCATACACGGCCCGCACGATCCGCGGGTCGGCGAACTCGTAGTCGCGCATCAACTCCCGTGCGCGCAGCCAGGTGCCACCGGGCTCGGGTGGCCCCGGCCGCTCGGGCGGCAGCGGCTGGCAGTAGTCGTCAACTCGCCAGCCGGTCTCGCGCGTGAACGACTCGCGCTTGCCTAGGTCGAAGTTGAGCGGCTTGTCGTGAAGCGCGCGCAGGGTGGCCATCGCCTTCGGGTCGCCCAGGCGACGCTCAGCCGCCATCGACTGGGAGCTCCTCGACCCGCCGTGTGTGGATGCGCAACCCGCCGTCGCGCTCGCCGCCGGACAGCTCGATGACGCCCTCGAGGAACGAGGTCCACATGTGGAACTGGATCTCCTTGGACATGCGCAGACGGTCATAGAGCAGGTTGGACAGGCGGTCGCCGCCGCGTGCCCACGACTCGATCGAGAAGAGCAGGCGGTCGTCGCCGTTTGCCGCGGTGAACTTGATCTGGCCCGCCTCGAGGTGACCGTCGAGCGTTGCCAGGCGAAAGCAGGTCGGGGTCCGCTCGATCACGCGCACGGGGCCGTCCCATGGCCCCGGCATGCGCACCACGAACTCGTCGCCGACCCTCATCTCGCCGGGCGCGCCCTCGAGCTTCTTGAAGGTGGCGAACTCGGTCGGCGCGGCCCGGTCGGGATCTGCGGTCAGGCGATCGATGAGCTCGGTGGGAGACACCCGCGAGTCTCGGATGACGGCCAGGTAGCGGCGGTGGTACAACGGCCCGGCGCCGTCGCGGGCCCGCTGGACGTCCGCATCGCTGACGGCGTCCGGAAGCTTCGGCGGGGCGTCGTCCTCCCACGTGCCCTCCTCCTCGGACCGATACAGCGGCGTGGTGCGCCACATGTAGCGCCACGAGGTCAGCGTGACGCCGACCGGCCAGCGCGTGGCGGTGGTGAGACGGCGAAAGAGCGGCTGCTTGCGAGGCATCTAGAGCGGTACGGACCTGGGCGCCAAACGGGGTGAGTCGCCTGGGTTTCGCGGGTACCCGCCAGCCATGCTCACAAAAGTCCTGACGTCCGCCGGCCTGCGCGGCTGGCACCTGCACGGATGCTCTTTGGCAACGATCTACCTTTGCATCACGCTCTGGATCCGGGCGAAGACCGTCGACCAGGAGGAGCGCGGCAACGCCGAGCGGCGCGCCCTGTTCGTCGGCCTCTGGCCGCCCATGTTCTGGCTGATCGGCGACTCTCTGCAGAGGGAGGAGCAACGCTCGAGCGCCAAACTCGCCCGGCTCCGGATACCCCGGCGGCAGGCAGGGTAGAAGGCCGGTATGGACGATCACGAGCAGGTAGAGCACGAAGAGCGCGACGCCGAGGCCGCGGCGGACCCTGAGCCGACGAGGCAGAAGCCCGACCAGGACGGCACCGACAGCACGACCTTCGATACCGACCAGCACTCCGACGCGCCGGGGCCGCACGGCACGGGCTGAGCACCACGGCGGCCGGTACAGTCGGCCGCGATGAGCGTCCCGCCGATCACCGGCGCGATTCCCGACAACCTGGCCGACCTCGTCGGCAACACCCCGCTGGTCAGGCTCACGAGGATCGCCCCCGACTGCGGCGCCGAGCTGCTCGCAAAGCTCGAGGTCTACAACCCCGCAGGCTCGGTCAAGGACCGCATCGGGGTGTCGATGATCGATGCCGCCGAGGCCGAGGGGCGTATCGAGCCCGGGCGCAACACAATCGTCGAGTCGACCTCGGGCAACACCGGCATCGCGCTCGCGTTCGTCTGTGCGGCACGCGGCTACGAGCTGGTGGTGACGATGCCACAGGGCATGACCCGCGAGCGCGAGAAGCTCATGCGTCTCTACGGGGCGGAGGTCGTGCTGGTCGAGTCGATGGGCGGTATGACGGAGGCCGTCGAGGAGGCGCGCCGGGTCTGCCGCGAGCGTGGGAACTGCTGGGTTCCGAACCAGTTCTCAAACCCGGCAAACCCCGAGATCCACCGGCGCACGACCGCCGAGGAGATCTGGCGGGACACCGACGGCAGGGTCGACGTGCTCGTCGCCGGCGTGGGCACCGGCGGGACCATCACCGGCTGTGGCGAGCGCCTCAAGGAGCGCAACCCGGACCTGCACGTGGTGGCGGTGGAGCCCAAGAGCTCGCCGGTGCTGTCCGGAGGCGAGCCCGGGCCGCACAAGATCGACGGCATCGGGGCGGGCTTTGTCCCCAAGGTGCTCAACCGCGACGTGATCGACGAGATCGTGCAGGTCGACGACGAGGACGCGATCGATACCGCGCGTCTGTGTGCCGGGCGCGAGGGCGTGTTGTGCGGGCTGTCGGCGGGCGCCGCCCTGTGGGGATCCATCGAGGTCGGCGCGCGCCCCGAGATGCGCGGGAAGCGAATCGTGGTGATCGTGCCGGACTCGGGTGAGCGCTACGCGAGTACGCCATTCTTCGCACCGTAGGCAGATGCTGGGACTGGGCACATTCACGCGTGTGGCGCGCGAGCTGAGGGAGGACCTGACCGCCGCTCAGGAGCGCGACCCCGCGGCGCGCAACGTCGGCCGGACCGAGATCCTGCTCACCTACGGCGGCGTGCAGGCGCTGCTCGTGCACCGCATCTCGCACGCAATGGACCAGGCCGGGGTGCCGCTCGCGCCGCGCGTGCTGGCCAACTTCACCAAGGTTCTCACCGGGGTCGAGATCCACCCCGCCGCCCACATCGGGCGCGGGCTCTTCATCGACCACGGGGCCGGCGTGGTGATCGGCGAGACCGCCGAGGTGGGCGACGACGTGACGGTCTACCAGGGCGTCACTCTGGGAGGAACGGGCTTCGCGCGCGGCAAGCGCCACCCGACGATCGGCCACGAGGTGATGATCGGGTCGGGCGCGAAGCTGCTGGGACCGATCGAGGTGGGCGCGCGGTCAAAGATCGGGGCGAACTCGGTGGTGATCCACGACGTCCCCGAGAACTCGACGGTGGTCGGCAATCCGGGGCACCCCGTCCGGGTGGACGGGAAGAAGCCCGACGGCCCCGACGCCGACTGGGCCCATCTGCCCGACCCGGTCGCCGACGCCATCCGCGGCCTGGCCAACCGTCTCACGGAGATCGAGGAGCTGGTGGCCGAGCAGACGGGCAGAAAGCCCGGCGGCGCGGAGGTCAAGCCGCTCAAGCGCCGCGGCGGCCCGGACTCCGCCGGTGGCTGACCCGCGCTGGGACAACGACGCTCGCGGCCATGGCTCGGCCGACGGCCGTCGCCTCGAGCCCGGCGCGAGCGAGCTGGTCGAAGCGCTTCGCCGACCCGATTGGGTGGCCGAGGACGGCGACGCCCACCTGCTGCCGCACCTCCAGGGAGCCTGCGAACGGGGGGCCGTCCCGTTTCGGTTCGAGGGGGCGTCGACCGACCTCGACGGCGCGTACGCTGTCGAGTTGGCCTGGCTCGGGCGGCCCGAGGACGTGCGCGCTGTTCGCGCCGCGGCCTACGCGCTCATCGGCGAGGTGGCAGAAAGCGCCAGCTATATCCGCCAGCGCCGCGACGACGCGGCCGCCGACGTTGACGAGCC
>JBEVKF010000076.1:0-9038 GCA_040509755.1 Thermoleophilaceae bacterium | reverse complement strand
GCGCATGACGCCCCCATTGGTGGCACGGCGCCTGTCTACAACGATTTCTGCAGCGACCCGACTGGGGCGGGCTGTCTGGTCAGCGGGCGGCTCTCACGAATCCTGCCCGACGGCTCGGAGCAGGTGATGATCGAGGATTGGTGTCAGCAGTACCCCAGCCATTCCACCGGCTCCCTGGCCTTCGGACCGGACGGCGCGCTGTATGTGAGCGGCGGCGACGGTGCGAGCTTCAACTGGGTGGACTATGGGCAGGGCGGTGGCGTGATCAACCGTTGCGTTGATCCGCCCGGCGAGGGCGGCGCCCTGCGCAGCCAGGACCTACGCACGCCGTCGGACCCGGTTACGCTCGACGGGGCGCTGCTGCGCGTAGACCCCGACACGGGCGCCGGCTCTGCCGGCAATCCGTTTGCGGGCAGCACCGACGCGAACGCCAGGCGGATCATTGCCTACGGCCTGCGCAACCCCTTCCGCATCACGTTCCGCCCAGGGACTAGCGAGCTATGGGCCGGCGACGTGGGCTGGAATGAGTGGGAAGAGATCAACAGGACCGGCAACGCCGCCGACGGCATAGCCGAGAACTTCGGGTGGCCTTGTTATGAGGGCGCGGCGCGCCAGCCTGGCTACGACAACCAGAACCTGTCGATTTGCGAAACGCTCTACGGCGCCGCCAACGCTGTCACGCCCCCCTACTACGCATACCGGCATTCCGATCATGTGATCCCGAGCGAGTCGTGCCCCATCGGAGGGTCCGCGATTGCCGGCCTATCCTTTGCGTTCGCCACTGGCAGCACGTATCCGGCGGAATACAACGGTGCGCTCTTCTTCGCCGACTACACCCGCAAGTGCATCTGGGCGATGGAGAAGGGCGGGACCACCCTTCCCAGCCCTTCAAACATCAAGGGCTTCGTGGGTGGCGCAGCGAACCCCGTCGACCTGCAGATGGGACCAGACGGCAACCTCTACTACGTGGACATCGGGGGCGGAACGATCCGCCGCATCGAGTACACGGCCGGCGTCAACCAGCCACCGGTCGCCGTCGCCAAAGCGTCTCCCACGAGCGGTGAGATCGGCATGACCGTCAACTTCGACGGCTCCGCCTCGAGCGATCCGAACGGCGACCCGCTGAGCTACGCCTGGGACCTCGACGGTGACGGTGCGTTTGACGACTCCAGCCTCGTCAACCCGAGCTGGACCTACAACGCGGCCGGCAGCTATCGCGCCTCGCTCCAAGCGAGCGACGGCAGAGGCGGGACGGCCACCGACGCGGTCACGATCGGGGTCGGCCGCCCGCGGGTGACGATCGCCACACCTACGAGCAGTCTCCGCTGGAAGGTGGGCGACACCGTTTCCTTCTCGGGCTCGGCGACCGACAACCAGGGCGTCGCCATCCCCGCATCGAGCCTGTCCTGGAGACTCGTGCTCAAGCACGGAGCCTGCCCCGACTGCCACGACCACGGCCTCAATACCTTCAGCGGCGCGAGCGGAAGCTTCACGACGCCCGACCACGACTACCCATCGGAGCTCGAGCTCAGCCTCACGGCGACGGACGCCGGCGGTCTGAGCAACACCTCCAGCGTTCGGCTGCTCCCCGCAACCACCACGCTTGCGTTCGGCACGAATCCCACCGGGCTGACGCTGACCTTCAACGGAGCAACGTTCACCGCACCATTCTCGCGGACGGTCATCGTCGGCTCGCAGAACTCCTTCAGCGCGCCCACCCCTCAGATTTTGAAGGGCAAGCAGGTGTTCCGAAGCTGGTCGGACGGAGTCACGACGGCCAACCACCCCCAGATCACCGCGCCAGCGAGCGGGGCCAGCTACACCGCCACATTCTCCAAGAGGTGACCAAACCAACCCAAACGTAATCGTCACGGGCGGCGCGATCACTCGCCTACTACTCGCAACTCCGTCGAACGCCCGGTCGGCTCTAGACCTGAACATGTCGCTTCGCGTGGCACCCCCGACAAAGGGCCACAAGGTTGGCGGAGTCCATCCCGCCGGGCGAAGCCGGCCGCAGCCCGTGGAGATGGTGCGCGATTCGGGAACGCTCGCGCCGGCAGTCCGCACAGATCGGGAAGTCCTTGAGGAACTGTTTCGCCACCTTCGTCCACTGGCGGGTCAGGTAGCCCTGGGCTCGGCGACTGTCGTATCGGTTCTTGTCGTTCTTGGCTCGGCACTTCGGACAGCGCCCCCGGTCGTCGCGGGCCGGCATGAACAGCGCCCCGCAGCGCTCGCCGTCCACGCCGCTGCACATCTTCAGCGGCATCAGCCCGTCCACCCTCGCCACAAGCTGGTTTTCCGGGTTCGGCGCCGTTTTTTTGTCTGGAGGTAGTGCGGGGTGTTTCCGATCGGTGATTCGCGCGGCCCCCCGTGCCCCCCGGGTTCGCCGGCCTTCCTGCGCTGCCTGGACGCCACCGTCGCGGCGCACAGCACGATCCGCCGCGCGTGCGCGGGGTCGATGGCGATGACGGTGTCCCACAGCGAATCCACGCTCGTGGTGTCCGCCAGGTCGACGAGGCGGACGAGGTCGCGCAGGCCGGCGTCGAGGTGGCGCGCGAGCTCGTCGGACGCGACGGACGCGGACAGGTCGGCGTGCCCGGCGCTTGCCTCCTCGAGCGGGACGGGTGGCTGCTCGCCGTTGCGCTGGTAGCCGGGCCGGGCGTTCAGCCCGTGGCGGACGAGCCGGCGGCGCACGGCCGATTCGCTCGAGCCGATCGCGGCCGCGATCTTCGCGGCGGACATTCCTTCGCCGCGGCGGGCGGCCAGCCAGTCGGCGTCGTCCAGCTGGTGGTAGGCGGCGACGGCCACGACCGAGAGGGTATTACGCCGGTCGGCGTAATGGGGCCCGAGTGCGCGGCAAAAGTGCGCGGCAAACAGTGCCGCGCAGCGGGTTCATACGGGCCGATACGGGTTCCGGTTTGGCTTAGGTATGCGGGGTTTGGCTCTGCGCCTAGGGCCCGGTTATATGTAGTACATCTGCGCGCCCGCCGCCTGGGCCTCGCGGTCGGCCACCTCGGCGATTGTCGTCGCGCTCAGGACAGACTTGACCGCGTCCACTGCCTCGCTCCAGACGGCCCCGTTTGCCTCCGCGTCTGCTCCGAGCTCTCCCTCCAGCAGCTGCACCACCTCGAGGACGGTGATCTCCGAGGGCGGCTTGGCGAAGCTGTAGCCGCCCTTGACGCCCCGCTGGGACTGGAGGATTCCGGACCTCCGCAGGGTCGCGAAGAGCCCTTCTAGGAACTGGACCGGGATGTCTCGCGAGCGGGCGATCTCCCCGATCGGGACCGGTGTGGTCTGGCCCCGGCGGGCCAATTCGGCCAGCGCGCGCACCGCGTACGGCGACTTCGTGGTTATCACCAGCACAGAAAGTGACTCTACGGTATGAGGATGCCGCTTTTGAGGCGCCCCGACCTTTGGGTCCCGCCGCTCCTGATGATGGGCTTGATCTTTTTCTTCTCGGCCCAGTCGAGCCTCGATTCGGGACTGGGCTGGATCGATCAGGTCGGGCGCAAGCTTGTGCACTTCGCCGAGTACGCACTGCTCTGCTTTCTCTGGTGGCGCCTACTCCGCATGCGGATGCCATCGGGTCGGGCGGCGCTCGTGGCGTTTGCCGTCTCGAGCCTCTACGCGGCAAGTGACGAGCTTCATCAGTCCTTTGTCGAGGGGCGCCACGGCAACGCTGTCGACTGGGCCATCGACAGCGCGGGCGCGGGTCTCATGGCCCTTCGGCTGCGCGCCCGCCCGCGCGCCAAGGCCGCCGCCTGATGCTGCGCCGCCTCCGGATCGAGACCTCCGAGCCGCTGGTCCTGTTTGCGGTCGGCCGCCTGGCGATTGTGGTCGTGGGCATCGTCGCGATGCTCGTGCTCTCGCTTCCCGAGGACGGCCGCGCGATAGCCGTGGTGGCCGGGATCGCCCTCCCCTGGTCGGTCTTCGTGCTTCTCCTGACGCTTCGACACCCGCACACGCGGCTCAACCGCCTGATCGCTGTCGGTGACCTCGTGGCGCTGCTCGCGGTCGAGCTCGTTGCCCCGGAGACATACGGCGGCGTGCGCTTCGCGGCCTTGTTCCTGGTCGCCGCTCACGCCGAGCTTCAGGGGGAGGCGCGCGGCCTGGTCGCCGCCGTGATCGCCGCATTCGCACTCGTGACCGCTACGGCGGTGCGCGGGAACGCCCCGATCGATGGCGACGTCCTGGTGTTCTACGAGGTGGCCTTCTCCACCAGCGCCCTGGCAACCGGCCTCGTGGTGGGACGCCTGCACAGCGCCGAGTCGGCGGGCCGTTTGCGCGCTCGCGGCCTGACGCGCCGCACGATCCAGGCCGAGACCGAGGTGCGCCGGCGGGTGGCCGAGGCCATCCACGACGGACCCCTGCAGGAGCTGATTGGACTGGACATGGTCCTCGCATCGGCACAAAAGGCGGCTTCCGAAGGACGCACCGACGCGGCCGTGGCCCTGCTCGATGACGCTCAGGAGATCGCCGAACGCAACCTACGAGCGTTGCGGGATGAGATCGTCGAGCTTGGTCCCTACTCCTTCCAAGAGCTCAGATTCGACACCGCCATCGAGAGCTGCATGCCGGTGTGGAAGCAACGCTACGGGTTCGAGGTGATGCTGAGCATCGAGCGGGTCGCGCTGCCTGCCGAGACCGCCGGCGCCCTGTATCGGATCGCGCAGGAGGCTGTGGTCAACGCGGGCCGCCACGCGGATGCCAAGGCCGTGTCGATCTCTCTGCGCACCGTCGGGTCCGAGGTCGAGCTCCGGGTTACCGACAACGGGCACGGCTTCGACGACAGCGACCCCCTCGTGGAGTCGCGATCCGGCCACCTGGGGCTCGCCAGCATGCGCGAGCGTGCTGATCTGCTTGACGGTCGTCTCGACATCGAGACATCCGGGCGCGGAACACGTGTGCTGGTCAGGGCGCCCCTGCGGTCGGGCGTCGGGACTTCGGCCTAGATGGTTGATCTACGGTGAGATTCCTCGCGCGGCGTGCTCCTGTGCCGCGGCGGCTTCTTCAGGGAGGGATCTGTCGTAGGGATCCTGACCGGCCTCCAACTCGAGGTTGCCGGCAGACAGGGGAGCCGAGCAGATGCCACAGGAGGCGAACAGCTCGGGGCGATATGTGACCTCGTGGCAGCGAGGACAGCGATAGCGGGCCATCGGATTCCTTTCGTCGGTCGCGCAGGGGCTGCCACTTGAGTTAAGCGGGCCCGGTCCACTGGCGCAATCGGGTCCAGGCCCCATATGCGGCGGCTCCGAGGAGCCGCGCGGCGACCCCGTCCTAGATCCAGCCGCGCTCGGTGGCGATCAGGACCGCCTGGGCGCGATCCACAGCGCCGAGCTTCGCGTACGTGTTGTGCAGGTGCGTTCGCACGGTGCTGGTGGACAGCTCGAGCTCGTGGGCGATCTGCTTGTAGACCTTGCCCTCGGCGAGTCGCTTGAGCACCTCGACCTCGCGGGCCGAGAGCGGACAGGGGTCGACGTTGCGCTTGACCTGGCCGGTGCCCTGCGGAAGCTCGTACATGACAGCGCGCAGCTGGTCGGTGGAGAGGTCTACCGCGCGAGCTGCTTGCAGCAGCGCCTTGGGGTTGACCGGCTGTGCGTGCCCGTAGTGGGCCAGCATGTCGGCCAGGCGGACCAGGGCGGCCTCTCCGTCGGCGTCCTCTGAGTGATGGCGCTCGATCGCGGTGGCCAGCCGGTTCGGTAGTGCCCAGCGCCGAGCCAGCACTCCGCCGACGAGCGCGTGGTCGACCCCGAGCTCGAGGCGCTCGCGATGGATGCGCTCCTCGGGCGTGCGCGCGGTTCCGTGGATCTGCGACGGATAGCCCGGATAGGCATGGCTCAAGACGAGCTTGCCGACGTCGTGGAGCAGCGCCGAGCAGAGCAGCTCATCGCGGTCCTCGTACTCGAGCTCGCGGGCCAGCCGGTCGGCTGCGGCCTGGGTCGCCACGGCGTGCAGGCGAAAGCGCTCGGGCATGAGATCCCAGCCCGGCGTGCGCTCGAAGAAGTCGAAGGTCGCGGTCCGGGCTGCGAGCGTCTCCACGCCCTCGGGCGTGAGGATCTCGACGGCCTCGGGAATGCTTGCGATCTTGCCCTTCTTGCGCTGCGCGGTGCGGTTGGCGATGCGCAGCACGGTGATCACGAGCGCGACGTCCGACTCGACCGCGGCTACCACCTCGCCGACCGACGCGCGGTCCTCGCGAACCACGCGCAACACCCGGTTGCGCGACTCCGCGAGCGCCGGGAATGCCTCGAGCGCCTCGAAGGCCGCGGTGAGCCGCCGGCCGTGACCTTCATTGTGGCGGCTAGCGACCGAATCGGCGCTGGCGGGCTTGGTCGTGGCAGCTGCTCGCATCTGGTGTGAATGCCTCAAGAGGGTTGGGGAAAAGCGCGGACTCCGTCCCCCTCAGCTATCGGCAGGGGTCCATCAAAGGTTGAGAGCGCGCTGCTAGCCGGTAGCGGCTTTTTTCAGGGCGGTGTCGATGCGCTGCAGGGTCTCTTGCTTGCCCAGGGCGGCTACCGATTCGAAGATCCCCGGCGAGACCGTCGTTCCGCTGATTGCGACCCGAATCGGCTGGAAGACCTCCTTGGGCTTCACGTCGAGGCGCTCGACCACGCTGCGCAGCACGCCCTCGATTGCCTCGGGGTCGAAATCGTCGAGCGACTCGAGCGCTTCCCGGACCGCCCGCAACCTCTCGGTTGCGCCATCTCCCATGACCTTGTTCCAGGCCTTGTCGTCGAACTCCTGCGGCTCCACGAGGAACTTCGCGAGCGGCCAGAAGTCGGCGAGGCTCTGCATCTTCTCCTGGCTGATCGCCACCGCTTCGGGCGGAATCTCGCGGCCGGTAAGGCTCTCGAGACGCGCCCGCAGGTCGTCGGGAGCGAGCTCGCGCAGGTAGCGCCCGTTCATGTGACGCAGCTTCTGCTCGTCGAAGACCGCCGGGTTCTTCGACACCCGCTCGAGGCTGAAGCGCTCCACCAGCTCGTCGGTGGTCATGAACGTCGTCGTCTCGTCGTAGCCCCAGCCGAGCAGGGCGATGTAATTGCGCACCGCCTCGGGGAGATAGCCGGCCGCACGCAGCTCCTGGACCGACGCCGCACCGTGTCGCTTTGACAGCTTCTTCCCGTCCGCCCCGTACAGCAGGGGGATGTGCCCGTAGACCGGCGGCTCCTCCCCCAGAGCTCTCAGCAGCATGAGCTGGCGTGGGGTGTTCGATACGTGGTCCTGACCGCGCACGACGTGGGTTATGCCCATGTCGCGGTCGTCCACCGCCACGGCGAGGTTGTAGAGCGGGCTTCCGTCGGAGCGGCGGATCACGAAGTCCTGGATGGCCGAGTAGGGGTTCGTGACGTCGCCGAGGATCACGTCGTGGAACGTGATCTCCCCCTCGTCGGGCACCCGGAAGCGAACCGCGCCCTCATCCTCATAGGCCTGGCCGGATGAGAGCAGCTGCTCGACCGCCTCAGCGTGGCGGTCGATGCGCTCGGCCTGCGAGATCGGGCCCTCGTCCCAGTCGAGCTCGAGCCAGCGCAGCGCTTCGAGGATCTGCTCGACGTTCTCTGGAGTCGATCGCTCGCGGTCGGTGTCCTCGATGCGCAGGACCATCGTCCCGCCCTGCCCGCGCGCAAGCAGCCAGTTGTACAGTGCCGTCCTCGCGCCGCCGATGTGCAGCACGCCGGTCGGGGACGGCGCGAATCTCACCCTCATGCTCATCGGCGCTCATGTTTCCACGGCAGGCGGTCTGGTGCAGGCACATGAGCGCGGAGTCGATCGCGGCTGCAAGGCGATCCAGGTCTTCAACCAGTCGCCGCGCCAGTGGCGCCCGACGCGCTGGAAGGACGATGACATCGCGGGCTTCCTCGATCTGATGCGTGACGGACCAGTCGACTCGGTAACGATCCACGCCGTCTACCTGATCAACCCGGCCACAAAGGACTCGGAGATGCGCAAGAAGTCTGCGGCCTCGTTGATTCACGCACTGCGCATGGGCGACGAGATCAAGGCCGACGGCGTAGTGCTCCATCCCGGGTCGACCGTCGGCGAGCCTCATACCCAGGCGCTCGCGCGGGCGGGGAAGATGCTCGCTCACGTCCTCGGCGAGTCCGAGCGATGCCGGCTGCTCCTCGAGAACACTGCCGGAGCCGGGAACACGCTGGGACGCTCGTTCGAGGAGCTGGGCGAGCTGATCGGCCTCGCCGACGGACACAAGCGGCTCGGTGTCTGCCTCGATTCCTGCCACATGCTGGCGAGCGGCTTCGACATCACGACGTCCGACAAGCTCGCCGACGTGGTCGATCGCTACGCGGAGTCGGTTGGGCTCAAGCGGCTGCGTTGCCTGCACGTAAACGACTCGCAGGCCCCCCTCGGCTCAAACCGCGACCGCCACGCGATCCCCGGCAAGGGCGAGCTCGGTAAGCGCGGCTGCTCGGCCTTTCTCTCGGAACCGCGCTTCGAGCGCCTGCCCGCGCTCTTCGAGGGCCCCGGCACCGGCGGCCACGCGCCCGCCAAGGTCGACGTGGACGAGCTCAAGCGCCTGCGCGCAAACGGGCTGCGGGCGCGCAAGCGGCGAAAGCGCCGGGGCTAGAGGCCGTCGCGCAGATCGAAGGCGGCGTCGGCGTCCTCGATCGTCGGCTTGCGGAAGAAGCCCGGATTCACGCAGTCGAAGGCCTCGGTGTAGCCGTCGTACGCGCGCTCGACCGTCGAGCGGCACTGGGGCAGCGGCAGGCCGCTCATCTTCACGCCACCGAAGCCGTGGCGGGTGCGCTCTGCCTGCTCGAAGAGCTCGACGTCGATCTCGCCGCGGAAGACCTTGTTCATGCAGCCCATGAAGCGGCGCCCGGTCCGCTCGTCGTCATACAGGTAGAGAAACTGGCAGCCGGAGGCGATGCAACCGGAGGGATGCACCACCCGGTCGCAGAACGAGCAGCAGCGCCTGCACTCATGGAGCTCGGTTGCGGTCTGCGCCGGAAGGGGTTGCACCCGGCAAGTGTAGGTCAGTAGCGGCGTGGCGTGCGATAGCCGCGGGTACGCGCAGTGTGGCC
>JBEVKF010000075.1:0-42315 GCA_040509755.1 Thermoleophilaceae bacterium | reverse complement strand
CAGAAGACCGCGGCCTACGGGCATTTCGGCCGCGAGGACCACGACTTCACCTGGGAGAAGACCGACAAGGCGGACGAGCTGCGCAGTGCGGCGGGTCTCGGCGAGCGCGAGGCGGCACCGGCCGGCGCCTAGGGCACGGCTACGCCGGCGGCGCGACCCCCTCGCGCTCGAGCAACAGCTCTCCCAGCCGGCGCGCGCGGTGCGCGGCCTCCAGGTCGCCCTCGGCGGCGGCGACGATCGAGCCCTTCATGAGGATGTGCCACTCGCGTGCGAGCGCCTCCGGATCCCCGGCGCCCGCCTCCTTGGCGAACTCACGCAGGAAGTCCCGGATGTTCGCCAGATGCTCGACGCTCGCCCGCCGCACGGGGTGCTCGCGGTCGTCGAACTCGAGCAGCACGTTGACGAACGAGCAGCCCTCGAAGCCGGGCTCGTGGAACCAGTCGTCGAAGACGTCGAAGATGGCGAGCAGGCGCTCGGCGCCCGTGTGTCCGCGTCGCTCCGCCTCGGCCAAGATGAAGTCCTTCGTCCAGCGCTGCTCGCGCTGCTCGAGGAACGCGATCACGAGCTCGTCCTTCGACCGGAAGTGCCGGTAGAGGCTCATCTTCGCCACGCCGGAGACGGCGATGATCCTGTCCACGCCCACGGCGCGAATGCCGTGCCTGCTGAACAGGTCGTAGGCGGTGTTGAGGATCCGCTCTCGGGCTGAGCCCCGGCGAGCCGGAAGCTCCTTTGAGGGCTGCACCGAGTCGACTATACGTTCTGGGGGGCCTCCGGTGTTCGGGTGCGCACCCGAAACACCTGCACCTCGCCGCTCACGCCCTTGAGCCGCTGGCTGCCCGCAAACGACCATGCGTACCGGTCGAGCGCGGCGTCGTGGACCTCCTTGGAGGCCACCACGCTGCCGCGCCGGGCGAACGCGGTGAGCCGCGAGGCGAGGTTGACCGGCCGCCCGTACCAGTCGCCGGCGCGCGGCAGCGCCTCGCCGCACGCCACGCCGCCCCGCAGGAGCGGGCGCTCCTCGGCGTCGCGCGATTCGTCGACGAGGCCGAGCACGGCATCGAGCACGGGGGCGGGCTCCGGCGCCACCAGCATGGCCGCGTCGCCGATCGTCTTGACCAGCCTGACCGGCGGCCGGGCGGCGTCTTCGACGGTGCGCTCGAAGCGGCGGACGACCGCACCGAGCTCCTCCGGCGGCACCTCCTCACCGAGGCGCGTGAAGCCCACGATGTCGACGAAGCCGACCGTGATGTCCTGGGCGCCCGGAAGCCGGCCGCTCTGCAGCTCGGCCTGGCCGACGACCGTCTGGCGCACCACCTCGCGCAACCGGAGGTTGAGCATGTGCTGAAGCGTGGGGCCGGCCAGCGGACCGAGGTTCCGAAGCGAGTCCGCGTAGCGCAGCCCGAGGTCGCGCTCGGTGTCGCCGGGCCGCATCAGCGCCTCGCCCCAGGTCGCGGCAAAGGCGGCCGCCACGCTCGCCATCGCCTGACTCATCACGCGGGTCAGCTCGAGGAAGCTGTCGCGGTCGAGACCGTTTTGCAGGAGGACAGCCGCATTGCGGGCCAGATCGCGGTCCTCCTCGGTGAGGACGCGCTGGCCGGGCTCCACGGCGGGGGCGCCGACGGCGCGCCGGGCGTCGTTTAGGAAGGGGATCTCGAGGCCGGTCTCAGCGGCGAGCTCCTTCTGGGTGTAGCGCGGGCCCTCCCCCGCCAGCACGCGCTCGACCGGCAGCAGCGCAAGCCGGTCCTCCTCGGCCGCACGGCGCAGCTCGTCCAGCTCGAAGCCCTCGGATTCGAGCGTGCGCAGCAGCTCGAGCCGCGCCCGGCGCGCGCGTTCGTCGCCCGCGCCTTCCAGTAGGCCGGCTGCCTCGAAGTCGATCGCCACGCGGACATCGTCGCAGCGCTGACCCGGAACGCTGCGCCGCCGGCCGGGCCGGCCGCTTGCGCGAAAGCTCAGGAGCCGCGCGGCCTCCGCCGATACAGGGTCAATGCGTGGCACGATCCGAGATCAAGTGCTTCCGCTGGCCGGCCTCCTTGGCGCCTGTGCGGTGATGCCGGCCGGCCTGATCCACTTCTTCGGGCGCGGCGAGGTGGATATCCCGTCCGGTGTGCACTTCCTCCCGATCGCGATCAGCGCCGGCCTGGCCGCCGCGGCGGCCGTCGCGCTGACCGTTGTCGGGGCCCGGCGCGGCGACGGCCGCGCGGTCATCGTGGGCACGGCGTTCTCCGCAATGGCTGCTCTGCTTGCGGTTCACGGGCTCACCACGCCCGGAATACTGGTGGGAAGCAACGGCGTCATCGCCTTCACGGGCGCCGCCACTCTGCCCGTCGGCGGGGCGGTGCTCGCCCTTGCGGCTGTGTCCGAGCTGCGCGGCCCGCACGCGGTTCGGCTGCTGCTGGCCCTCCAGGCCGTGCTGCTCGTCACGATCGTCGGCCTCGGCGCCGTCGGGATCCTCGTTTCGGGCCTAGTGCCGTCCGTGCCGGAGCCGGACAGCCCCGCAGCGATCGTGACGCTGGTCCTGGCCGGGGGCTTCTATCTCGTGCTCGCGCTGCGCGCCGGGCGCACCTTCCTGCTGACGCGCCGCCGCGCCGACCTGCTCGTCGTTGCGGGGACGGTCGTGCTGGCCACCGCGCTGGTGCCCGCGCTGCTGATGGACTGGCGCGAGCTCGGCTGGTGGCTCGGGCACGCGTTCGAGCTGATCGGAATCGGCATGGTGGCGGTGCCCGTCGCACTCGATCTCCACCGCGGCGCACAGAGCCGGCCGCTGGCCGGCGACCTCGGCGCGACCGAGCTTGTGTCCGCGGCGGATGCCTTCCTCGGGTCGACGGTACGGGTGCTGCTCGCCCGCTTGGCCGAGAAGGACGCCTACACGGCCGAACACACGCGTCAGGTGGCGCTGCGCTCGGTGGCGGTGGGTGAGAAACTCGGCCTGGCGCCGGCACGACTGCGCGACCTGGCCATCGGGGCCCTGCTGCACGACATCGGCAAGCTGTCTGTGCCGGACGCGATCCTGCAGAAGCCGGCCGCGCTGACCGCCGCGGAGTACGACGTGATCCGCCAGCACCCCGAGCACGGCCACGACCTCGTGCTCCAACTCGGCTTTCCCCGGCAGGTGTCCCGCCTCGTGCGCGACCACCACGAGCGCCTCGACGGCGGGGGCTACCCGCACGGGCGGCGCGAGGCCGAGCTCGACCTCGAGACGCGCATCCTGACCGCGTGCGACGTGCTCGACGCGCTGCTCTCCACCCGCGTGTACCGCGAGGCGTGGACGGTCGAACGCGCGCTCGGTCTGCTCCACGACGAGAGCGGAACGGCCTTCGATCCGCGCTGTGTGCGGGCCCTCGAGCACGTGCTGCGGTCAGAGCTCGCCGTGGACAGGCTCGCTGCCGCCTGAGGGGCTCCGGCGGCCCGCGCCGTCCGGCTTGCGCCGTAGTTTCGAGACGTGATCGCGAAGGTCGAGCCGCTGACCCCTGCGCGTGCCCTGCGTGGTCCGTTCGACTACCTGCTGTCGGGCGCGCTGGAGGGCGTCGGGGTGGGGAGCATGCTCGTGGTGCCGTTCGGCCGGCAGCGCCTGCTCGGCGTGGTGGTCGACCTCGCCGACGAGAGCGAGCTCGCGCCCGAGCGCCTGGCCGAGCCGCTGTCCGCGCTCGAAGCCGACGTGCCCGAGTCGCTCGTTCGCCTCGGCCTGTGGGTGGCGCGGGAGTACGTCTCGACTCCCGCGCGCGGCCTCGCGCTGGTGCTGCCGCCGGGCACGGGCACCGGCTCCGGCCGGCCGCTGCGCCCGCGCCGCTCGCTGCGCGCCGCGCTCACCGACGAGGGGCGCGCCCGGGCCGGTTCCGAGCACCGGCTCGGCCATCGCCAGCAGGCCGTGCTCGACGCGCTGGCCGGCGGCGCAGCCGCCGTCACAGCCGTCGCCCGGCGCGCCGGAGCGGACCACTCCACGCTGCGCAGCCTCGAGCGGCGCGGCCTCGTGCGGCTCGAGAACGCAGCCGAGCCTCCGCGCCGCCCGCGCGTGGCGGGCGTGGGTGCTCGCATTGGCCCGGTCGAGCTCACGGACGGCCAGGCGGGCGCTCTCGATGAGATCGTCGGGCGCCTCGGCGCGCCCTCCGCCCCCCTGCTGCTGCACGGCGTGACCGGCAGCGGCAAGACCGAGGTCTACCTGCGGGCGGTGGCCGCGGCGCTCGAGCGCGGACGCTCGGCGATCGTGCTGGTCCCCGAGATCGCTCTGACGCCCCAGACCGCGGGCCGCTTTGTCGAGCGCTTCGGGGACGCGGTGGCCGTGATGCACTCGCGCCTCTCGCCGCGCGAGCGGTACGACGAGTGGTGGCGCCTGCGCCGCGGCGAAGCGCGGGTGTGCGTGGGGCCGCGCTCGGCCGTGTTCGCCCCGGTCGCCGAGCTTGGGCTGATCGTGGTCGACGAGGAGCACGACGGCTCCTACAAGCAGGAGGGCGATCCGCGCTACGACGCCCGCGTGGTGGCCGAGCACCGGGCCGCCAAGGAGGGCGCCGTGCTCGTGGCCGGCAGTGCCACGCCGCGGCCGGAGAGCCTCCTGCGCTACGAGCGTCTCGAGCTCGCGACGCGGGTGGACGGCCGGCGCTTGCCGCCGGTCGAGATCGTCTCGATGACGGGTACCGCGGGGCCGCTTCACGAGCGCACGCGCCAGGAGCTCGACGGGGTGCGCCGGCGCTCCGAGAAGGCGATCGTCCTACTGAATAGGCGCGGCTGGTCGAACTTTCTCTCGTGCCGGCTGTGCGGGCGCGTCTGGGAGTGCCCCAACTGCGACGTCACGCTCGTCTTCCACCAGGCCGCGGGCGAGGTCGCCTGCCACCACTGCGGCCACCGCGAGCGAGCGCCCGCCGGTTGTCCCGACTGCGAATCGGTGTCGGTGGCGCGCCACGGAGCGGGCACCGAGCAGCTCGAGGGCGAGCTGGAGGCGCTCGTGGCGCCGCTGCCCGTGTTCCGGCTCGACTCGGATGTCGCGGCCGCGGGCGGGATCGCGACGGTGCTGCGCCGCTTCGACGAGGCCGAGGCCGGAGTGCTCGTCGGAACGCAGATGGTGGCCAAGGGCCACGACTTTCCCGACGTCACGCTCGGCGTGGTGCTCGACGCCGACGCCACGCTGCGCTTCCCCGACTTCCGCGCCGAGGAGCGCACCTTCGCGCTCGTGGCCCAGCTCGCCGGCCGCAGCGGGCGCGGCGAGCGCGGCGGACGGGTGATCGTGCAGGCGCTCGAGCCGGATGCGCGCGCGTTGCGACACGCGGCCGCGCACGACTCCTCGGGGTTCATCGCCGGCGAGCTGCCGCGCCGGGAGGCCTTCGCCTACCCGCCCTACGGGCACCTGATCCGGGTCGTCTGCTCGGCGACCCAGGCAGGCCCCGATCTCGCCGCGGCGGAGGCCGTGCGAGCGGCGGTCGAGGCCGCCGGCGTGCCGGTGCTCGGCCCGGCGCCGCTCTTTCGCCGCCAGGGTCGCCACCGCTCCCAGCTCGTGATCCGCTCGCGCGAACGCGCCCCGGCGATAGCCGCCGTTCGCGACGCGGTGGAGCGGGTGGCGGGCGACCGCGCCCACACCTCCGCGTCGTTTGCGGTGGACGTGGACCCCCAGTAGGGGTCTCGGTCGATCGGCCCCATGGACCACGCTCCCGCGATTGACTCTGTGGAGCAGCGAAAAACTCGGGAGCGTGGACTCGATGCCCGGGTCGTCGCCCGAAGCACACGGATTCGGAGCCAATCATCTAGATAAACTCGCCGCGATGGGCGAGGACATTGAAGAGGTCGAGCCGCTCGAGGAGCCGGAGGCTCCCCCGCTCGATCCCGAGCTGGAGGCGCGCCGCGCCGCCGCGATGTCTTTCATCCGCAAGCTCGGCGACCCGGTTCTGAAGTCGAGCGCCACGCCTGTCGACCGCTTCGACGACTCGCTGCGCACGCAGGTCAGCCGGATGGCCGGCATCATGTCGGACGCCATCGGGATCGGCCTGGCGGCGCCGCAGCTGGGCATCTCACAACGGCTGCTCATCTACCGCGTCGGGCCCGATGCCCCGCTGGTAGCGCTCGCCAACCCCGAGCTCGAATGGGCCAGCGACGACCTCGAGCCCGGGGAGGAGGGCTGCCTCTCGATCCCCGGCGTGGCCGTCGACGTGGAGCGCCCCGTGCACGTGCGCGTACGCGCGCAGGACGAGCAGGGCGAGCGGCGCCTCGTCGAGGCTTCCGGCCTGGAGGCACGCGTGATCCAGCACGAGATGGACCACCTGGACGGCGTGCTGATGCTCGACCGGACCACCCGCGACGAGCGCAAGCGCGCCCTTCGCGAGCTGCGCGAGGCAGAACGCCAGCGCGAAGAGGCCGCCTAGCGGCAGCTACAGGGGGTAGCGCCGCTCGACTCGCTCGACGGTGCGCTCGGCGTTCGCCCTCAGGGCCGCCGTGAACAGGTCATGGGTGAACGCGGCCTCGCCGGGCGTCACGCAACCGAAGGGCTGGCGCATCCCCTCTTTGCCGTGGGCCAGCTCGTCGAGGAAGGCCGCCCACATCTGCTGGATCGCGTCGGAGAAGCCGAACTCGAAGATCGCCCCTGTGATGCTCGGGTAAGCCGACTGCGACCCGAGGTCCGTCAGCTCCCACGACTGCCGCGCGCCGGGCGAGTAGCGCATCGTACGCAGCGTCTTCGGGTGCTTGGTGGTGAAGGCGATCGAGCCCGCGGTGCCGTCGATCTCGATAGTCCAGGTGTTGCCGTGGCCCGGTGCGATCCGCTTGGTCTCGATGCGCAGGGCGAACTCGTCGCCCTCGTGCTCGGCGCGGCACAGCAGGATCGCGTTGTCGGGGGTGTCACACGGCACGAGGTTGCCGTCGGCGTCGGGGCGCTCGGTGACGATGTCGCCGAGCACGGCGTGCACGTTGAGCGGCGCCCAGCCCGCTCGCAGCGGCAGGTGCAGTGCGTGCATCCCGAGGTCGCCGAGGCAGCCGTATGCGCCATTGGTCTGCGCGCGGCGCTTCCAGTTGATCGGCTTTTCGGGATCGAGGTCGCTTGAGTGCAGGAAGAGCGAGCGCACCTCGATCGGCCGCCCGAAGCGCCCCGCCGAGAGCCAGCGCCAGACCTCCTGCCCACCGGGGAAGAATGGCATCTCCGATGAGCAGCGCACCAGTAGGTCGGGGTGCGCCGCGATCGCGTGCATGATCGTGTCGTTGGCGTCGAGGTCGATGCCGAACGGCTTCTCGCCCAGCAGGTGCTTGCCGGCGTCCAGCGCGGCCTGGTAGAGCTCGGCGTGGAGGTTGTGCGGCACGGCGATGTAGACAGCGTCGACCTCGGGGTCGTCGAGCACGGCGCGCCAGTCCGAGCTGCGTCGCGGGGCATCGGCGAGGCGCTCGTACCAGGCCAGCGCCGCGGGCGAGACATCGCACACGTGGACAAGCCGGGGTCTGACCCCCGTGTCGCCGAGGTGCACCCAGCGCGCCGCGGCGCTGGCCAGCTCGCGGCCCATCAGCCCGCCGCCGATCAGCCCGAGGTTGACGATGCGCTCAGCCATGCAGCCGCGCGAGCGCGTCCTCGGCGGAGAGGCCGTCGTGCACCATGCCCATGAGCGCGCCGGTCATCTCGCGCGGGCGCTCGTGCTGGATCACGTTGCGCCCGTAGACGATCCCCGCCGCCCCCGCCTCGATCACGGCCCCGGTCCGGCGCAGGACCTCCTCGTCGGACGCCCGGCCACCGCCGCGAACCAGCAACGGGATGCCGCCGGCGACCTCGATCACGCTGGGGTAGTCGCCCAGGTCATCGGTCGGATCGGACTTGATGATGTCGGCCCCCAGCTCAACGGCCTGGCGCACGATCGCGCGGATGCGCTCGGCATCGCCGTTGACCCCGTAGCCCGCCTCGCCGGGGCGCATGGCGAGCGGCTCGACCATCAGGGGCATCCCGGCCGGCTCGCAGCGCGCCTTGAGCGCGGCGACATTGCGCAGGCATTGCCGGTGCAGGTCGGGACGCCCGTCGATCCAGAGCAGGTTGACCACGGCGCACGCGGCGTCGAGGCGCAGCGCCTGCTCGACCGCATCAGCCACTAGCTCGGAGAAGTAGAGGGCGCCGGCGTCGACGTCCGGGCCGTAGACGTTCGCGACGTCGGTGCGCATGACGAGCGCCGGCTTGGGGCCGGGACGAGCCTGAAGCAGCCGGGCACTGCCGGGCGAGAGCTGGATGGCGTCCGGCGCGGCTTCGACCAGCACGTCGAGCGCGGCGTCCAGGTCCTCGATGCCGGCGAGAAACCGCGGCTCGCCGAAGAACCCGTGGTCGACGGCTACGTCGAAACAGCGGCCGTCGGCGGCGAAGAGACGGTTCATCCGGGCGGTCGCGGTCATAGCGCTAGGGCCTCCTCGAGGTCGGGCAGGGCGGTGCTGGCGCCGATGCCGGTGGTGGAGAGCGCGCCGACTGCGTTTCCCAGCCGCACCGCCCTGACGAGCGGCCACCCTCGCAGCAGCCCGCAGATCAGGCCGGCGGCGAAGGCATCTCCCGCGCCGGTCTCGTCCCTGGCGGTCACCACGAAGGGAGGCACGTGCCGGCCCGTCTGCGCGTCGAGCGCGTACGCGCCGTCTCGCCCCATCTTGATGGCCACCTTGTCGACTCCCTGGTCGCGCAGCCACGCCGCGCAGTCCTCAGCGGAGCGCTGGCCGGTGATTCCACGTGCCTCGGTGATGTTCGGGCAAATGGCATCGAGGTGCGGCAGACAGGGGTGCAGGCGCTCCCAGCTCCCGGTGGCGTCGAAGACCGGGTCGAGGCTGGTGCCCACGCCGAGGCCCCGGGCCGCACTCAGGAGCTCGGCCAGCGGCTCGCCGTCGAGGCTGGGCAGCACGAGCGCGCCACCGATGTGAAGCCAGCGGGCACCGCACGCCTCGAGCGCGCGCTCGACATCGTGCGCGGTCAGCGCCGCGCTCGCACCTGGGTTGTGCAGGAAGGTCCGCTCGCCGTCGCTCGCGTCGAGGACCACCGAGGCGCTCGTCAGCTCGTCGCTCACCCGCAGCCCAGTGGTGTCGATCCCGCGCGCGGAGGCCTGGCGGGCGAGAACGCCGCCGAACAGGTCGTCTCCCACGCACCCGCTCAGGGCGGTGGGAACGCCGAGTCGCGCGAGCGCAGAGGCCGTCGACAGGGCGCAGCCCCCGGTGTGGAGCTCGACCGAGTCCACCAGCGCGAGGCGCCCCGGCTCGGGCACCTCGTCCACGGGCGAAGCGATCGCGTCGGCCACCACGATGCCCGCGCACAGCACCTCGGATCGCGAGTCCGGCGTCATTGCGATGGCGATCCTATGCGGCGAGTGCGAGCCGCCTCCGCTCAGCCCTCGAGCTTCAGGAGCTCCTCGTAGGCCGGCAGCGTCAGGAACTCCACGAACTCGTCGCCGCTCAGCGCGACTCGTTCGAACAGCGAGCGCGACAGGTCCGGGCGGCCTTCGCGCTCGAACCACTCGTCGTCGCCGATCTCGCGGCGGATCTTGTCGAGCTCCTCGCCGGCGAGCGTGCGGACCAGGTCCGCCGTAACCGGGCGACCGTCGTCGAGCACCTCGCCGTGCTTGATCCACTGCCAGATCTGGGCCCGCGAGATCTCCGCGGTCGCGGCGTCCTCCATCAGCCCGTAGATGCCGGCCGCACCGTTGCCGCGCAGCCACGACGAGATGTACTGGATCCCGATGTTGACGTTCGAGCGCAGGCCCGTCTCGGTCACCTCGCCCGGCGTCTGGGCCACCGACAGGAGGTCGTCGGCCTCGACCGAGACGTCGTCGCGCAGCTTCTCCACCTGGTTCGGCCGGTCGCCGAGCACCGCGTCGAACGCCTCCGTGGCGACCTCAACGGAATCGGGATGGGCGACCCAGGTGCCGTCGAAGCCGGCTCCCGCCTCGCGCTCCTTGTCCGCGCGCACGGCCTCGAAGGCCTTGCGGTTTGCCTCCTCGTCGGTACGGCTCGGGATCACCGCGGACATGCCGCCCATCGCGTGCGCGCCGCGGGCATGGCAGGTCTTTACGAGCAGCTCCGAGTATGCGTGCATGAACGGCACGGTCATCGTCACGTCGGCACGATCCGGCATCACGAACTCCGGACGCGACCGAAAGCGCTTGATCATCGAGAAGATGTAGTCCCAGCGCCCTGCGTTGAGGCCCGCGGCATGGTCGCGCAGCTCGTAGAGAATCGCGTCCATCTCGAACGCGGCGGGGATCGTCTCGATCAGGACGGTGGCCTTGATCGTGCCGCGGTCGAGGCCGAGGGTCTCCTCGGCGATGACGAAGGCGTCGTGCCATAGCGCCGCCTCGCGGTGGGACTCGAGCTTCGGGATATAGAAGTACGGCCCGGCGCCGCGTTCGAGCAGCGCCTCGGCGTTGCGGTGCACATAGAGGCCGAAGTCCACGAACGCGCCCGCGAGGTGGCCGCCGTTGACCGCCAGGTGGCGCTCGGGGAGGTGCAGGCCGCGCGGGCGCACCAGCAGCACCGCGTGCTCGTCCTCCAGGAGATACTGCTTGCCCTTCTCCTCGTGCTCCATGGAGCCGCGCGCGGCGTCGGCGAGGTTGACCTGTCCGCCGATCATGTTCGACCAGTACGGCGAGTTCGAGTCCTCGAAGTCCGCCATGAAGCCGCGCGCACCCGAGTTGAGCGCGTTGATGACCATCTTGCGCGTGGTCGGCCCGGTGATCTCCACGCGGCGGTCGGCCAATGCGGCGGGGACGGGGGCGATCGTGAAGTCCTCGGGCGCACCGACGAACGAGAGCTTCTCGCCCGCGTCGAGCGCGGCCTGGCGCTCCTCGCGTGCGCGCAGCAGCTCGACACGTCGCGGGTCGAGCTCCTCGTGCAGTCGCCCGACCAGGGCGAGCGCGTCTTCGGTCAGCACCTCGTCGTAGCGCGCGTGGAGCGGGGCATCGATCTGTAGCGGTGCGGTCATGCGGTCCTCGTCAGCCTCTTGTAGGTGATCCGGTGCGGCCGATCGGCCTCAGCGCCCAACCTTCCCCGGCGATGCTCCTCGTAAGCCTCGAAGTTGCCCTCGAACCAGACGACCTGCGAATCGCCCTCGAACGCGAGCACGTGTGTGGCCACGCGATCGAGGAACCAGCGGTCGTGCGAGATGATCACCGCGCAGCCCGCGAACGAGAGCAGCGCCTCCTCGAGCGCGCGCAGCGTGTCGACGTCGAGATCGTTGGTGGGCTCGTCGAGCAGCAACAGGTTCCCGCCGCGGCGCAGGAGCTTGGCCAGGTGCAGGCGGTTGCGCTCACCGCCGGACAGCGCCCCCACCTTGCGCTGCTGATCCGCGCCCTTGAAGTTGAACCCGGAGGTGTAGGCGCGCGAGTTCATCTCGCGCTCGCCCACCTTGATCTGTTCGTAGCCACCGGAGATCTCCTCCCAGACCGACTTGTCGGCGTCGAGGGCGTCGCGCGACTGGTCGACGTAGGCGAGCTCCACGGACTCGCCCAGCCGCAGCGCGCCTGAGTCGGGCTCCTCGTCGCCGACGATCATGCGAAAGAGCGTCGTCTTGCCGGCGCCGTTGGGGCCGATCACGCCCACGATCCCGGCGGGCGGCAGCGAGAAGGAGAGATCCTCGATCAGCAGACGGTCGCCGAAGCCCTTGCGCAGGTCCTCTGTCTCGAGCACGAGACTGCCGAGCCGCGGCCCGGCCGGGATGTGGATCTGCACCTGGTCGAGCTTGACGTTTTGCTCCTCGGCCAGCAGCGCCTCATAGCGGTTGAGCCTCGCGCGCGCCTTGGTGCGCCGCCCCTTGGGCGACTCGCGCACCCACTCCAGCTCGCGGGCGATCGTGCGCCGGCGAGCGGACTCCTGGCGCTCCTCGACCTCGAGCCGCGCGCGTTTTTGGTCGAGCCACGCGGAGTAATTGCCCTTGAACGGCAGGCCGCGGCCACGGTCGAGCTCGAGGATCCAGCCGGCGACGTTGTCGAGGAAGTAGCGGTCGTGGGTGACGGCGACGACCGTGCCCTTGTAGTCCTCGAGGTGTCGCTCGAGCCAGGCCACCGACTCGGCGTCCAGGTGGTTGGTGGGCTCGTCCAGGAGCAGCAGGTCGGGCGCCGCCAGCAGCAGCCGGCAGAGGGCGACGCGGCGGCGCTCGCCGCCGGACAGCGAGGTTACGTCTGCATCGCCGGGCGGCAGGCGCAGCGCGTCCATCGCCACGTCGAGGGTGGTGTCGAGGTTCCAGGCGTCGGCGGCGTCGATCCTGTCCTGCATCCGCGAGAACTCGCCGGCGGTCTCCTCGGAGTAGTTGGCGGCCAGCTCGTTGAAGCGGTCGAGCAGGTCGCGCAGCTCGCGAACGCCGTCCTCGACGTTGCCGCGGACGTCCTTGTCCGGGTCGAGCTGCGGCTCCTGCTCCAAGAGGCCGACGGTGGCGCCCGGCGCGAGCTGGGCATCGCCGCGATATTCGGTGTCCTGGCCGGCCATGATCCGCAGCAGCGTTGACTTGCCGGCGCCGTTGGCGCCCAGGACCCCGATCTTCGCCCCCGGCAGGAACGAAAGGGAGATGTCCTCGAGCACCTTCTTGTCGGGCGGATGGACGCGCGACAGCTTGTACATGGTGAAGATGTACTGACTCGACATGAGCCGTCGAGGCTAGATGATCGATAGCCTCGCGAGCCCGCCATGCCCCCATGGGCGGGGCGTGGAACACTTAGCGCGTGGGACAGGAAGTCACCGCGACCGACTTCTCGCGCGAGGACAGGCAGCGTTACCGCCAGAAGGTGCGCACCTGCCTTGACGTCTTCGCTCGAATGCTCAGCGAGGCGCGTTTCGACGCCGAGCGCCGGTCGGTCGGCCTCGAGATCGAGCTCAACCTGACCACCGACGCCGGCGACCCGGCGATGGTCAACGCCCGGGCGCTCGAGGCCATCGCCGACGCGGACTTCCAGACCGAGCTCGGCCAGTTCAACGTCGAGATCAACATCCCGCCGCGGATGCTCGAGGGCGCGATGTTCTCGGAGCTCGAGGAGTCGGTTCGCAGCAGCCTCAACTGCGCCGAGGAGAACGCGCGCACGGTGGGGGCGCACATGGTGATGATCGGGATCCTGCCGACGATCCGCGAGGCTCACCTGACCGCGGACAGTTTCAGCGAGAACCCGCGCTATGAGCTCTTGAACGAGCAGATCTTCGCCGCTCGCGGAGAGGATCTGGAGATCTCGATCACCGGCGCCGAGCGGCTCTCCACCTTCGCCGACACGATCGCCCCCGAGGCGGCCTGTACGAGCGTGCAGCTCCACCAGCTGGTCGAGCCGGACGCGTTTGCCGAACATTGGAACGCTGCCCAGGTCATCGCCGGCGCGCAGGTGGCGGTCGCGGCCAACTCGCCGTTCTTCTTCGGCAAGGAGCTCTGGCGCGAGACGCGCATCGCGCTGTTCGAGCAGGCCACGGACACTCGGCCCGAGGAGCTCAAGGCGCAGGGGGTGCGCCCGCGGGTGTGGTTCGGCGAGGGCTGGATCACCTCGATCTTCGACCTCTTCGAGGAGAACGTCCGCTACTTCCCTGCGCTGCTGCCGGTGTGCGACGAGGAGGATCCCGTCAGCACGCTCGAGCGCGGCGACACGCCATCGCTTGCCGAGTTGCGCCTCCACAACGGGACGATCTACCGCTGGAACCGGCCGATCTACGACGTCGTCCGCGGCCGTCCGCACCTGCGAGTGGAGAACCGGCTGCTTCCAGCCGGGCCGTCGGTGGTCGACATCTGCGCCAACGCGGCCTTCTACTACGGGCTGATCCGCACGCTCGTGGCCGACGAGCGCCCGCTGTGGACGCAGATGTCGTTCTCCGCGGCCGAGGACAACTTCCACGCAGGAGCACGCGAGGGGATCGACGCTCGCCTCTACTGGCCCGGCGTCGGTGAGGTCCCGGCAACCGAGCTCGTGCTGCGGCGCCTGCTGCCGGCGGCGTACGAGGGGCTCGAGAGCGCGGGCATCGACGCCGCCGACCGCGACCGCCTGCTGGGCATCATCGAGCGGCGCTGCGTGACCATGCAGAACGGTGCGTCCTGGCAAGCCGGCGCGTACCACCGCTTCTACGAGGACCAGAAGCTCGACCGCCTCGAGGCTCTGCGCCGCATGACGGTGCTCTACCGCGAGCTCATGCACGCCAACGAGCCCGTGCACGAGTGGGCGCTGCCGTAGGGGGTCGACCCCCTAGCCGATCGAGCGGGCCAGGAGCTCCATCGGATGCAGCACCGGCAGGGCTCGGCCCAGACGCTCGGTGTGCGCGGTGATCTGCAGCGCGCAGCCCGGGTTGGCGGCTGCCACTGCCTCGGCGCCGGTGTCGAGCAGGTTGCGCGCCTTTCGCTCGCCCAGTTCGGCCGCAGGCTCCGGCTTGACCAGGTTGTAGACCCCGGCCGAGCCGCAGCACAGTTCCCACTCGCGCGGCTCGACGAGCTCGAGGCCGGGAATCGTGGCGAGCAGCTCGCGCGGCTGCGCCCGCACCTTCTGCGCGTGCGCGAGGTGGCACGCGTCGTGGTAGGCGACCTTCATCGCCACGGGCGTGCGCGGCGCGCGCGGCTCGAGGCCCGCCAACAGCTCGGTCGCGTCCTTCACCTTCGCCGCGAAGCGCTCGGCCCGCTCGGCCCAGTCGGGCTCGTCGCGCAGCACGTGTCCGTAGTCCTTCATCGCCGACCCGCAGCCGGCCGCGTTGACGACCACGGTCTCATACTCCTCGAGCGCCTCGATCGTCTCCTTTGCGAGCTGTCGCGCCTGGGGGTCGGCGCCGGCGTGCAGCGGCAGGGCGCCGCAGCAGCGCGGCAGGCGCGGCACGTGGACCTCGAAGCCCTCGGCGCCCAGCACGCGTGCCGTGGCCTCGTTTACGTGAGCGAAGAACACGCGCTGCACGCAGCCCTGGAGGAGCGCGACCGTCCCGCGCTTCTCGCCCTGCGCCTCGAAGCGCTCGGGCAGCCGTCCAAGCGCCCGCTTGGCCGGGGCATCCGGGGTCATCGAGATCATCGCGGCGAGCTTGGGAACGGCCCTCCGCACGCGCGGGCGGCGCGCCAGTCGCGGCAGGCCCAGCCGGTGCGCCAGCGCCGCACCGGGCGCCAACGCGCGCATCCGCCCGGGCCGCGTGAACAGCTCAAAGATGAGCCGCCGGTGGGCACTGTCGAGCGGTGGGCGCTCGAAGTTGCGCTCCACCTGCGCGCGGGCGTCCTCGAGCAGCTTGTCGTACTGCACGCCGCTCGGGCAGGCGGTCACGCAGGCCATGCAGCCGAGGCAGTTGTCGAGATGGCCCACGAGCGGCGCGGAGATCTCCTCGTGGCCCTGCTTCATGAGCACGATCCGCCCGCGCGGCGAATCCATCTCCTCGCCCCAGAGCACGTAGGTCGGGCAGGTCGGCAGGCAGAAGCCGCAGTGGACGCAGTCGTCGATCAGCTCGAGCTGCGGGGCCCGCATGTCGTCCCAGGCGATCCGCTCGGTTGCCATTAGACCAGCGTCCCCTTTGGGTCGAAGCGCTCTTTGACCCGGCGCACCAGCGTCGCCGCGCCCGGGTCCAGCCGGCCGTCGCGCGCGAGCTCCAGGCCGGCGGGGCGGTCGAGCACCGCTGTCACGAACGACCGGCGCAGCTCGCCGACGAGGTCCTCGGCCGGGCCGTCGTCGAGGCGCACCCAGTGCAGGCCGAGAGCCGCCCGCCCCACCAACGTGGCGCCGTGGCGATCGGCGACCCGCAGCAGCGGCTCCAGGTCGGTCTGCAGCGCCGAGACCCTAACGGCCAGCCCGACGGGCGAGCGCTGGCCCTCCCGCTGTGCCTCCCAGAGCCCTTGGTCGTCCTCGCGCAGCTCCGCCTCCAGGCCCGCCTCGCGCAGGACGCGCTCTGCCGCCTCGGCCTGCGGGAGCGCTGCGGCGCCGCCGAAACGCGACAGCACCGTGCCCTCGCCCTGAGCCCAGTGGACGTCGAGGCCGAGCTGCTCCAGCCGCGCGTGCGAAAGCGCTCGCGCCCCACGGCTGAGGACGCCCGGGTCGGACGAGTGGCCGAGCGCCGTTGCGGTCGCGGGGGAGAGGGGATGAAGGCGCACCGACACCTCGAGGATCGCGCCGAGGGTGCCGAACGAGCCGGCGAAGAGCTTCGCCAGGTCGTAGCCCGCGACGTTCTTGATCACCTTCCCGCCGCTCTTTGCGATCGTGCCGTCGGCCAGCGCGATCCGCATGCCGACGACAAGGTCCCGCACCCCGCCGTAGCGCGCCCGCAGGGGCCCCGAGTCGTTTGCCGCCACCACTCCGCCGACGGTGGCGTCCGCGCCGGGCGGGTCGAGGGACAGCATCTGATCCTCCTCGGCGAACGCCTCCTGGGCGCGGGCCAGCGGCACGCCCGCCTGGAGGGTCGCGGTGAGGTCGCCTGCGTTGTGTTCGAGGATGCGATCGAGGCCCGCGCAGGAGAGCTCGAGCGACGGATCCGCAGGGGCCGCCCAGGCCAGCTTGGTCCCGGCGCCGTGGACCCGCACGCTCTCGCCGGCCTCGTCGGCGGCGCGCAGCTCCTGCGCCACCTCCTCGGCCGACGACGGTGCGCTGCGCCGGGCGGTCTGCGCCTCCATCAGAAGCGCTCCGCCAACCCGGCCTCCTCGAGCGGATGGCGGCGATACTCGCCGGGGACCTCGCCGCACAGGCGCGGAGTCGGCATCACCTTGCCGGGGTTGGCGCGCTGGTCGGGATCGAACGCGCAGCGCAGGCGCTGGAACGCGCCGAGGTCCGCGTCTGAGAACTGGTCGGGCATGTAGCGCTTCTTGTCCACGCCCACGCCGTGCTCGCCCGTGATCGAGCCGCCCGCCTCCACGCACGCCTTGACGATCATCCCCGCACACTCCTCGGCGCGCTCGGCCTCCCCGGGCACCGACCCGTCGTAACAGACGAGCGGATGCAGGTTCCCGTCGCCGGCGTGGAAAACGTTTGCCACCTGCATGTCGTACTCGCGTGCCAGTTCCTCGATGCGCCCGAGCACCTCCACCAGCCGCGTCCGCGGAATGACCGAGTCCTGCACGTAGTAGTTGGGGGCGATCCGGCCCATCGCCGCGAAGGCTGCCTTGCGCGTCTTCCAGATCAGCTCGCGCTCGGTCTCGTCCTTCGCCACGCGAATCGAGTCGGCTCCGGCGCGCTCGCAGATTTCGACCACCTCGTCGAAGCGCGCCTCGCATTCCGCCTCGGAGCCGTCGAGCTCGACCACGAGCGCCGCGCCGGCATCGACCGGATAGCCGGCGCCGGTGGCGCCTTCGGCCGCCCGGATCGAGAGGTTGTCCATCATCTCGATCGCGCCCGGGATCATGCCCGCCGACACGATCGCGGAGACCACCTCGCCGGCCTCGACAGTCGACCCGAAGAAGGCCACGAGCGTGCGCACCGACTCCGGCTTGGGCACGATCCGCAGCCAGATCTTGGTCGCGATGCCGAGCGTCCCCTCAGAGCCGACGAAGGTGCCGAGCAGGTCGAGGCCGGGCGGGTCGAGCTCCTTGCCCCCCAGCCAGGCGAGCTCGCCGTCGGGGAGCACGAGCTCGAGGCCGGTCACGTAGTTGGTGGTGAAGCCGTACTTGAAGCAATGCGCGCCGCCCGAGTTCTCGGCGACGTTGCCGCCGATCGTGCAGACGATCTGCGAGGAGGGGTCGGGCGGGTAGAAGTGGTCGGGTCCGACCGCCTGGGACACCGCGATGTTCGTCACGCCCGGCTCGGCGAGCACGCGCTGGTTGTCGAGGTCGACCTCGAGGATTCGGCGCATTCGGCTGAGCGAGATCAGCACGCCGTCCTCAACGGGCAGCGCGCCGCCCGAGAGCCCGGAGCCCGCGCCGCGCGCCACGAAGGGCACGCCGGCGCGGTCGCAGGCGCGAACCGCGGCCTGCACCTGCTCGGTCGACCCGGGCAGCACCACCGCCCCGGGCGTCACCGCGTACTGGAGCAGGCCGTCGGATTCGTATGTGCGCAGCTGGTGATCGTGCGTGATCACGTGCTCGCCGCCGAGAGCGGCGCGCAACTCGCCGACGAGCGGAGCCAGGTCGACGGTGGCGGCTACTTCACCACCATCCACTCGAGGACCGGCGTGGACTGCAGATAGACGAGGACGCACATGATGAGAACGAGCGCGATGCTCCACCCGAGCACCTTACGGAACAGGTCGCCCTCCTGGCCCGCCAGGCCCACGGCCGCGGCTCCGATCGCCAGGTTCTGCGGCGAGACCATCTTGCCGAGGACGCCGCCCGAGCTGTTCGCGGCGGCAAGCAGCGTCGGAGACATCCCCGCGTCGTTTGCGGCCGTCACCTGAAGCGCGCCGAAGAGCGCGTTCGATGACGTGTCCGATCCCGTCACGGCCACGCCCAGCCAGCCGATCAGCGGCGACAGGAAGGCGAAGAAGTCGCCGGCTCCCGCTGCCCACGAGCCGAGCGTGATTGTCTGGCCGGACTGGTTCATGACGTAGGCCAGCGCCAGGACGGACGCCACGGTCAGGATCGCCCACTTGAGCTGGTCGAGCGAGGCACCGAACACCTTGATCGACCTTGACGGCGAAACCCGAAGAACCGCCATGGTCAAGAGGCCGGAGATCAGCAGCAGGGTGCCGGCCGCCGGCAGCCAGTTGAAGTTGTAGGTCAGCGAGCTGAGCGGCTCGCCGTCCGGGCTCTGGACGTCGAGACCCGGCCACTGGAACGTGGTGGTCCAGGGCGACTCGGCGAGCGCGTCCTTGACCGCGGGAATCTGGGCGATCGAGAAGACGGCGATGATGATCAGGTAGGGCGAGTAGGCCCGCAGCACGTCCGCAGGCGGATCCTTCTTGGTGTCGTCGCGGCGCGCCACCTCGGCTTCCAGCACTGGGTCGTGGGTGTCCGCGCCCGCCACGGCGGGCCGGGAGAAGCGCCCGCCCTCCGGCGCATCCTCGCCGAGCAGCGGCTCCGAGGGCTTCCAGACGCGCAGCAGCAACACCAGCGCCATCGTGGAGGCGAGCGCGGCGACGATGTCGGTCAGCTCGACCGAGATGAAGTTCGAGGTCAGGTACTGCGCGACCGCGAAGACGAGGCCGCCCACCACCGCCACGGGCCAGGTCTGGCGGATGCCGCGCGCGCCGTCGACCATGCCGATCAGGATGAGCGGAACCACGAGTGCCAGGAACGGCGTCTGGCGCCCAACCATCGCGCCGAGGTCCTCCTTGGGGAGCCCGGTGATCTCGGCCAACGTGACGATCGGAATGGCGATCGCGCCGAACGCCACCGGAGCGGTGTTGGCGACCAGGGCGACCGAGGCGGCCTTGATCGGCTTGAAGCCGAGCGCGATCAGCATCACGGCGGTGATAGCGACCGGGGTGCCGAAGCCGGCGAGCGCCTCCAGCAGCGCGCCGAAGCAGAAGGCGATGATGACGGCCTGCACGCGCTGGTCGTTCGAGATGGCCCCGAACGAGCGCCTCAGGACGGCGAAGTACCCCGTTTCGACGGTCATGTTGTAGATCCAGATCGCCGTCACGACGATCCACATGATCGGAAACAGGCCGAAGACCGCGCCCTGGCTGGCCGACAGGGCGGTCTGGTCGACCGGCATCCCATAAACGATCATCGCGACGAGCATGGCTACGCCGAGCGCGATCAAGGCGGCCCACTGCGCGGCCATCTTGAGGCCGCCGAGGAGGATGAACAGCGCCAGCACCGGCAGCACTGCAAAGATCGAGCTGAGCCCGAGTGAGTCAGAAACCGGATCGAACTGCTGTGTATACACGCCGTCTCTCCCTTTTCCGTCGTCGCTGCGGGGGGTTTGCCCCGTTGAGCCGGTGGAGAAACCGGAAGCGGTAACCCGAGCGTGCGCATCAGCCTCTTTGTCACCTGCTTCAACGACACCCTGTTCCCCCAAACGGGTCGCGCCGTCGTGCGCCTGCTCGAGCGGCTCGGGTGCGAGGTGGACTTCCCGCTCGAGCAGACCTGCTGCGGCCAGATGCACATGAATTCGGGCTACGCGCGCGAAGGCGCCGCCCTGGCGCGGCGGTTCGCGCGGGTCTTCGGGGATGCCGAGATGGTGGTCACGCCCTCGGCGTCGTGCGCCGGGATGCTGCGCCACCAGCTCGCCGGCGAGGACGCCCCGCCGGTCTACGAGCTGAGCGAGCTGATCGTGGACCGGCTGGGCGTCGAGGACGTGGGGGCCCACTTCCCGCACCGCGTGACGTTCCACCCCACGTGCCACTCGCTGCGCGAGCTCGGCGTGGGCGACCGGCCGCTGCGCCTGCTGCGGGCCGTGAGCGGGATCGAGCTGGTGGAGCTGCCGCAGTCCGACGAGTGCTGCGGGTTTGGCGGAACCTTCGCCGTCAAGAACGCCGAGGTTTCGTCGGCGATGCTGGCCGACAAGGTGCGCGCCGTGCTCGACACGGGCGCGGAGATCGTCTGCGCCGGCGACAACTCGTGCCTGATGCACATCGACGGCGCCCTGTCGCGCCAGCGCACCGGCGTGCGCTGCATGCACCTGGCTGAGATCCTGGCCGAATGAGCGGCGGATTCCCAAAGGCGGCCGGCGTCACGCTGCGCGACTCGCAGCTGCGCCGCAACCTGGCCAAGGCCACAGGGACGATCCGCGCCAAGCGCGCGGCGGTGGTGGGGGAGGTGCCCGACTGGAGCGAGCTGCGCCTGGCAGGGCAAGCGGTCAAGGACGCCGCGCTGGCCTCGCTCGACGACCAACTCGCCCGCTTGGAGGAGGCCGTGGCGGCCGCCGGCGGGAAGGTTCACTGGGCGCGCGACGCCGGTGAGGCCAACGAGATCGTCTGCCAGATCGCGCGCTCCAACGGAGTGGACGAGGTGGTCAAGGTCAAGTCGATCGCCACCGACGAGATCAAGCTCAACGAAGCACTGGCGCAGGCGGGCGTGCGCGCCGTGGAGACCGACCTGGCGGAGCTGATCATCCAGCTCGGCGACGACGTCCAGTCCCACATCCTCGTGCCGGCCATCCACATGAACCGCGCCGAGATCCGCGAGCTGTTCGCGCGCGAGCTCGACCTGCCCGACCTCACCGATGAGCCGGCGGCGCTCGCGGAGGCGGCCCGGCTGCACCTGCGGGCGAAGTTCCTGTCGGCCCGGGTCGGGATCTCCGGCGCCAACTTCGCGGTCGCCGAGACGGGCACGGTCTGCGTGTTCGAGTCCGAGGGCAACGGGCGCATGTGCACGACGCTCCCAGAGGTGCTCGTGACCGTGATGGGGATCGAGAAGCTCGTGCCCTCGTGGCGCGACATGGAGGTGTTCCTGCAGCTGCTGCCGCGCTCGTCCACCGGGGAGCGCATGAATCCCTACACGTCCTTCTGGACCGGCGTGCGGCCGGGCGACGGGCCGCAGGAGTTCCACCTGGTGCTTATCGACAACGGGCGCACCGACGTGCTCGCCGACCAAGTCGGACGCCAGGCGCTTCGCTGCATCCGCTGCTCTGCCTGTCTCAACGTCTGCCCGGTGTACTCGCGGACCGGCGGCCACGCGTACGAGTCGGTGTACCCCGGGCCGATCGGAGCGATCCTCACCCCCCAGCTCAAGGGGCTCGAGGAGGGGCGCACGCTGCCGTATGCCTCGAGCCTCTGCGGAGCCTGCTACGACGTCTGCCCGGTCGCGATCAACATCCCGCGGGTGCTCGTGCACCTGCGCGGCCGGGTGGTGGACACCGAGCCTTCGTGGAAGCCCGAGAAGGTCGCGATGAACGCGATGTTCCGCGCCTTCTCGTCGCGCCGAGCCTACGAGCGGGCGCAGGCAGCCGCGCGGGTGGGAGCCCGCCCGCTCGCCAGCAAGGGCCGCATCGCTCACCTGCCCTGGCCGCTGTCGGGTTGGAGCGCGACGCGCGATCTGCGCGAGCCTCCGAAGGAGTCCTTCCGGGATTGGTGGCGGCGCGAGCGCGGAGACCGGGCGACCACCCCCGTGGGCGCGCCCCGGAAGGACGCTCCGCTCGCCTGGAGGCCGCTGCCGAGGGGGAGCGAGGATGCCCGTTCGACCGTCCTCGACCGTATCCGCCATGCGCTGGCGGACCGGCCCGCGCCCGTCGAGATCCCACGCGACTACCGGCAGCGCTCCGAGCGCTCGCGCGAGGAGATCGTGGCCGTGTTCGCCGAGCGCGTGGGGGAGTACCGCGCGAGTGTGCACCCTGCGGCGGGGGACGAGGTGCGCGACGTCGTGACCCGCCTGTGCCGCGACCAGGGCGTCAAGCGGATGGTCGTGCCCGACGGGCTGCCCGCGCAATGGCGCCCGGAGGGGGTCGAGCTGGTCGACGACGACGGCCTGACCGCGCGGCAGCTCGACGACCTCGACGGGGCCGTCACCGGGTGCGCGCTGGCGATTGCCGAGACGGGCGTGATCGTGCTCGACGGCGGCGCGGGGCAGGGCCGCCGCGCGCTTACCCTCGTGCCCGACTACCACCTCTGCGTCGTGACCGCCGAACAGGTAGTCGACCTGGTGACGGAAGCCGTCGAACGGCTCGCCCCGGCCGTCCGCGAGGGCCGCCCGCTCACCTTCGTGGCGGGCCCGTCGGCCACCTCGGACATCGAGCTCAGCCGCGTGGAGGGCGTGCACGGGCCGCGCACGCTGCATGTCGTGGTCGTATGACGCATTACCTGGTGCACGCGGCCCTGACCACGCCCTTCGGAGACGACGGCTGGGTCGATCTCGATGCGCTGCACCTGCACCTCGGCCTGCTGATGGACGACGGGGTGCACGGCGTCGTGGCCGCGGGGACCACCGGCGAGGGAGCGCTGCTCGAGGAGTCCGAGGTGGCCACGGTCGTCGCGTCGGCGGTCCAGGCGGCCGAGGGGCGGATCGAAGTGATCGCGCACGTCGGGCGGGCCTCGACACCGGCGACCACCCGGCTGGCGCGGGCGGCGGCGGGGTCGGGTGCCGACGCCATCATGGCGATCACGCCGTGGTTCTTCCGCCACGACCACGAGGCCCTGCTCGCCCACTACCGCGCCGTGCTCGCCTCGGTGGAGGGCACGCCGGTGCTGGCCTACAACTTCCCGAACCGGACTGGCAACGACCTCAGTCCGGAGCTGGTGGACACCCTCGCGGGCGAGGGCCTCGCGGGGCTGAAGGACTCGACCGGCTCGCCGGAGCGCCACGCCGAGTACCTCGACGTGGCGCAAGGCCACGACGGGTTTCGGTTGTTCGTGGGCTCGGAGAGGCTGGTGAGGCAGTCGCTGGAGGGCAAGGGCGCCGGCTCGATCAGCGCACTCGCCAACGTGCAGGCGCCGCTGCTGCTGCAGCTCGCCGAGGAGGGATCTGAGGTGGCCCAGGCCGCGGTCGATCGAGCGCGGGCACAGACTCCCGACATTCCCTCGCTAAAGCGGGCCGTGGCCGAGCGGCTGGTCGAGTTCGGCGCCACATACCCGGTGGCCTCGCGGGTCGCTCTCGGCGGCTGAGCGGTGCGGACCGTCTATCTCGGCACGTCCGACTTCGCGGTCGACGTCCTCGAGCAGCTCGCGCTGACGCCACACCGCCCGGTGCTGGTGGTCACCCGCCCGGACCGCCCGCGGGGCCGCGGCCGGCGCCTGGCGCCGCCGCCGGTGGCCGAGCGTGCCGCGAAGATCGGCATCGAGACAGTCCAGCCCGCCGACGTCAACGGCGAGCGGGCGCGCGCGGCGATCGCGGCCGCCGAGCCCGAGGCGGTCCTGATCTGCGCCTACGGCGCCTTGATCGAGGAGCCGCTGCTCTCCGACTACGCCATGCTGAACGTGCACCCCTCGCTGCTGCCGCGCTGGCGTGGCGCGGCACCGATCGAGCGTGCGATCGAGGCGGGCGACGAGGAGACCGGCGTGACCATAATGCGCCCCATCGCCGAACTCGACGCCGGGCCAATGTGCCTGCAGCGCGCCGAGGAAATCCGCCCCGATGACGACTACGGCAGCCTCGCGAAGCGGCTGGCCGGCCTGGGAGGCGAGCTGCTCGTGGAGGCGCTCGATCTCCAGCCGCCCTTCCGCGAGCAGCCCGAAACCGGCGTCACCTACGCCGCGAAGGTCGAGTCCGCCGAGCGGCTGCTGGATCCGGCCCGCTCCGCTGACGAGCTCGAGCGGCGGCTCCGGGCGCTGACGCCACACGTCGGCGTGCATGTGGAGCTCCCGGACGGGGAGCGGCTCGGGGTGCGCCGAGCGGCCCTCGCGGCCGGTGTCGACGACGTAGCCCCGGGGCGATTGAGCGCGCGCGACGGGCAGCTCCTCTACGGCGCCGCGCAGGGCGCACTCGAGCTGCTCGAGGTCCAGCCGGCCGGCAGGAAGCCGATGGCCGCCGCCGACTGGCTGCGCGGCCACTCCGGCCGGCTCGCCAGTTGAGCCGTTACGGTAGGTCCCTGTCCGTTGCCGGTGACAAGCAAAAGCTGGGCCCCTCCTGCCCGTCATGCGGGGAGCCCTCGCTGCGCGGCACCAACCTCCCAGGGCGCTACCGCTGCGTCTACTGCATGCGCCGCTTCGAGCTGCGCTCGGGCTGCCCCAACTGCGGCGCCCACTCGACGATCGCGCGGATGTCGGACACGGCGGACGTCATCTGCCGCAGCTGCGGCTCGAGCATGCTGCAGCGCATCTAGCGCGGCTTGGCGGGCCCGCGTGCTCGGTGACTGGCGTGGGTTTGGGCCTCCCGCGCGCGGATGAGGCCTGGCGCGATCCGCCTGCGCGCTTGGCCACACGCTCCCGCGTTATTGGCTGTGTGGCAGTGAAAAACTCGGGCGCGTGAGCGAACCAAAGCCTGCGAACCTGCGGGCTTGGAGCACCCGCAGGCAACCACCTAGCCCGGCGCGACCTCTACCGGAATCCCGTTCAGCACCGCGTTGCCCGAGAGCGGGTCCACCTGGGACTCGTCGGCCAGGACGTTGGTGTTGACCCCCGCGTGCTCGCTCGCCACGCCCATGCGGACGCCCGGCGCGCCGTGGCCCCAGCCGTGCGGGATGGACACGACGCCGGGCATGATCGCCTCGGTCAGCTCGACCGGCGCCTCCAGCGACCCAACCGCCGAGCTGACCAGGGCGCGGCCGCCGTCGTCGAGTCCGAGCCGTAAGGCGTCGGCCGGGTGGATGTGAAGCGTGCAGCGCTCCTTGCCCTTCACGAGCGCCGGCAGGTTGTGCATCCAGGAGTTGTTCGAGCGCAGCTGGCGGCGGCCGATCAGCATCAGCCCTCCGTTTCGCTCGCGCCCGAGCGCGGCCCGCAGCCGGTCGAGGTCGGCCACGATCGCCTCGGGAGCCAACTCGACCTTGCCTGACGGCGTGCGGAGCACGTCGGGCAGCCGCGGGCTGTGCGGACCGAGGTCGACGCCGTGGGGATTTTGCTCGAGCACGTCGAGCGTGAGCCCGGCGGGGTCCTCGCCGAAAGCGTCGCCGTAGGCGCCGACCCTCAGCATGAAGTCGAGCATCCGCTCGGGCCCGCGGCGTGGCTCGAGCGCCTCCAGCAGCTTGGCCGGGTCGCGTCCGCCGACCCTTGACCCGGGGTCGCCGAGCTCGCGCTGGATGAGAGTCGCGATCACCAGGTCGTCGAGCGCGTCGATGTCCGCGCTCGGCCCCTGGCCCGTGACGATGCCGGCGAGTCGCAGGAAGGACTCCCACTCGGCCGGACCCGTGCGCTCGAATACCGGCGGCGAGTAGTTGGCCACGTTGCGTACCGCCAGCTGGTAGAGCGCCAGGTCGTAGTGGGACTTCTCGAGCGGCTCGGGCGCGGGCAGGATCACGTCGGCGTGGCTGGTGGTCTCGTTGACGTAGATGTCTACCGCCAGCATGAAGTCGAGACCCTCGATCGCCGCCTCGAGGCGGTCGGCGTTCGGAGTCGAGACGACGGGGTTGCCCGCGACGGTGACGAGCGCGCGCACCTGACCTTCGCCGGGGGTGTCGATCTCCTCGGCGAGGCAGGCCACGGGCAGCTCGCCGTATGTCTCGGCGAGCCCACGCACGCGGCTGTGCCAGCGCCCGAAGCGCACGCCCTTGCCGCTGCCGCCCGCGCCGGAGGAGTTCTTCTGGGCCGCCGCGGCGCGCGGGAACATGGCCCCGCCCTCGCGGTCGAGGTTGCCGGTCAGCACGTTGAGCACGTCGACCAGCCAGCTCGCGAGCGTGCCGAACTCCTGGGTGCAGGTGCCGATCCGGGCATACACGGCGGCGCGCGGCGCGCCGGCCAGCTCGCGCGCCATGACCCTGATCTGCTCGGCGTCGATCCCGCAGGCGCCCGCCACCCGCTCGGCCGTGAACTCGCGCACGAGCGCCGGCAGCTCGTCGAGGCCATTGACGTGCTCGGCGAGCGCGCCGGGGTCGGCCAGGTCCTCCTCGACGAGCGTGCAGGCGAGGGCCGCGAGCAACAGAGCGTCGGTGCCGGGGCGGATGAAGTGGTGCTCGTCGGCCTCCTCGGCGGTCCGCGTGCGGCGCGGGTCGATCACCACGACCTTGCCGCCGCGCTCGCGGATGCCGCGCAGCTTGCCGCGCATGTCGGGCGCCGTGAGCAGGCTGCCGTTGGACACCAGCGGGTTCGCGCCCAGGATCAGCAGGTGGTCGGTGCGGTCGACGTCGGGCACCGGCACCGACAGGATGGTTCCGAACATCAGGCCCGCGGAGACCTGCTTGGGCATCTGGTCGACCGTCGAGGCTGTGTAGATGTTCTGCGAGCCGAGCGCGCGTAGCCAGACCGGCCCGTACAGCAGCGCGGACAGGTTGTGCGCGTTGGGGTTGCCGACGTAGACCGCGACGGAGTTCTTGCCGTGCTCGGCGAGGATCGGCGAAAGGCGGCGGTCGATCTCCTCGAAGGCCTCGTCCCAGGTCGCCTCGACCAGCTCGCCGTCGCGGCGCACGAGCGGCGTGGTCAGACGATCCGGATCCTCGTGGAGCTGCTTGAGCCCGAACGCCTTCGGGCAGATGAACCCCTGCGAGAGCACGTCGTCCTTGTCGCCGCGGACCGAGACCACCTCGCTGCCGTTCGTCTCGACCTCGAGGCCGCAGGTGGCTTCACAGAAGGGGCAGGTGCGGTAGTGCAGGGCCATCGATCGAGCCTACTCCCTGAGTTCGATCCAGAGTGCGCGCGACGCACACAGCAACACGCCCCCGGAATCGAACAGCGCGCATGCCGCCTGGCGCTTGCGGCCGTCCACGTCCAGCGGCCACGCCACCAGCGCGTGCGGCTCACCCACAGGCACCGGACAGCCCAGTCTGGCAGTCAGGCGGGCGAGCACCATCGCCGGGCCCTCGCCGAAGTTCGCGACCGGCGCGCTGGTCGGACAGTCGAGGGCCGCCCAGACGCACTCCGGGCGTACGAATCCGGAGCCGTCGCCGATCGACTCGTCCGGAGTCCATTCGGCGGCAAACACACCGTCGCGAAGCTCGCCGGGGAACACGCGCAGGCCGTCGCCTGTGGCTCGCTCCGGCCCGCAGACGACGCAGGTGGGGAAGGGGTGCACGGCACACCAGTGCTCGCGGCCCGCCTCCGACGCAGCGGCGGCGTCCGCCGGGGTGACCGGGTCAGGCAGGTCGAGCAGCAGCTCGTCTGGGTAGCCCTCGGCGACGAGGGTGTCGCCGTCGCGCAGCTCGACACCCCCGTTGTCGCGCACCACGGCGAGCGCGCGCTCGAGCGGCGGTGGGGCGCGCAGCGAGACCGAGGCGACCTCGGAGCCCACCAGTCCGGCCACGAGGCCGGCCGCGTAGCCGCCGTTCGCCGAGCCCGGCGGGCCGTTGAAGCGGGCAGGGATGGTCAGCGTCTCGGGCACGCCCGGGGAAGGATCTCAGGCGCGCCGGTACAGGGTGTGAAGCAGCGCACACAAGACCGCGGCGGCCCCGAGGAAGGCGATCTCGACGGCGAGCACGGGATCGTCGAAGTCGGCCAACAGCAAGAACAGGGAGAAGGCGGCCGCGCACGAGAGCCACACCGCGGCCGCGAGCGGCGCTCGCCCCTGGGCCAGCAGCGCCTGATTGAGAGTCGCGGCGGCGAGGTAGAGCCCCATCCCGATCGAGATCAGCACGAGCCCCCCGCGCTCGTAGTCGAAGTCGTCGCCGAACGCGAGGTCCATCAGCAGCGGGCCGATCGCGAGCATCGCCAGCGCCACGCACGCGGCGAAGCCGGCGATCGCCGTGAGCGTCAGGTTGACGCTGCGCCGAAACGGGTCGGACTCGCCGCTCGCCCGCATGCGCGTCAGGTGCGGGAGGATCGAGGTCTGGATCGCCTGGAAGAGCTGCAGCGGCGCACGAGCGATCAGCAGGACGTTGAAGGTGAAGCCCGCGAGTGCCGCGCCCTGCGCCCCCTCGTTTGCCTGGACCAGCAGCGGCCCCGCGTTGAGGAAGGTCTGCTCGCTGAGCATGATCAGGAGCACCGCTACGGCGAAGCCCGCGCCGCGCGCCAGGGTGAACTCCGGCTCGAGGCTCGCGTCGACCGCGATCTCGGCCTCGGGCGCCGGTGTGGGACTTGCAGCCGGCGGCGGCTCGCTTCGCAGCCGGCGCGCGAGGGCCCAGGGCACCACGGCGAGCGACACGATCGGGGCGGCGGCCATCCCGAACGCCACCGCGTCCTGGCCCTCGGCGATCCCGACCGCGACAGCGAGGGCGAACAGGCAGCGCGTGCTCGCCTCCATCAGCACGAGGCCGCCGTACAGCCCGAAGCGGTGGTGGCCGGCCAGGAAGCCGCGGGCGAAGTAGCTGGCCGCGTAGGCCAGCACGGTCACGATCAGGATCCAGTAGAGCGTGTCCGAGCCGCCGAGCAGATCGTCCTCGATCGGACCGCGGAGAGCCAGTGCGACCACCACGAACAGCACGCCCAGCGCGAGCTGGATCGTTGCCGCCACCCGCAGATGCTCGCCGCCGGCCACGCCGCGGGCGTCGCGGTCGGCGATGGTGCGCGACAGCAGCTGCTCCACCGGCCGGTAGAGCACCGAGACGGTGATGAACACCGCCGACCACAGCAGCGTGATGTGCCCGTACTCGTTCTCCGGCAGCGAATGGCTGGCCAGCGCGAAGTAGGCGAAGGTGATCAGCCCGGTGACGCCGATCCCCACGGAGAGGATCGCGGCGCCGCGCCCGTAGCTGCGCGCGCCCGCTGGCTCAGCCGACACGGACGAGCAGCATCGTCCAGGGGAACGGCGAGCGAGCCTGTTCCACGGTGCCGTACTGCGACAGCAGCGAGACGAACTCCCGCTTCGTCCAATGGTTCACGTGGCCGGGCGTGTTGCCGAGCTCACGCAGATAGGCGCCACGGGCGACGTTGAGGCCGCGCCACAGCGGCTCCCGCGGCACGGAGACGAGCAGGTGTCCGCGCGCCACGCGGGCCATCTCCGCGAGCGTCGCCCGCGGCTCGGGCACGTGCTCCAGCACCTCGATCGCGCAGGCGAGATCGAACTCGCCGTCGGCGAAGGACAGCGACGTCGCCTCCTCTACGCGGAACTCGAGATTGGGGCGCGCGCGCTTGGCCCACTCGGCGCTCAGCTTGGGATCGTCGAGGTCGATGCCCACCACCCGCCCGTCCCCGAGCCGCTGCGCCCATTGGTAGGTGAGCACGCCCTCACCGCAGCCGACGTCCAGGACCGACTCGGGCGCTGCCTGCTCCCAGAGCGCGTCGAGCGTGCCGTGGAAGCCGCCCATGAGGCGCTTGACCACGGGGTTGGTCGAGCCGTACTTGTCGAAGGTGTTGCCGGTCGGGACGTCGGCGACCGCGCCGGCGCCGGGGACTCCGCTCACAGCTTGAGCGCCTCTCGCTCCTCGGTCTTGCCGGTGGCGCGTCCCGAGCGCGCGCCGGTGGTGGCCTCCTGGCCGGTCGGCTCGGCGCCCGGCTCGTAGTGCGAGGGCTCGACGCCCAGGTGCAGCTCCACCCTGCGCACGCGTTCGAGGATGCGCTGCTGGACCAAGCGCGAGCCGGCGAGGATGTCGCCGACAACGCCGAGCGCCGCGAGCTGGACCGCGACGATGAAGAGCGTGGAGCCCAGGATGAGCGACTGGAGGTGTTGACCGGGCTCGTCGCTGAACAGATAGAACCACAGGAAGCGCGCCCAGATCACCGCGCCGATCAGCGCGAACGCGGCGGCGACTGCCAGGAATACGCGCAGCGGCTCGTAGAGCGTGTAGATGCGGAAGATCGAGACCGTATTGCGCCGCACGTAGGCCCACATCGACGGAAACAGGCGCGACTCGCGCGTCTTGGCGTTCGTCCGGATCGGGACGTGGTCGACGGCCACCAGCATCTTGCCCGCCTGGATGATCGACTCGAGCGTGTAGGTGAACTTGGAGACCACCTGCATCTGCAGGGCGGCCTCGCGGTTGTATGCGCGAAAGCCCGACGTGGTGTCCGGCACGTTCGTGTTCGAGGCGCGCCTGACGACGGCGCTGCCCCAGCGCTGGAGGCGCTTCTTGAGCGGCGAGAAGTCCTCGACGTGGTCGGTCTCGCGGTCGCCTATAACCATGTCGGCGTCGCCGGCCAGGATCGGCGCGACCAGCTTCGGGATGTCCCGGCCGTCGTACTGATTGTCGGCGTCGGTGTTGACAATGATGTCGGCGCCGAGCTTGAGCGAGGCGTCGAGCCCCGCCTGGAAGGCCGCGGCGAGGCCCTTGTTGTTGGTGAGGCGAACGATGTGCTGGACGCCGCCGGCGCGCGCCACCTCGATCGTCCGGTCGGTCGACCCGTCGTCGACGACGAGCCACTCGACCTCGTCGATGCCCGCGATCTCCCGGGGCAGGTCTGAGAGCGTCTCGGGAAGCGTGTGCTCCTCGTCGAAGCAGGGGATCTGGATGATGAGCTTCATGTGGCCCGCCCCTTAGCGTAAAGACCGCTCGGACATCACCGGCGCTGCCTGGGAGCTGCGCGACACGATCGCGGCGGTGGCCGCGGAGAACGGTCACGCGCCGGGCCTCGTCTTTCGCACGCGCCGCCGCTCCTTCGCCGGCGAGATGGTGGACTTCGGACAGGCCCGCGGCCACGCCGACCCGGCCCGCCTCGGGAGCTGAACGGTCTACCGACGCGAGGAAGTCGGCTACCCGGGGTTTACTTTACGTTTGCAGGGATTTCACATTCGCGTCGCAATGGGCAGGAACGCGCCCAACCGGGTAGTAACGAGGTAGCAACTCCGCGTTCACGGGTAAGCACCTCTGCTAGCCTGCGTCCGCGGTCCGCAAGTGCTCCCCCGAGTGCTTGCGGTTTGGCTATTTTTCGACCCCGGCTGTATGGAGCACCTTCGACGATGAGCACCGTTCTGGCATATCTGGATCCCGGCAGCGGGAGCATGATCCTTCAGATCATCGCCGGTGGACTCGCCGCGGTCGCCGTTACCGCCAAGCTTTACTGGAACCGCATTTTGAGGTTCCTACGCATTCGCAAGGACGAGCCGGAGGCCGCGACGCCTGCCGACGCGCGCAGTACCGACTCGGCCTAGCAGGCCGGGCGGCGGCTTTCAGACCACGGGCGCGCCGCGGGCGCGCCCGTTTTGCGTCTACTACTGTCAGCGGCCGTTTGGCCGCTTTTTCGTTGTCATGAGCACCACGTCCCCCTCGCAAGCAAACCTCGAGCCCGGTTCCTTTCGCGACCCTGAGAGCCGCGTCTTCTACGCGGGCGAGCAGGTCTATCGCGCACTCTCGCCCGACGGGCTCAGCGACTTCGAGGCGCTGCGCGAGACCGGGCTGCTGGAGGACGAGCGCGTCGTCGGCACCGAGCTCGCCCAGGACACTGGGGCCGTGCGCGGGCTGCTCGTCCACGAGCCGGCCGGAGTGCTTCGCCACGAGCGCATCCCGTTCGTCTCCTACCCCTACGAGTGGACGTTCTCGATGCTCAAGGACGCGGCGCTCGTGCAGCTCGACCTGCTGCTCGCCGCGCTCGACCACGACCTGGTCTTGAAGGACTCGACGCCCTACAACGTCCAGTTCAAGGGCGCCCGGCCGGTATTCGTCGACATCGGCTCCTTCGAGCGCATCCGCGACGGCGAGCCCTGGATCGGCTACCGGCAGTTCTGCATGCTCTATCTCTATCCGCTGATGATGCAGTCGGCGAAGGACCTGACCTTCCGCCCGTGGCTGCGGGGCTCGATCGACGGCATCACGCCGGCGCAGATGGGCGCCATGTGCTCGCTCCGCGACCGCTTTCGCAGGGGCTTCTTCACAAACGTCTTCCTGCACGCCAAGCTCGAGGCGCGCTACGCGGACCGGCCCGGCGAGGTCAAGCGGGAGGTCAAGAGGGTCTTCAAGAAGGAGCTCTTCGTGGCCAACGTGCGCAAGATGCGAAAGCTGGTCGAGCGGCTCGAGTGGGACCCGCCAAAGGGCGTCTGGACCGCCTACGGGGAGCGCAACAGCTACACCGACGACGACGCCGCCCGAAAGGACGACTTCGTCCGCCAGGTGGCTGGCTCGCGCGAGTGGAACCTCGTCTGGGACATCGGCGCGAACAACGGGCGTTACTCGCGCATCGCGGCCGAGGGCGCCAAGACGGTCGTGGCCGTCGACGCCGACGACGGACCTGTCGAGCTGCTCTACCGCGACCTCCGCAAGGAGGCCAACGAGCAGATCCTCACGCTAACGATGAACCTCGCCGACCCCTCGCCCGGCCTCGGCTGGCGCGGGCTCGAGCGCAAGTCGCTGCCCGGCCGAGGCAAGCCCGACCTCGTGCTCGCCCTCGCCCTCGTCCATCACGTCGCGATCAGCGCGAACGTCCCGGTCAAGGAGTTCGTGGACTGGCTCGCCTCGCTCGGCGCCGCGCTCGTGATCGAGTTCCCCACTCGTGAGGACCCGATGGTCCAGAAGCTGCTCGCCGGAAAGCGCGACGGCCTGCATCCCGACTACGAGCTCGGCTTCTTCGAGCGCACCTTGGGCGAGGCGTTCGAGGTCGAGCGCTCCGAGCGCCTGGAGTCGGGCACGCGCGTGCTCTATTTCGCGCGTCCGAAGAGGGGATGACGGACGCCGGAGCCGCGGCGGAGCGGGTGCAGCGGGGGAGGGCGCGCCAGAGTCCGCTCTGGGCCTACCTCAACCTCGCCGTGCTGTGGACGTTCGCGGTAGCCCAGCCGCTATTCGACCTGCTGAAGGACAACCCTGAGTTCTTCGCCGCTCGCGGCTCGTCGGGGTTCGACGTCATCTCCTTCTCGCTGCTGCTCGTCCTCCTGCCGCCGGCGGTGCTCCTTGCCGTGGAGCTGCTCGTTGGGCTGGCCGGCGCAGCCGCGCGCAGCGGCGCCCACCTGGCGTTCATCGCCGCGCTCGTCGCGCTGATTGCCGCGCAGGCGCTGAAAAAGGCCTTCGATTCCTCCGACCTCGTCCTGATCGTGCTGTCGGTGGCGATCGGCGTGGGCGTCGCCGTTCTCTACGCCAGGGCCGAGCCGGTGCGCTCGTTCCTGCAGATCCTGTCGCCGGCGCCGGTGATCTTCCTGGCGCTGTTCCTTTTCACCAACCCGATCTCGAAGATCGCCTTCCCCGACGAGGCGCAGGCGCGCACGATCGGCGGCGTGACCCAGGCTCCCATCGTGGTCGTGCTGCTCGACGAGCTGCCCTCGAACACGCTTGTGGACGACCGCGGCCGCATTGACGCGGAGCGCTATCCCGGCTTCGCCGAGCTCGCGCGCAGCGCGACCTGGTTCAAGAACGCCTACACGGTCTACGACTCCACCGAGCGCGCGCAGCCGGCGATCATGGACGGCAACCTCCCGTCCGAGGACAAGCTGCCGACCTCCTCGGACCACCCGAACAGCATCTTCTCGCTGTTCGCCAAGACGCACCGCATGAACGTCTCCGAAGAGGCGACGTCGATCTGCTCGCGCGACATCTGCACCGACGAGCGCCTCGACGAGGGCTATGGCGAGCGGCTCGGGTCGATGACCGAGGATCTCGGGCTCGTCTGGCTGCACGTGGTCTCGCCACCCGACATCGAGGCCGACCTGGCGAGCGTGTCCGAGAACTGGGGCAACTTCGGGGGCGGCGAGGAGGCGCCGGACCTCGGCGACGATCCGGCCGAGCGCCACACGCGCGCGAACCTGAACGGCGGCCGGCAGGCGCGCTTCGAGCGCTGGATCGAGGGAATCGATGAGGGGCGCAAGCCGCAGCTGGCCTTCAAGCACACCCTGCTCCCGCATGTCCCCTGGCAGTACCTGCCGGACGGGCGCCGCTACCGGCGCCAGTCAAACGACGCCATCCCGGGGCTCTCCAACCAGGCCTTCGAGTTCCAGTCCCAGATCAACGTCCTGATCCAGCGCCACTACCTGCAGGCCGGCTTTGCCGACCACGAGCTGCAGGAACTCTGGAAGCACCTGAAGGAGGAGGGGCTCTACGACAAGGCGCTGATCGTCGTGGCCGCCGACCATGGGCTTGCCTTCGAGCAGCGCCGCGAGCGCCGCCGCCTCAACCGCCGGACCGCCGCCCAGATCGCGCCCGTGCCGCTGTTCATCAAGGCGCCCGGCCAGAAGAAGGGCGAGGTTGACGACGCCTGGGTGGAGACCATCGACATCCTCCCGACGATCTTCGACGTGCTCGATCTCGACCCGAAGGTCAAGATGGACGGCAAGTCGGCCTTCTCGGACGAGGTACAGAATCGCGACGAGCTGCGAATGCTGATCCGCAACAGCTTCGACGAGCTGCGCATCCCGGCCGAGCAGTTCGAGCGCGAGCGCCAGGCGATTCGCGATCAGCGCGTCGCCCTGCTCGGGACGGGGAGCGAGGATCGCTTCTACGAGATCGGCCCCAACCCCGAGCTGATCGGCGAGAGCTCCGACGCTCCCGGCCTCACGCCGCTCGACGTCGAGCTGTCGGACGCGCCGGAATACCGCGACGTCGATCCCGACGGGCCCCTGGTGCCGGTCCACGTGATCGGGCGGGTGCGCGGCGGTGGCGACGGCGGCCGCGAGATCGCGGTGGCCGTGAACGGGACGATCGTGGCCGTCGGCGAGACCTTCAGGCTCGTGAGCGGCGACGAGAACGAGCTCGTATCCGTGATGGTGCCGCCCGACTCCTTCAAGCGCGGGCGCAACGAGGTCGAGGTGTTCGAGGTCGGCTGATCGTGGGCGCCGCGCTGACAGGCATCGATCCGGCGCGAGTACGAGAGCTCGAGGAGGCCGAGAACGCCCGCTTCGCTGCCGAACGGCCCCGGTCGATGGCGCTCGGCGAGCAGGCGCGCGGGTCGATGCCTCGTGGGGTGCCGATGGCGTGGATGGACGACCTGTATGACCATCCGCCGGTGTGGGTGTCTCACGGCGAGGGCGCCGGCTTCACCGACGTCGACGGGCGCACGTATGTCGATATGTACGTCGCGGACATGAGCGCCTTCTGCGGCCATGCGCCGCGCCCCGTCATCGATGCCGCAACGGAGCGTCTGAGGCTCGGCAACCAGTTTCTGCTGCCGGGCGAGGACGCGATCGCCGTCGCCGAGCACCTCGCCGGCCGCTATGGGCTGCCCAAGTGGCAGTTCACCCTCTCGGCCACCCAGGCGAACACCGAGGTGATCCGCCTCGCGCGCGAGCTGACGGGACGGGAGATCGTGCTGATGTTCGACGGCAAGTACCACGGCGAAGGCGACGCGACGCTGGTGGTCCAGGAGGACGGCAAGGTGGTTCCCGAGAGCCGGGGTCTACCTCGGGGAATCGCCGCGCAGGGACGCATCGTGCAGTTCAACGATGTCGCCGCGCTCGAGGCCGCTCTCGAGCCCCGCGACGTGGCGCTCGTGCTGGCCGAGCCCGCCATGACCAACGCCGGGTTCCTGCTTCCCGAGCCGGGATACCACGAGGCGCTGCGCCAGGCGACCCGCGACTCGGGCACCCTGCTCGCGATCGACGAGACCCACACGCTCGTGTGCGCATACGCCGGACTCACCCGGGACTGGGGCCTCGAACCGGACTTCCTCACCCTCGGCAAGGCCATAGCTGCGGGCGTTCCTCTCGCCACCTACGGAATGCGCGACGAGATCGCCTCGCTGATCGCGGCGCCCGAGGAAGCACGGGTGGTGTCAGGGGTGGTCGTGGACGAGGTCGCGACCGGGGGCACACTGTTTGCGAACGCCCTCTCGATGGCGGCCGGGCGCGCGGCCCTCCTCGACGTCCTCACCGAGGAGGCCTTCAAGCACACCGCCTCGCTCGGCGCGCGGATGGCCGCCGGCTTGAGAGCGGCGATCAGCCGGGCGGAGCTGAGGTGGAGCGTGGTGCAGTACGGCGCCCACGCCTCGTACTTCTTCGCGGACGACCCGCCCACCGACGGGGCCGGCTCGCGAGCCGCCGACGACCCCGGCCTGCGGGCGCTGATCCGCGTGTTCATGGCGAACCGTGGCGTTTGGGAGTCGGGGTGGTGGTTGGGTCCGACGGTGTCGGTCGCCCACAGCGCCGAGGATGTCGACCGCTACGTCGAAGTGTTCGATGAGTTCCTGCGCGAGGTGACCTGAACGATTTCGGCGCGGCCCTGGCGCGCTAGATGATTGATTCCGGATCGGTGTGCCCCGGGGACGCGCCAGCGGCACGTCGCGCTGCCCAGGCAATAAAGGGGTGACCGGAACCGCGCTCCGAGCCCGCGTCATTGTCGAGTTAGCGGTCCCAGCCACCGCTAACTCGACAACGAACGCCAAATCCCCTCAACGGGCGACGCGGCGGCCCTTCCCACCCCTCATAGACCGCCGTTGGCCCGAGCCCACAGGCGCGTCACCGGAGCTGCACGGATTCGGAATCAGTCCGCTAGAGGTCGGCCAGGCAGAGCTCCACGTCCTCGAGCAGCTCGTCCGAGCCGTCGTTGACGTACAGCAGCGTGGGCCCGATCTGCTCAGCGCCCTCTCCGTCGCCCTCGAACTGGGCCGCCTCGGATTCCCCCGAGGTCAGAAAGAACGTCACGCGCGGGGCACCGCTGCCCTCGCCGATCACGATCTCCTCCGCGCCCTCCTCGCCCTCGAGCCGCGCGTCGATTCCCTCTTCCTCGAAGCACTCCATGGCGACCGCGCGCTTATCGGAGTCGTCCGTGCCTCCGCCGGCGTCGTCGGAGCCGAGGCCGCAGCCGGGCATCACCACGAGCAGCAGGCAGAGCAGCAGCGGCCGCCTCATCGAAGCGTCCGGGTCTTGCGGAAGCGCTTCTTCAGGTCGAAGTAGGCCGGCTTTCGGGCATTCGTCTCGTCGATCAGGCTCTTGTTGTTCCAGGGCGGGCTGGTCCACCCCTCCGGCGCACCGCCGACCCAAGTCGGATGCACCCGGAAATCGCGCAGGGCCCAGTGGATCGAGCCCGCGACGTAGGGCTTCGAGGCGTGGATGCGCAGGTGGTCGACCACGAACTTGCGCTGGAACTCCTGCGTGCCGCGCTGCTCGACGGGGCCGGGGCGAAGCGACTCGGCGCCGAACTCCGTGACCACCAGCGGCAGGTCCGGGTTGGCCGCGTGAACCTCATCGAGGTACGGACCGAGCTCGGCGGTGGTGGTCTCGCCGCGCGGGAGGTCGGCCTTGAAGGAGTCGTACCACCCGAAGTACTCGTTGACCCCGAGCACGTCCAGATTGGCGTAGGCCGGGTGGGTCGGCGGCTCGCCAAAGCGAGACTGGCGGTCGATGGCGACAAGGCGCGTGTCGTCGAGCTCGCGGACGGCGGCCGCGCCCTCGGCGATGTAGCGCGCGAGCCCGCTGCCAATCGCTCCGAGCTCGGGGCGGTTGCCGGCGGGCTCGTTGGCCAGCGACCAGGTCATGACCGAAACGTTGTTGAGGTTGTTGCGAACCGTCAGGGCGACGGCCCGCAGCGCGCCCTTCCGCACGGCGGACTGGTCGAAGAAGCTGTTGGGAAGCTGGTAGACCGGAGCGTCGACCCAGTACAGGATCCCGTAGCGGTCGAATGCCTCTAGGAAGGCCGGGTGGAGCGGGTAGTGGGAACGGGTGACGGAGGCCCCGAGATCGCGCAGCCGCGAGACGAGCAGGTTGCGCGTGCCCTGTGAGAGCGCGCCGCCCTCGTCCCTGTCATCCTCGTGGATGCTCGCTCCGCGCAGGTTGAGGCGCTTGCCGTTCAGCAGAATCACGCCGCCGCGGCGGGTCTCGAGCTTGCGCACCCCGAAGCGGAGGCGATAGCTGGCGAGGCGCCGGCCGCGAACCAGTGCCCCCACGGTCATGTTGTAGAGCTTCGGGCTGCCGGGTTGCCACAGCCTGGGCTTGTCGATCGTGACGTTGGTCGAGAGCTCGCGCCTGCCGCCGGCCACCACGGTCTCGGGCTTGCGCGTGAGGCGCTCGCCGTCGACGGTGAGCCCGAGCGCGACGTCCTCGTCGCGGCCGGTGAGGTTGCGCAGCGCCACCCGCACCTCGACCTTGGCGGGGCCGCCGACCTTGCGCAGTCGCGGCACCACCTGGACGTCCTCGATGTCGATCGTGTCGATCTTGCGGACGTAGACCTCGCGCAGGAGGCCGCCGAAGTTCCACCAGCCACCCGTTCCGTACCCGTTGAACGCGGCCGGGCGCCAGTGCGTCAGGTCGGTATTGCTGCGCAGCGAGGAGACCTTGACGACCAGTGTGTTGCGTCCCTTGCGCAGGCCGTTCAGATCGGCCTCGAACGGGAAGTAGCCGGTGAAGCCGCCGATCGCCTTGCCGTTGAGCCACACCTTGGTCCGGTAGTTGGAGCCCTCGAAGCGAACCTTCCAGAAGTGCTTTGCCTTCTTCGGCGAGGCCGGGAGCGTGAACTCCTTGCGATACCAGCCAACGGAGGCCTTGTTGAAGAGCGTGTCCTTCGCGTTCCAGTTGTGCGGGACGCGGATCTCCTGCCACCCGACCAGGTCGCGCTGGGCAAACCAGCGCTCGGAGTCGCCCACGAAGGCGTCGTCCTGGCGGAAGTACCACGTGCCGCCGAGCAGCTGGCGGCTCGGCTGGCCCTCGTAGATGAGCGGCCTCCCGCCCGGGCGCTCGACAGCCAGGTCCGGGGAGGGGGTCGGTTGCGGCGGAGCGGGTTGGCCGCTGGGCGGACCCGGGCCACCGCCCTGGGCGGATCCGGCAGACGGCACCGCAAGCGACGCGACAAACGCGCAGAGCAATGCAATCGGGGTGAGGAGTGGCGAGCGCAAGGGTCCGGGGGGGCGGCGACGGAGGGTAGCGGCGGCCTCCGCGAGAACACCGTTTCGGGCGCCCGGTTGCGAATAAGCCGTACGGGGTAATCGCTACAGTGCTGCATCGACCGGCGGCCCCCGGCCGGTCTCAGGCTGCCGATTTCGGCGTTCGCCATTTCGTGCGCCGCGCCCGCCATGAACCGACGCTTCGCCCTCATCCAAGCACTGGTCTCGATCGTCGCCCTCGCCGCGGTGGTTTGGTGGGCGTCCAAGCAGGACTCGCCCCAGTTTCCCTCCGGCGCCGACGCGGTCGCGTGGCTTGTGTTCGGCGCGGCTCTCTATGCCGTGGCGACCGTGATCCGCGGGGAGCGCTGGTACTGGATCCTGCGCTTCGCTCACATCAAGGCGGGGCGGATCGAGTGCTATGCGCTCACGACCGTCGGCTACATGGGCAATAACGTGCTGCCTGCTCGCGCGGGTGAGGCCTTGCGTGTGGTGCTGCTTGCCGGCCGCACGACGGCCAGCAAACGCACGATTATCGGATCGATCATCGCCGAGCGGATACTCGACGTGATCGCCCTCGGCGCGATCTTCGTCGTGACCGTCTACGGCGTGCTGGGCGCCAGGGTGCTGCCCACCGACCGGCCGATCCTAGCCGCGGGCATCGCCTTCCTCGTCTTCGTCGCGGGGTGCATAGCGCTCTGGGTGTTGCGCCGCCATCACTTCTTCGAGCGCGTGCGCGAGTGGCTGCGCCCGCTGGCCGACGCCCCCCGGGCCATGCTCGCCCGCGAGGGGATCCTGCTGCTGGCCGCCACCTTCGTGCTCTGGGCCGTCGAGGCCGGCGTCTACTACGGGGTCGCCCGGTCGGTGGATCTCGGGATCAGCATGACCGGCGCCCTCTATCTGGTCGCGCTCACGAACTTCGTCGCCGCGCTGCCGGCCGCGCCCGGGTCGATCGGGACCTTCGACGCCGCGGTGGCATGGGGCGCCAGCAGGCTCGGAGCCGCCGGCTCGGCGTCGGTGGCGTACCTCCTGATGTTGCGCTTCGTGCTCTACGTGCCGATCACGGTGGTCGGCTTCGTCGTCCTCGTCACGCGCTACGGCGGCTGGTCGCGGATCCGCGCATCGTTGAAGCTCGAGAGCCGCCCCAAGCTCGAGACCCGCCCCAAGCTCGAGACCCGCCCCGAGGCCGTGACGCCGCGCGCCGAGGGCACGTCCGCGGCGCCTCGCGCCGAGGCCACTCCCACGGCGTGAGCCCGCTTCGATGCGGGCCTCCTCGGCACAGCTCCGGACGCTCCGCCGGCGTGAGCCCGGCGGTGTGAGCCACCCTCAGACGCGCGACGCCTCCGGCTGGGCCGAGCGCTCGCACGCTGGGCAGATGGTGCCGATCATCGCGGCCTGCCTGGCGGTGTCGGCGGTGTCGCTGCTGGTCCCGTCGACACCGACCTACGACCCGTGGGCGTGGATCCTCTGGGGACGCGAGATCGTCCAGCTCGACCTGGTGACCGAGGGCGGCCCGTCCTGGAAGCCCTTCCCGATTCTGTTCACCGCCCCGTTCTCGCTCTTCGGCCAGGACCTCGCGCCCTACCTGTGGCTATGGATCGCGCGCGCTGGCGGGCTGTTCGGCTGCGCCATGACATACCGGATGGCCACCCGGCTGATCGGCGGCGGCATCTATGGAGCGCTCGCCGGGATCTGCGCGTTCCTCGCGCTCTTCTCGAGCAACAAGTACGTGCGCGACGCCGCGCTCGGAAACTCCGAGCCGCTGCTGGCGGCGATCGTCCTATGGGCCTTCGAGCGCCATCTCGACGGCCGCCGCGACCACGCGCTGCTGCTCGGCTTCCTGGCGGCGCTGCTGCGCCCCGAGGCGTGGCCCTTCCTCGGCCTGTACGGGCTCTGGCTGTGGTTTCGAAACCCCGAGCTGCGCGCGCGGCTGATCCTGTTCGCGGTGCTGATCCCGGTCTGCTGGTTCCTGCCCGAGTGGTGGGGTTCCGGCGATCCCCTGCGCGCCGGCTCGCGGGCCAACGCCCCCAACCCCGGCTCGGCCGCGTTCGAGGAGATCCCGTCGGTGGCGCTGCTCAAACGCTTCGCGAGCGTCACGATCGCGCCCGTCGAACTCGGCACGATCATCGCGGTCGGCTTCGCCGGGTTCATGTGGTTTCGCTACCGCCGCGAATGGGTCACCCTCGCGCTCGCCGCCTTCGGCCTCGCCTGGTTCGTGCTCGTGGCGGCGATGACCGAGGCCGGCTTCGCGGGCAACCAGCGCTACCTGATCGTCACGACGGCCATCGTGTGCGTGCTCGGCGGCGTGGGGGCTGTGCGGGTCCTGCAGGGGGTCGAGCTGCTGGCGACGAGCCGGCTCGGCGCCCGGCGGGCGCGGACGGTCACGATCGGGGCGCTGCTGCTCGGCGTGGTCGTGGCCTCGCCGACGATCGTGGCCAAGGTCGACAACACGGCACGCGTGCGCGGCGGGCTCGAGCACGAGGCGTTCCTGTGGCACGATCTCAAGGGCTTGGTCGGCGAGGCCGGCGGAAAGGACGCGCTGCTCGCCTGCGGCGGCATCTACAGCGGTCCGTTCCAGACTCAGATGGTCGCCTACGAGCTCGGCATCCACGGGATCCAGGTCGGCTGGAAGATCACCCCGCCGCCGGGTGCGACCTTCCGCACGCGCACCGTGCCCGACGGACCGCTCGTGACCAAGCCCACCGACGATCGCTACCGGCTCGTGGCCACCAACGGCAAGTGGCGGCTTCTGACCGTGCCTCCCGCGGGCCGCTCCGACTGCCCCAAGGCCAGCCCGTTCGCCCCCACCGGAGGAGCGGCGGGCAACACCGCGACCAAGGACGCGCCGCTCGAGGTCATCGGGGACCCGCAGCGGCCGCAATCGGGAGACTGAGCGGGGCCCTCCAGCCCGCTCACTAGGATCGCCGAGTTGGCCAGCGTCGCTGAACGATTCCGTCCCCTCCCGAGCGTTCGGTCGCTGCCGAACAACTTCGTGCTGCCTGCGGCGGTGCTGCTGCTCCTGCTCGCCGTGTCGTTTCTCCTGCGCACCAACTCGCTGGGCGAGTCGCTGTGGATGGACGAGGGGCTCTCGATCGGGATCGCCTCGCAGCCGCTGTTCGACATCCCGGGCGTGCTCCAGGTCGACGGCTCGCCGCCCTTCTACTACATGGCGCTCTCGGTCTGGATGGATCTCGTGGGCTCCGGGCCGGCGGATACCCAGGCGCTCTCGGTCCTGATCGCGCTGATCGCGGTGCCGGGGGGGATGTGGGCGGGCTGGAGCCTGTTCGGACGGCGCGCCGGGCTGATCTGCGCGGCCCTGTGCGCGGTCAACCCGTTCCTCACGGGCTACGCCCAGGAGACGCGGATGTACTCGCTGATGCTGGTGCTGTCGCTGCTCGCCACGGCGGCCTTCCTCAACGTGTTCGCCTTCGGGCGCCGCAAGTACCTGCCGCTCTTCGCCGTGCTGCTCGCGCTGATGCTCTACACCCACAACTGGGG
>JBEVKF010000074.1:0-12899 GCA_040509755.1 Thermoleophilaceae bacterium | reverse complement strand
CAGGCGCCGGTGTCGCTCGAGAAGCCCGTCGGCGACGAGGAGGAGTCCGAGTTCGGCCAGTTCATCGCCGACGAGCGCGCCGAGTCGCCCTACGAGCGGGCCGCGGAGATCCTCACCAAGGAGGCGCTGCGCGAGGCGCTCGAGAACCTCTCCTACCGCGAGCGGCGTGTGCTCGAGCTGCGCTACGGCCTGGGCGGCGAGCACCCGCGGACGCTGGACGAGGTGGGCCGCACCTTCAACGTAACGCGCGAGCGCATCCGCCAGATCGAGAATCAGTCACTCAAGAAGCTGCAGTCGCTCGCGGAGGCGCAGAAGCTCCGCGACGTCGCCTAGACCGGCGTCCGCTCCTCCTCGGCGAGCAGACGGCGCAGCACCTTCCCCGACGGCGTGCGCGGGATCGAGGCCGCGAAGCGGACGGCGCCCAGGCGCTTGAAGGGTGAGACGCGTTCGGCCACCCAGTCCACGAGCTCCCCGGCGTCGAGTTCGCCGCGTGTGACGACGACGGCGACGGGCATCTCGCCGCGCCGCTCGTCCGGCCGCGCGATCACGGCGACGTCATGCACCGCCGGGTGGGTTGAGATGAGGCCCTCGAGCTCAGCGGGCGCCACCTGGTGGGCGTTCACCTTGATCAGCTCCTTGAGGCGCTCGACCACGAAGACGTTGCCGCCGGTGTCGACCTCGCCGAGGTCCCCGGTGCGCAGCCAGCCGTCCGGGCCCAGGATCTCCGCTGTGTCCGCGGGCCGGTTCAGGTAGCCCTCCATGACCTGGGGCCCGCGGACGAGCAGCTCGCCGCGCTCGCCGGCGCCGAGGTCGGCGCCGGAGACCGGGTCGATCACCCGCAGCTCGGTGTCGGCCATCACCCGGCCGACCGAGCCCGGCACGCTGCCGCGCTCGCGGTCCGGCGCCGTCGCACCGGCGCTCGTCTCGGTCATGCCCCAGCCCTGGCCGACCGCCGCGTGGGGCAGGCGGGCCGCGAGCTCAGCCTGGACTTCCGCGGACAGAGGGGCTCCGCCCGAGACAACGAGCTCGAGCGACGAGAGTTCGTGTCGCCCCGCCCGCGGTTGACGCGCGAGGGCGGTGGCGATCGCCGGTGGAACGACCATGACCGTGACGCGGTGCTGCTCGATCAGCTCGAGGAAGCGGTCGAGATCGAAGCGCGGCACCGTCACGACGGTGGCCCCGGCGCTCAGTGGCACGGCAAGCTTGATCACGAAGCCCATCACGTGGCAAAACGGCACCACGGCGAGCACGGTGTCGCGAGAGCTGATCCGCAGCGCCCGGTTGATCTGCCGCGCGGCGGTGACCAGGTTGCGGTGGCTGAGCACCACTCCCTTCGGGAGCCCAGTCGTCCCGCTCGAATAGGGGAGCAGGGCGCACTGCGCCTCGCTCGCAACGGGCGCCGTGCGCCCGCGGGCGAGCAGCTCTTCGATCGCCACCGCGCCGGGCGCCGGCCCGAGCGCGATCAGATCGCGCACCGCGGACATCTCCGCAGCGCTACGCGCGGCCTGCGCGAGCGAGGGAAGCGTGACCAGCACCGAGGCTCCCGAGTCGCGAAGGTGCGTGTTGAGCTCACGCTCCGTTGCCTGGGGCGGTATCCCCGTCACGGTGCCTCCCGCGGCCATCGCGCCGAGCGCCACTCCGGCCCACTGGGGCAGGTTCGGCGCCCAGAGCGCGAGCACGTCACCCTCGCCGAAGCCGCGGGCCCGCAGGCCCGCCGCCACGCTCTCGATCCGCTCGGCCAGCGTCGCGTAGCTGACGCGAGCACCCGATGCGCCGTCGACAAGCGCCGGGCGCTCGCCGGCCGTCGCGGCCGCGTCGAGGACCATCGCGGGCAACGTCGTCCCGCCAACCTCGACCGGTTCGTAGCCGCTTGTCCAGACCATCTGCCCTCCTCGTTTGACACGTGTAAAATACGAGCTGGCTTTACACGTGTCAAGATGACCGGCGATGGCGGTGGCAGCGGCGGACACGCAGGGGCGCATCCTCGAATCGGCCTGGGGATTGGTGAGGACGAGGGGAGCCGCGGTGGTCACGATGCGCGACGTCGCGGAGGCCGCCGGGGTGTCGCGCCAGCTCGTATACATCCACTTCGGCGACCGCGCCGGCCTGCTCCTCGCGATGGCGCGCCACCATGACGAGCGCAGCGGCTTCCGGGCCCGGGTGGCGGACACCCGCTCGCTCCCGCCCGCCGAGGGGCTGGAGGCGCTGCTGCGCGAATGGTTCGCCTACATCCCGGAGATCCTGCCCGTGGCCGCGGCGCTGCAGGCTGCCGCGGCCGGCGGCGATCCGGCCGCGGCGGCCTGGGGCGATCGCATGGACGACCTGCGCGCCGCGTTTCGGGTGGCCCTCGCCCGCCTGCGCCGTGGCGGTCGCCTCAACACCGCCTGGACCGTGGAGGCGGCGGCTGACTGGGTGTGGTCGCGCAGTCACCTGAGCGCTTGGCAGCAGCTCGTGGGCGAGCGCGGCTGGAGTACCGGCCGCTTTGTGGAGCGGTCGGTTCGGTCGATCCTCTCCGAGCTCGTGGTCCCTGCCCCCTGAGGCGTCCAGACGAGCCTTGCCAGGCTTCAAGACCGGGGCGGGAATGCCGATTCGACACGTATGTTCAACATCGATGCTGCCCTGATGAGGGTGATCGAGACGGAGGGCTCCGACCTCCATCTCAAGGTCCCATCGCGCCCGATCATCCGTCGTCACGGCAAGCTGGAGCCGATCTCGGACTCCGAGCAGCTGAGCCCGAACGACACAGAGCGCACGCTCTTCCACATGCTCACGGACGAGAACAAGCTCGAGAGCTTCCGGTCCGAGCGAGAGGTCGACTTCTCCTACTCGATCCCCGGAGTCGCCCGCTTCCGCGTCAACGCCTTCGTGCAGCGCGGCTCGGTTTCGATCGTCTGCCGCGCCATTCCGTTTCAGATCAAGTCCGCGGCGGAGCTCCTGCTCCCCCCGGTCATCGACGAGATCGCCGACGAGGAGCGCGGCCTGATCCTGCTCACCGGCACCACCGGCTCGGGCAAGTCGACGACGCTCGCGGCGATGATCAACCACATCAACACCAACTACGCGAAGCACATCGTCACGATCGAGGACCCCGTCGAGTTCCTGCATCGCGACAAGCTGTCGATCATCAACCAGCGCGAGGTCGGCGAGGACACCGCCTCGTTCGCCCGTGCCCTGCGGCGAGTGCTGCGCCAGGACCCGGACGTGATCCTGGTCGGCGAGATGCGCGACGAGGAGACGGTCCGTACCGCCCTCTCGGCGGCGGAGACCGGCCACCTCGTCCTCTCGACCATCCACACGGTCGACGCGGCGGAGTCCGTCAACCGCATCATCGACTTCTTCCCCCAGGCCGAGCAGCGCCAGGCTCGCTCGATGCTGGCCGGGACGCTGAAGGCGGTCGTCTCGCAGCGCCTCGTGCCGACCCCGGATCGCCTGGGCCGCGTCGCGACCTGCGAGATCATGCGAATGACCGGGCGCGTGCGGGACATGATCATCAACCCCGAGGAGACCGGGCGCCTGCCCGAGGTCATCTTCGAGGGCGCCTACTACGGCATGCAGACCTTCGACCAGGCCCTGCTGTACCACGTGCAAGCCGGACGGGTGGCGATGGACGATGCCCTCAAGGCCGCTACCCACAAGCACGACTTCAAGCTGCTCGTGAGCGCGGACGGCCAGCGCCACACGTCGGCCGAGTCCGTGTTCGCGGACGAGCTTGTCGAAGATGGGGCCGAGGGCGACGCGGCCGCGGCGGCGAACGGACAGCCGGCGGTCAGCGGCTCGCCTTCACCACCCTCAGTCTGAGCTTCGCGCGGCCGTCAAAGCGAATCTCGTCTGAGCCGAGGACGAGGCGCGGCTCGCGCCCGCGCAGCCGCGCGGTGATGCCCGGCCGCTGCCGTAGCGCCGCGATCTGACGGGCGAGCTGACGCACCGTGCGCGGCTCGGCCTGGGCGCCGTGTGCGGGCGCAGGTTGGCCGGCGGCCGCTCGCGCGCCGCGCGCGAGCTCTCCGATGAACTCGATGATGAGCTCATCCTCCTCTGACGCAAAGCCGTTGCCCTCGATCACGAGCACGTGCTCTCCGGGTTGAACGTCGCGCGGGATGGGCACGCGCACGGTCACGCTTCGCGCCCGGCCGCCGCGCCGGCGAAGGGCCACCCGGACCCGCAGGCGCTGTCCGGCGCGCACCCGCCGCTTGGCCCGCGCGCCGACGATCACGTCGTCCACCACGCCCCTCTCGGCGGCGATGCTTACCCGCGCTCCCCTGATGTCGAGCGGGGCCAGGTCGAAGCTCTCGACGAGCGACGTGGCATCCGCGATGTCGCTGAGCGCATCGAAGATGTCGAAGTAGGGGTTGCAGAAGCCGAGCGGCGCGCTGCGCTGTCGCACCCGGATGCGAGTGCAGACCTTCAGGGTCACCGGCTCGAAGGCGTCCAGCAGGCGGTCGACCGCGGTCGACGCGGCCAGTGGCGCGACGAACGAGAGGTCCACGCCCAGTCCCAGCGCGCGTTCGTCGGCAACTCGTGAGGAGAGGGAGACACTCTCGCCGCCGCGCTCGCGCGCGGCCACCGTCAGCGGGATCGAGGGCGGGTCGGCGCCCGTCCTGCCGTAGATGGCCGAGAAGGTGTCGTTGGTCACCGAACCCAGCTCGTGGCCGCCCGACGAGGTGAGCTTGTAGGTGATCGCCCCGAGATCGGGCACACCGATCGGATTGCCGATCACGCCGAAGACATAGGCGTCCTGCAGGAACAGCGAGCGCCGCCCGAGGCCGTCGAGCGAGTGTCCGAAGGCGTAGACCTGATCGCCGTCGCGGTAGGCGACCGTGCCCACCGCGCCCAGCGCCACGTCGCCGGTCGAGAGCGCCGCGGCCACGGCCGCCCCCGGGAGCAGCTCCTGCGGCGGATAGCCGCCAACCGGACCGGGTGGCGCGGCGAGCACCGTGCGCCCGGCGCGGCGCGCGGCCCTGGCCAGCAGGCGGCGCGTACCGGTCGAGAGGCCGGAGACGGTCAGCGCCCCCGCGAGCGAGCGGGCCGAGCGCAGCAGGCGCGGGGCGCGGCGCGCGCCGGCGGGCAGCGGGGCGGGGCGGGCGCTGAGGATCGACTCGATCGGCGTGGCCAGCACCACCTTGTTGCCGTAGTCGCCGACCGCCTCCGAGATCGCTCCCGCGTTGCGACCACCGCAGAGGATGGGGGAGCCCGAGAAGCCCGGCCCGACGCCGGTGAGGTCAACGGCGGGACCCGAGACCCGGACCAAGATGCGCGGCCCGACGGCGTCGTCGGCGATCACGTCGAGCACCTCGACGTCGAAGCTCGTGATGTCGGTGCCGCGGATCACCGACAGACCGGTGCAGGCCATCCCCGAGCGCACCTCGGAGAGCGGCATGATCGGGTCCGCCGCCCGCGCGAGAGGGGCTGCGAGCGCAAGCGCCAGCAAGGCCAGGAGGACGGCGCGGCAAACCAAGACCGTTGAGCGTAGCGGTCACTGGACGAATTGCTCTTGACGACTGCGAGGATTCCCCCCAGAGTTGAATGGGCCCTCAGACGTTCTAAGAAGGAGTCGGACTTGCAAAGCACTCTCGGTGAGTTTCAGGAGACGAAGTCGGAGCAGGCGTTCGCGCTCCAGAACTCGAAGCTCTTGAAGGTAAGCCTCGACCAGATCACGATCCAGGCGAAGGCCGGTTCAATGGTCGCCTACCAGGGTGACGTCTCGTTCGAGCACGCCGGCTCCGGCGGCATGAGCCGCATTCTCAAGAAGGCGGTGTCCGGCGAGGGCACGACGCTGATGAAGATGACCGGCACGGGCGAGGTCTTCCTGGCCGACACCGCTCAGGACATCCACCTGCTCTACCTCGAAAACGACGCGATCACCGTCAACGGGCAGAACCTGCTCGCCTTCGACGCCGGCATCGACTGGGACATCCAGCGCGTGCAGGGCGCGAGCGGGATGATGGGCGGCGGCCTCTTCAACACCTCGCTGCAGGGCACGGGCTGGGTGTCGATCATCTCCGACGGTCCGCCGGTGCTGCTGAACACCAGTGATGCGCCGACGTTCGCGGACCCGCAGGCCGCGATCACCTGGTCGTCGAGCCTCCAGACCTCGATCAAGACCGACGTGAAGCTGAAGAACTTCATCGGGCGCGGCTCAGGCGAGTCGGTTCAGATGGCGTTCTCCGGCCAGGGCTGGGTGCTCGTTCAGCCGAGCGAGGGGCGCATCACCGCGGGTCCCGCGAGCGGCGGCTCGGGCGGCGGCCTGCTGGGCAACCTTGGTGGCTGAGTAGCCACTGAACCGGTGGTCGGGCTGTTCGCCTGGCGCGCTCGCCTGGATCGCTTGGGCTCGGGGCCAACGGCGGCTCTGAAGGCCCTGGACGGGTTGCCGCGGCGCTCCGGGCGCCCGGATTGGTGTTCGTTGTCGAGTTAGCGGTGCCTGGGACCGGTAACTCGACAATGGAGCGAGTCTTAGGCGCGTCGGGCCCACTTCAGTATGTGAAGTCTTGAGCTAAACTGGGGTGTATGCCGGATCCGAGCTGCCCCGTTTGCGCCACTGCGGACATCATCTGCGGCAAGTGGACGATCCTGGTCATTCGCGATCTCGCGGAGGGCCGCAGCCGCTTCTGCGAGCTTGAGCGCTCGCTGGCGGGCATCAGCCCGCGCACCCTGTCGCTGCGCCTGCGCGCGCTCGAGGAGCAGGGCGTCGTCGTGCGCGACACCTTCCCGGAGGTGCCGCCGCGCGTGGAGTACTCGCTCACGGCCAAGGGCGAGGCGCTCGTGCCACTCATCGATGACATGCGCCGCTACGGCAACGAGTGGCTCGGCGTGCGCGACTGCGCGCCCGCCGCCTCCGCCGCGTAGACCGGCGGCGCCTGCTCCAGATACCAGCCGAAGGCGCGCTCGACGAGCGGTCCGCGGCCGAACGCCTTGAGGCCGGCCATGAGCGCGCGCGGCGGCAACCGCGGGATCAGCCACTGAAGGCGGAGCGCGAGCCCGAAGGCCCGGGCGTGCGAGGCGCTGAACGCCGCGTAGCGGCGCAGCGCCTCGTCGCGCGTGCGCTCGCCGTCGAGCACGGCGCGCAGCTCGCCGCCGCACGCGATGCCGAAGTGGAGCGCGGTGCGAATTCCCTCGCCCGATAGCGGGAAGCAGTGCCCGGCCGAGTCGCCGGCGAAGAACACGCCGTCCTCGGCGGCGCGGCGCAGCCGGTGGGGAAACCAGTTGCCCTGATAGCGAACCGCGGGGCGCTCCAGCCGCTGTGCCAGGGCGACCGTCGGCTCCTTCACGTGGTCGCGCGGCTCGTATGAGCCCACTCCCACACGCTGCTCGCCACCCGCCGGCACGCTCCAGCCGTAGCCACGGCGCACGAGCGAGCGCTCGATCCACACGTCGAGGTCCTCGCCGCTGCCGTCGGGGTGCACCTCGAGACCGCGCGAGAGCGGCGCCTCGGGAGGCTGGTGGCCTTCGCGCGCCAGCACGCGCCGCCAGCCGAGCGCGTCCACCACCAGCGGGGCGCGCAGCTCGCCGCGGTCGGTCACCACCGCCGCGCCGCGCCGGCCCGCGACCTTCGCGATCTCAAAGCGCGCATCGCAGCGCTCGAACATCAGCTCGCACAGCTCGCGGTAGTCGAAGGCCGCCCAGCTCCACGGCAGGCGGTAGCGCACCGACCCGTACGGCGTGTGGAAGCTCATGCACGGGATCACCTGGCGTACCGCGGCGGTCAGGCCGAGCGCCTCGAGCGAGGGCAGCGGGGCGGCGCAGGCCGAGGTCGCGCGCTCGCCGATCTCGTAGCGGTCGACGAGCAGCACGTCGGCGCCGCTGCCCGCCAGCTCGCCCGCGACCGCCAGGCCGGCGAAGCTCGCGCCGCAGACGAGGACGTCGGGGGCGGTGTCCTCGATGGGAGTTCGCTCGGCCCCGCGCAGCGTGGCGCGGCGGGTCACGCCCGCGCCCGGAGTCCCTGGGCGACGGCCTCCGCGAGACGCCATGGGGGCAGGTCGGTGCGGTGGCGGAGCACATCGAAGTTGAGGTGCTCGGTCCGGTCGAGCACCGCTCCGTACACGCTGCGCGCCATCAGCATTCCGCGCCGGACTCGCGGGCTCACGGCCTGCGCGGCGGGCGTGCTGTCGCGAAAGAGCTGGCGAGCGCGGGCGACCTGGAGCTCCAGCAGCCGGCGAAACCCGGGGCTTGGCTCGCGGCGGTCGATCTCGCCGATGGTCACCCCGAAGCGCTCGAGGTCCTCGGCGGGCAGGTAGATGCGGTCGAGCTCCCAGTCCTGGCGTACGTCGCGGATGAAGTTGGTCAGCTGAAAGGCGAGCGCGAGCTGCACGAAGCTGTCGCGCCGATCGCCGGGGACCTCGAGCAGAGCGGCGAGGATGCTGCCGACCGAGCCCGCGCTCCCGAGCATGTAGCGCTCGAGCTCGCTCCAGGTCGTGATCCGCACGCGGCTGCAGTCCATGCGCATCGAGTCGAAGTAGAGGTCCAGCTCGTACAGCGGCAGCCGATGGCGCCCGGCCGCGTCCACCAGCGCCGTCACGACCGGCTCGCTCGAGCGATGCCCCGCCTCCGCGTGCTCGAGCTCGCCCGCGAAGCGGTCGAGCGCCGCGCGGCGGGCATCGGGGTTCGAGAGGCGACGCGGCCCGTCGACGATCTCGTCGGCGGTGCGCACGAACGCGTACAGGGCATGCACGGCGGGACGGACGTCCTCGGGCAGGCGGCGCGTGGCCCAGTAGTAGGTGGGATCGAAGCGGCGGTGCAGCCGCCGGCAATGCTCGTAGGAGGGTTGAAGCTCGGGAGCGATGGCGTGTTGGGCCATATCGGTTCTACGCACCAGGATGACGCATGGAGGATCGCGACCGCGGGAGGCGAACCCGGCCCTTATGCGCAACCGTCTCCTGCACGACGCGCTGCGGGACTTCGCGCTCGAATCCGCGGCGCTGCTTACAGACGACCTGCGTGACGGCGCCGAGGTCGAGTTCGACGTGATCGACGAGGGCGCCAAGCGCGGCCCCGCGCTCTATCGCTACAAGCCCCGCACGGAGGCCTTCCTGGCCGAGCGCTGGCCGCTCCTGCGCGAGCTGCCGGCCTGCCGGCGGGCGGCCGACGAGCTCGGCGCCGGCGCCTCCGTCTTCCTGCGCGTGAACGGCCTGCGCGGCGAGCAGGCCGAGCCGGCGCTCCAGGGGATGCTCGAACGCCTCTACGAGGACGCCACGAGCTTCGGCTTCCCCGAGGAGCGCTTTGAGCGCGTGTACGCCGAGGTCGAGGTCACGCTCTACCGCGATTCCGTACGCGCGCGCGTGGTTGCGCCGCTGCGGGGGGTGGCCATCGAGGTGGACCGGGTGGATCTCGGAGGGGGGCTGTGGCTGGAGCGCGGCGAGGGGGTTGACGCCCCCGCGGAGGCGGTCTGGGGCGAGGACGGGGAGGGCGAGCCAGCGGTGCTCTGCGCGCTCGAGCGCGACGCCCCGGCCGACGAGGGGATCCCGCCGGCCGAGGCGGCCGAGCGCTTCGCGCGCGTGGTGACGGCGCTGCGCCTGTGGGCACCGGGCTTTGTGAGCCTCGGCGCTCCGGGCTGGCGGCGGACCGAGGGCGGGCGCTGGCAGGCGCTCGCGCTCGGGGGCGGGCCTCACCCGCACGGGGACGTGAGCTTCGTGCTGCGCGCCGGCGAGGAGGAGGGCCTGCGCGAGTTCTTCGCCGCTCTCGAGGGGGCGGCCCCGACCCAGGCGGTGGCGTGGGCCCTCGGGCGCTTTGAGATGGGCTGCGAGCGGGCCCGAGACGACGAGGCGCTGTCGGACTACCTGCTGGCGACCCGCGCGCTGCTCGACGCCACGAGCGACATGGGGGAGGCCGGCCTCGCCCTGCGGGTGGCGGCCTTGTGCGCCGAGGAGGGCGCTCGCACGCACGTGCAGCGCCGCCTCGAATCGGCGATGCAGCTCGAGCAGTTCGTGATGGGCGGCAGGGCGCCCGGCCGGGGCGAGGCCGAGCCGCCGGGCGTGCTCGTGGCCGAGGTAGAGAGACACCTGCGCGCATTGCTTAGAGACGTCCTCTGCGGTTACCTCGACGACGACCTCAAGGGCGTGGCGGACGACATCCTGGTCGAGGCGAGGGCCGATCCCCACATGGAGATCAAGGCGCGCGACCTGCGCGTCGAGGAGCCGCCGCCGCCCCCGATCGCGGCCGACTCCGGTTCAGAGCCCGACCCCGATCCCGAGCCCGACACCTCCGAGCTGCAGGCGGTCACGCCGTCGGCCGATTGGGGCTGGGACGACCCCGACGACTACTCCGCGCCGGTCTGAGCGACCGGCTCGGAGTCGAACAGATAGGCGTCCATCCGCCGCAGGCCGTCGAGGTCGTGGACGTCCGCGTCGAGCAGCGGGACCTCGATCAGCGGCTTTCGGTGAAGCTTGCGCTTCAGCTCCGCGAGGTTGCGGCGATCGCGCTCGGCGAGGCCGGCCTCGGCGGCGGCCGCCTCGGCGACCTTGCCGGCGAGCTCGGCGCCGACCAACCGCTCGAGCTCGCCGCCCGGTGGCGGGCCGGCCGCCCGTCCCATGTGCACGCGGTTGGCCACGACACCCGCGAACGGCATGTCCGACTCGACGAGCCGGCGGTGGAAGTAGCGCGCCTCCTCGATCGCGTCGCGGCGCGGCGAGGTCACGAGCACGAAGGCGCTGCGGTGATCGCGCAATAGCGCGTTGACGCGGTCGGCGCGCTCGCGAAAGCCGGCGGTCATGCCGCCGAAGCTCTGGAAGAAGTCCGAGAGGTCCTTGAGCAGGTCGATCCCCGTCGCCCTCTGCATGACCGAGAAGACCACCCCGGTGCCGCGGCCGAGCACCTTGAGCCCGAAGAGCGAGGGGGCAAGGAAGAAGGAGAGGGCGCGAGAGTCGATGAACGCCGACAGCCGCTGCGGGGCATCCAGGAAGTCGAGGGCGTTGCGTGTGGGTGGCGTGTCGAGCACGAGCAGGTCGTAGCGGCCGTCCAGGTGGAGCTCGTGCAGCTTCTCCATCGCCATGTACTCCTGAGAGCCCGCGACCGCGCTCGAGAGCTCCTGGTAGATGCGGTTGCCGAGCACGGCGTCGCGCGTGGCTTCGTCGGGAGCGTGCCATTCGATCAGCTCGTCGAACGTGCGCTTGGCGTCGAGCATCATGGCCCAGAGCTCGCCCGGCACGTCGACGTCGACACGGCGCTCCTCGTTGCCGAGCTCGGGCAGGCCGAGCGCGTTGGCGAGCCGGCGCGCGGGGTCGATCGTGAGAACGGCGACCTTCTTGCCGCGCGCGGCCATGCCGAGCGCAATCGCGGCCGAGGTGGTCGTCTTGCCCACGCCTCCCGATCCCGCGCAGATGCAGACCTCCTTGCGCTCGAGCCAGTCCTGGATCACAGCTCGGCCTCCAGCCGCCGCGAGAGCTCCTCCACCTGCGCGGCACCGAGATCGGGTTCGAAAAGGAACGGAAGCGTGACCACCGGGGCCTCGGCGTCGCGGCGCAGGCGCTCGATCTCCTCGCGCTGCTCCTTCGCGCGGGTGTGCTCGGCCAGCGCGGCGGCCACAGCGGCGCGGGCCGGCTCCGAAGCCTTGCCGGGCGGCTTGGCGAGCCGCCTTGCCTCCTTGGCATCGAAGCGCTGGGGCAGCACGGCGTTCACCACGACGGTCTCGATCTCCATGCCCATGTCGGCCCGCAGGCTGAGACGCAGGTCGATCGTCTCGTTGATCGGCATCTCCTCCGGCAGCGCGACGGCGACCACTCCGGTGCTGGCGGGGTCGGTCAGGAACTTGTGGATGCCGTTCGCCTGCTTGGCGATCGGCCCCACCCGAGCGATCTGGGCGTAGGTGCGCGGCGCGCGCAGGAGCGCCACGCCGTGGCCCGTGGCGGGCGAGTCGACGATCGCGACGTCGTAGGGACGCGAGCCGCCGACTCGGCGCTCGAGCTGAGCGAGATCCCAGACCTTGCCGATCGTCACGAGCTCGTCGACTCCCGGCGCGGCCGCCGTGAGGTACTGGAAGATGCGGCTGCCGCCGAGCAGGCCGGCGAGAGCCGAGGACTTCAGCTGGTAGCGAAGCCATTCCTCCTTGGCCCGCCGGGGGTCGATCGAGATCCCGTGCAGGCCGTCGGCGAGCACGCCCTCGCGGTGGCCCAGCGCGCGGCGTCCAAAGAGCCCGGACAGCCGTTCCTGCTCGGAGACCTCGGCCACGATCGCCCGCTTGCCCGAGCGAGCGGCCAGCAGGCCGAGCGCGGCGGACACCGTTGTCTTGCCGACTCCGCCCTTGCCGGTCACGACGATCAGCCGCTTGTCCAGTAGAGCGGACAGAGCTTGGACGCTAGCGTGTGCTTTGCCGCAAGCACCCGGCTCGGCCGGGTGCGCGCGGACCCGCTTTGCCGCAAGCACCCGGCTCGGCCGGGTGCGCGCGGATTCTTTTCTCATGACCGAGCTCGAACGCGCCATCCGCGCCCAGCCCGAGGAGTTGCGCCGCATCGCGGGGCTGGACCTCCCTGTCGGTGCAAAGCGGCTCGCCGCCGGCGAGCGCGTCTGGCTGGTCGGGACCGGGACGAGCCTGCACGCGGCCGAGCTGGGCGCCGCGGAGCTGACCGCAGCCGGCCACGACGCCCGGTGGATCGCCGCCAACGGGTTCACGCGCGACCTGGTCCGCGACGGCGATGCGGCTGTCGTCATCACCCATACCGGCAAGACCGCGTACGCCCGGCGCAGCCGCGACATCGCCCTGGCCTCGGGTCTCCCCCTCGTCTCCGTGACCGGTCCCGACGTCGACTGGCCCGAGGCGGTCCGCACGCCGCTGACCGAGGCCTCCGAGACCTACACGGTCAGCTACACCACCGCCCTGACCGTGCTGGCCCGGATCGCCCATCACTTCGGCTCCCCCGGCGGCAGTCCCGACGCCGTCCGCGCGGTCGCCGAGCTGCTCGACGAGGAGCCCGGAG
>JBEVKF010000073.1:0-30872 GCA_040509755.1 Thermoleophilaceae bacterium | reverse complement strand
CCCGCGTCTATCGAGGCCATGCCGGATGGCTTGAGTGGGAGGCCCTTTTCGACGACGCTTGGGAGGACATTTCGGCCGAGGCGGAGGATTACATCGACGCCGGTGCGAAGGTCGTCGTGGTGCTTCGACTAGTCGCTCGGGGCAGGGGTGGCATAGCGCTCGAGCGACGGGACGCATCTGTGCACACCCTTCGCGACGGCATGATCGTTCGACTCGACTACTACGGGGACCTTGCCCAAGCCCTCGAAGCCGTCGGGCTGTCGGGCTAGAGCCAGCCGAGCAGCTCGACGGGCTGCCGCGCCTGCGCGACCTGGGCGGCCATCGCGAGCGCGATTACCCCGTCGATGTTTTCGCCGCGTTCTGCTCGGTCGATTCGCCATCCCCGCCGGCCGTGGCGGGCGACCGCGGCCGCAACATGGCGGTTGAGGTGGGGGTCGTCGGGGTGGACGAGCCGCTGTTCGACGATCGCGTCATAGATCGCCTGGCTGGCGGGGACCATGTTCGAGTCGTGCTGAGGGAAGTCGATGGCCTGGATGCCGCGTTGGTCCCATTCGCGGGCCATTTGGCCAGCCCGCCAGGGGTCGAATACGGCCGCCTGGATTGTGTAGCGCTCGGCGAGCGCCGGCACGAACGCCGCGACATCCAGCACGGCGTCCTCGCCGCTGAAGATCCGCACCCCGACGTGTAGCTGCTCGTTGACCCACACGACGGCCGAGTCGGCGCGGCTGCCGCCAACGTCGACACCGATCCAGATCGACTCGCCGTCCTCGATGTGGGTAGCGCCGGCGGGCTGCAAGTGGAGGACCGCGTCGCCTCCACACCCGCAACGACCCGCGGGCTCGCGGACGAGTTCCGCAGCCGCGGGTTCCCCGGCGAGACCGCCACGCTGCCGTGGGACGAGTTCGAAGCCCGCGCCGTCACCTGGACCGGCTCGGTCGACAACATCAACAAGCTGCGCACCCAGGCCGGCCCGTTCGGCGCCGACGAACGCTACGCATGGCCCGCGTTCGCCCGGGTAGGCGTCGACGCCGGGGCCACGTCGGTCGACGTGATGGCCCAGACCGCCAGGTCGCGCGCAACGGCCGCGAACGTGGTCCGCGCCATCGACGCCGTCACCGCCAAGCCCGAAACCGGTTCGACGCTCACGATCGTCACCACGGCGCTCAAGCAGGTCGCCACGATCCAGACGAACATCCCGAACGTCTATCTCGAGCAGCAGGCGTTTAACACCACGATCGAGAACGACCTGCGGCTGGCGATCAACGACGGGCTCGACAAGCTGATCCTCGACGCGGTCGCCACCTCCGGGTTCCAGGCACCCGGCACCGACGTGCTGCTCGTCTCGATCCGCAATGCGATGACCACGATCCAGGGGTCCGGCTACAACCCCGACACGCTGCTGCTGCCGCCGGCCAGCATGGAGACGCTCGACACCCTGCGCGCCACCGCGACGGCGGGCGAGCAGTACTTCGTGTTCGCCCCCGCCCAGCTCGCGCCGCGCAACATCTTCGGCCTGGCGGTGCGGGTCTCGAAGACCGTGCCCGCCCCCACGGTCGTCGACTCGACGGCACTCGGGAAGCTGTACGCCTCCCCGGTCACGCTCGCGAGGTTCGAGGCGGACGCCGGCACCACGAACCGCTCGAACGTGCGCATGGAGCTCAACGCCGTGTTCGGCGTCGAGCGCACCGCCGCCGCCATCCGCATCGCCGCCGCCTAATGGCCGCGGCCAAGGACAAGAAGGCGGGTCCGAAAGGCAAGCGGTCGGACCCGCGAAGCCCAAGCCGATCTCGAAGAACCCGGCGGCTTCGCTCGCCCTGCTTCACCGCGCGCGGCGGAAGACCGGCCGATGATGTGCGACCCGACCGCGTGCGGGCACGCCCCAACCGGCCGTCGAAGGGCGCACCCCGAAAGTTCCTCCTGGCTAAAGGAATGGTCATCCCGGCCGAAAAAGCGGGCATGGCGGGTAATGAACGCTCCTCAGTCGAGCTAAGGGTCTTGGTCGAGGTGCCGTGCCAAGCGTGCGGCGGCCACGGCTACGTCGAAACGGTCGGCGGGGGCGGGCGCAGGATTAGCGACAAGACGCAAGAATGCCTTCCCTGTAGCGGTAAGGGCTTCACCCCTGAGAAAATGCCCCTCTCTCAGTTCCAAGCGCTACTCGCAAGCCAGGGTCAGTAGCCGTTTCCGGTCCCGAGGCCGGCTGCGACCGCTTCACCCGCAGTGGGTCGCGTAGGAGAGACGTGACCGGATTGTGACCGGTAGCGCGCGAGCGCTCGCGACCCCCTAACGACAGAACCCCCGCGTTAGCAGGGGTTCCGTGTAGTAGCGGGGGCGGGATTCGAACCCGCGACCTTCGGGTTATGAGCCCGACGAGCTACCTGACTGCTCCACCCCGCGGCGTGCTTACGAATGTAGCAACCTTCTGGCGAGCGTCAACTCTGGGTCGAGGCTTGGCGGCGCGGCGTGTACGGTCCCGGTCGTGTTAGTCGCCGTCGTCGATCTCGGCACCAACTCGACCCGGCTGCTTGTGGCGGAGGTCGAGGGCGGCCAGGTCACCGAGCTCGAACGCCGGACAACCGTCACGCGACTCGGCCAGGGCGTCGACGCCACCGGCCGGCTCGCAGACGAGGCCATCGCCCGGGTCAATGAGACTCTTGCGAGCTACCGCGAGGTCGTCGAGCGCCTCGGCGCCGAGGAGATCGTCGCGGTCGCCACCAGCGCCATGCGCGACGCCGAGAACGGCCCGGCGTTCCGCGACGAGATCCACGAGCGCTTCGGCATCGACGCCCGGACCATCTCCGGTGACGAGGAGGCGCGCCTCACCTTTCTGGGCGCGACCTCGGGCCGCGACGTCGACGCCGACGCCCTGGTGATCGACATCGGCGGCGGCAGCACCGAGTACGTAACCGGACGGGCGGGCGGCGACCCCGACTTCCACGTTTCCACCCGCATGGGATCGGTTCGGTTCACCGAGCGCCACCTGCACAGCGACCCGCCGAAGAGCGAAGAGATGGCGGCGCTGGCAGACGAGGCCCAGGAGCGGCTGCAGAGCGATGTGCCGGCCGAGGTCCGTGGACGTGTCGAGCACGGCATCGGCGTCGCCGGGACGGCGACCAACCTCGCCGCGATCGACCTCGAGCTCGACCCCTACGACCCGGACCGGGTGCACGGTCACCGGGTCAACCGCGGCGCCTGCGAGCGCATCGCGGCCCAGCTCGCCGAGCTCACCGTCAATGAGCGCCGGCGTGTGACGGGCCTCCATCCCGACCGCGCGCCCACCATCGTCGCGGGCACGGTGATCATGCTCGAATCGATGCGCGCCTTCGACCTCGACGAGATCGAAGTCAGCGAGGCGGACATCCTTCACGGCGCCGCTATGGCGGCGGCGTCGGGCTGATTTCGCAAGGCGCAGCAGAATCCAGGCTTGGCGCGAAAACCCATGGTCTGCAGGAGGAACTCATAGTGGCCCAAACGGGTAGACGTTTGACCTAGACGGATTGTCCATCCCCCCTTCCCATGGGACTGGAAGTGGTCTATGATCCCGGCGCTGGGTGGGGCTAGCCGTGCGGTCAACCCGCATGGTCTCCATCCGGTACATAGGTTCGGGCGAAGCCGCATCGTATCGGCGCCTCCCGCCGTCCGGACCGCAAGGCCCTTTCATGGCACGTACCCCTGCCCGTCCTGATGGGGCCGTTTTGGAAACCGCCGGCATGACGCCGGCGGTTTCTTTTCTGCGAAGCACTCAGGCGAGGTTGGCGCGGCGCGGATAGACCACTTCAGGGTCCGTCAGCACGTTGACCAGCGCCGGCTTGCCGCACGCGAAGGCGCGCTCGAGCGCGGGCCGCAACTCGTCCGGCTTCGAGACCAGCTCACCGTGGCCGCCTAGCGCCCGCACCACCTCGTCGTAGCGGCACTCCGGTTGCAGATCGGCCGCCACCGAGTAGCCGTACAGGTACTCCATCGGATGCTTCTCGAGCGCCCAGATGCCGTTGTTGCCCATCACCCCGACGACGGGCACCCCCAGGCGCACGAAGGTGTCGAACTCGAGGCCGGCGAACCCGAAGGCCCCGTCGCCCAGCAACAGGCAGACCTGCCGCTCGGGATGCGCGAGCTTGGCGGCGAGGGCGAACCCCGGGCCGGAGCCCAGGCACCCATACGGGCCCGGGTCCATCCAGCAGCCCGGCTCGTAGGTCTCGATCATGCGTCCCGCGAACGACACGAAGTCGCCGCCGTCGCCAATCACGATCGCGTTTCGGTCGAGCACCTGGCCGAGCTCGTGGTAGACGCGCATCGGGTGCAACGGCGCGCGCGCGTCGTTGAGGTCGGCCTGCTCCCCCGCGCGCCTCTCGTTCTCGGCCTCGCGCAGCGAGGCCACCCAGGCGCTGCGGTCGGGCCCTCCGCCCGCGCCGGAGCCAAGCGCGTCGAGCGTCGCGGCAACACCGCCGTACAGCTCGGCGGCCACCGCGCGCGGGTGCGGGCGCTCGGGCGCGGACGAGCCGATCGCGACTATCTCGGTGTCGTCGCCGAACGAGGCGCCGAAGCCCAGCCGGAAGTCCATCGGCACGCCGATCATCAGCGCGACGTCGGCGCTCTTGAGGCCGGTGCTTCGCGCGCGCGAGAAGAACATCGAGTGATCCGCCGGCACGCAGCCACGCGCCAGTCCGTTGAGGAACACCGGTACCGAGAGCTCCTCGCAGAGGCGCACGAGCGCCTGCTCGGCCCGCGCCCAGTACAGCCCAGTGCCCGCCATCACCACCGGCTGTGACGCCCCGCGCAGCAGTTCGGCGGCGCGGTCGAGGGCGTCGCCGTCCGCCGCCGCGACCGCGAGCGGGTCAAACGACTCGCCCGGACCATCGGCCTCGACGGCGGCCTCCATGAACACCTGGTCGAGCGGGAAGTCCAGGAAAGCGGGCCCGGTCGGCGGCTCCACTGCCGCGGCCACCGCCTCGTCGACCAGCCCCGGGATCTCGGCAGTGCTCGCCGCCGTCTTGGCCAGCTTGGTCAGCGGAGCGACGAAGGGAATGTGGTCGATCTCCTGCAGCGAGCCCTGGCCCCAGCGAAACGCTGGAGCGCGGCCGCCCAACATCAACACGGACGAGCCGTTCTGCTGAGCCGAGGCGATCGCGCTCATCCCATTGGTCACGCCCGGCCCGGCGGTCACGGCACAGACGCCCACCTCCCGGGTGGCCTTCGCCCAGCCCTCCGCCGCGAACGCCGCCGACTGCTCGTGGCGGACATCGACGATGTCGATTCCCTCTTCCCTGCAGCCGTCGTAGATCGAGAAAAGGTGCCCGCCCGACAGGGTGAACAGCTTGGAGACGCCGTGTGCCTTCAGCCGTTTGGCGACCAGCCGGCCCCCGTGTAGTCCCGTCGCCTGCTCGGTCTGCGCGTCGGTGCTCATGGGAGGCGCAAACTAGATGATCCCGGTCGCTCGGGCCCATCCGGTATATACCGGGGCAACGATGGAGACGGGTCTCAACGGCGACTTCGGTGGAACCTTCCCATTCGATGCGCGGTTCCAGAACGCGGGCGACTGCACGCTTCATTACGTCGACGAGGGACCGAGGGACGCCGCGCCGATCTTGTTCGTGCACGGTAACCCCACCTGGAGCTACTTCTGGCGCCGGCCGATCGCGCGCCTGAGCGAGCAGGGCCATCGCTGTATCGCCTTCGACCAGATGGGATTCGGGCGCTCGGACAAGCCGCCGCACCTGGCGGCCTACTCGCTGCGCCGCCACGTCGACAATGCCCTCGCTCTGATCGACGCCCTCGACCTGAGCGACGTCACGCTCGTCGGCCACGACTGGGGCGGGCCGGTAGGCGCGGGCGCGATGCTCGAGCGTTCTGAGCGGCTGCGCCGGCTCGTGCTCATGAACACCTGGGCTTGGGAGCTGCCGAGCTTCCTGCCGCCGTTCGTGCGCGAGTTCCGGACCGAGGGCCTCGGCGAGATCCTCGCGCTCGGCGGCAACCTGTTCGTGGAGTCGATCCCGGGCGGCATGGCCCGCCGCGACGCCGACCCCGAGATGATGGCGGCCTACCGCGCTCCCTTCCCCGACTACTGGTCGCGGGCCGGCACGCTCGCCTTCCAACGCGAAATACCGCTGACCGAGCGTGACCGCAGCGCACCTTTGATGGCCTCGATCCACGAGGGCCTCGGCGCGCTCGCCTGCCCGGTCCTGCTGGTGTGGGGCATGCGCGACCCGGTCTTCCAGCCCGTCTTCCTCGACATGTGGCGCGAGCTGTTCCCCGACGCCGAGGCCGTGCAGATCGAAGAGGCCTCCCACTTCCTGGTGGAAGACCGGCCCGACGAGGTGACCGGCGCTATTGAGCGCTTCCTGCAGTGACGCGCCGCGACGCGGCCTCGATGCTCTCCACGTTGCGCGGGAGCACCTCGACTCGCAGCCGGTTGCCGAACACCACGTGCAGCACCACGCCGCCGAAGCGCTCGGCCAGGAGCCGAGCGTCGTGCTCGGCGTCCTCGACCTCGTAGGCCGGAAGCCCACAGGCCTCGAGGAAGCGGCTGGCGATCGGCCCTTCGAGCTCGCGCGCAGAGAGCTCGAGCTGCTCGGTGCGGAAGAGCCCGGCCGTCACGCCGGCGGTGGGAGACACGACCACCGCGGCCATGTCGTCTGAGAGGACCGAGGACTCCGAGGCCACGCTCTCGATCAGGCGACGCGCGCTTGCGTCGTCGCCCAGCTCGTCGAGTAGCTCGGCCAGGCGCTCGCGGCCGAGGATGCCGTCCTCGGTGCGCGCTTCCATGAGACCGTCGGTGAAGAGGCAGGCGACCGAGCCCGGCACCAGCGGCACCGTGGTCTGACGCAGTCCGGTCCGCACGCCCACACCGATCGGGGGCGAGGAGCCCGCGGTGACGGGCTCGTGCGGCTGGGGTCCGACCACGATCGGCGCCGGGTGTCCCGCGGCCGCGTAGGTCAGCGAGCCGGTCTCGGGGTCGTGCACGGCGAGAAGGACCGTGGCGAAGTCTCCGCCCAGGTTGTCGTCGATCACGCGGCCGGCGACCTGGAGCGCGACGCGCGGCTCGAGCCCGGCCTCGAGGTAGGCACGCAGCGTGTAGCGCATGAAGGCCGTGCGGGCGAGCGCGCCGCGGCCGTGGCCGGACACGTCGCCGAGGATGAATCCGACGCGGCCGCCGGGGAGCGGAAGCACGTCATAGAAGTCTCCGCCCGCTCCCGGTCCGTCGGCCGGCCGATAGGCGACCGACGTCCGCAGGGCGCCGACCCTGTCGGGCACCGGCGGCAGCAGGGCGTGCTGGAGCAGGCCGACCTCCTGGAGCAGCTCGCGGCGCTGGCGTGCGAGGCGGCGCGCGCGGAGCGCGGAAAACACGTAGCCGATGCCTAGCAGGATCGAGAGCGCGGCCAGCGCTGCTAGCGCGGGCCAGATCCAATCGGGCACACGCTCCGCAGCCCTCTGGAAGGGTCCAAGGACCCGGAGCGCGATGTTCTGTTCCTCGGTCTTCTCGCCGCCCTCCCCTGAGCCCGCTTGGCCGTCGCCGTTGGCCTGGCCCTCGCCGTTGGCCTGGCCCTCGCCGGGAGCAGCATCAGCAGCGGGATCGGCTGCCAGCGTGAGGTCGGATGTGTCGCCCGCGATCGCGCCGGCGGTGTCGCCGACGGGCGCGCCGTCGGCGCCTCCGCCGGAGCCGCCGGAGTCGCCGGCCCCCGGGACCTGGGCCAACTCGAGCGTACCGGCGAAACCCCTGCCGGGGCCGCCATCGTCGATAACCCCCTCGCCAGTGCCGATCGGGGTGGGCGTATCGCTGCCGCCGTCGCCCGTGCCGTCGCCGCTTCCGGGCTCGCCGTCGTCTGGTGTCACCTGGGGACGGCCGGTCGGAGCGGGCTCGGAGGGATCTGTTCCGGGCTCCTCGGTGGTTGGATCGTCGCCCTTGGTGCCGCCGGTCGGCTTCTCGCCCTCGCCGCTGCCGCCGGTCGGGCCGGGCTCACGGGTCCGGCTCCTGCCCTTCGTGCCTCCGCTGGGCTGTTCGTCAGGATCGGGTACCTCGCCGCCTTCGGGCTCCTCGGTGCCTGGATCCGCCGGATCCGGCTTGTCCACAGGTGGCTCTTCGGCCGGTGGCTTTTCGGCCGGTGGCTTTTCAGTCGGTGGCTCTTCGCCGACCGGCGGCGGCTCCTCATCGACCGGCGGCTTTTCAGCCGGCGGCGGCTCGGCCGGCGGCGGCTCTTCGCCCCCCGGCTCGGCCGGGTCAACGGGATCTGGAACGTCGACCGGTGGCGGAGCTTCGCCCTCGCCTGTGTCCGGCACTACAACCTCGGGAACGCCGGGGGCCCCCTTCGTGGCCTCGGCGCTTCCAAGCGGCCCCTCTGATCCACCCGCGAGCAGGAGGGCGGCGATCACCACGAAGACGGTAAAAGCCGCTCCAGCATGGGCGATGAACGCCCGCGCGCTATGTCGCAGGGGGTGGAAGGGGGCCACAGTTGTTATCTCGGCAGATCAAACGTCCAGGATTAGGGCTATTTTTGAGCGAGTCGTACGTTCGTCCATGCTCGGTACCAGACCACTCAGGCGCGCTGGATCCACTTCGCCCTTCAACTCTGACTGACATCGGCTCTCTGCGCCAGGCATTCGCTTCCTGAATGAGGCGTTGCGTCAGGTTCCTGGACCTACAACGGTAGCCACGGCAGCGCACGTTGTGGCGCTCGGGCGGTCACTCCTTCTCGGGCTTCTCCTCGCCCGGCCAGGTTCCTGTCGTGCGGGCGAAGGCCTGCCGGCTCGCATGATCTGTCGCCTCCTTCATTGCTCGGAAGATCGCGCCCTGTACCGCAGCCGCGATCACGAGCTTCGGCCAGTCGATGTCGCGATGCTTTGAGTCCGGGGGCTCCTCCTCGTCGACGAGGCCCCAGATCTGGTCGAACACCTTCTTGGCCAGGAAGCCGGCGATAAGGCCGCCGGCGATGCTGATCGGCATGAAGAGAAACTTCATTCCACGCTTATACCCTTCGTCAGGAGCCGCAAAGCCTGAGTGCCCGGGGTGGGGCTCGAACCCACACTGAGCGGGACTTAAATCCGCCGCCTCTTCCAGTTGGGCTACCCGGGCGCCGGATCAAGTGTATGAGCCTGCAAGCGCGCAACTTTGGCGCTGCTACGGTGTCCTCAGGGCGGGTACCCACCTCCCCCGGATTGGCCTTGGAGGCAACAGCACTTCAACACTCGGCGCGACTCCCTGCCCTTGCAGGCCGTTCGCCCCTGCTCCGGCTGCAGACCGACGACCGGCTGATCGCACTCATCCGGCGAGGTCATCAGGGCGCCTTCGAGGCGCTCGTGCAGCGCTACCAGCCCCGTCTCCTTGCCTTCTGCCGCCACATGCTCGGCTCACGAGAGGACGCCGAGGACGTCCTCCAAGAGGTCTTCGCCGCCTCCTTCAAGGCGCTCCATGCAGACGATCGCCCCGTCAACGCTCGCCCCTGGCTCTACCGGATCGCGCGCAACCGCTGCCTCAACCACCTGCGCCGGCCGCGGGCGACCGGGCTGGACTCGATGGACGTCTTCGAGCGCGACGGTGGAGTGACCACCGCCGACACCGTCCACAGCCGCGAGGAGTTCCGCCAGATCGTCGCCGACGTCCAGGAGCTGCCCGAGACCCAGCGCACCGCGCTGCTCCTACGCGAGATCGACGCTCTCTCCTACGACCAGATCGCCGAGGCGATGGACACGACGGTGCCGAGCGTCAAGTCGCTGCTCGTGCGCTCGCGGGTGGCGCTCGCGGAGGCAGCCGAGGCGCGGCTGCTCACCTGCGACGAGGTGCGCCTCGAGCTCGGCCAGGTCGCGGAAGGCATTGCCAAGAGCTCTCCGCCGATACGCCGGCACCTGAAGAGCTGCGACCGCTGTCGCACGTTCAAGGGCGAGCTTCGCAAGACCAACCGCGCACTCGCCGCGATCTACCCGATCGGGCCGCTGCTGTTCATCAAAAAGCTTTGGGTGGTCAAGCTGGGGGCGGGAGGGGCCGCGAGCGCCGGGGCCGCGGCCGGCTCCAGTGGCGGTGCCGCCGCCGGCGCGGGAGTGGCCGGCGCGACCGCCGCGGCGGCCGGCAGCATCACCGCCGGCGGAGCAGTTTCGATGGGCCTCTCCACGATCGCCTCGAAGGCAGCGGCCGGGATGGCCGCCGCCGTGATCGTCACCGCCGGCGCTGTCGAGGTCAGGCACGCGACCGAACCGGCGATCGCGCCCAGCGTGCACGCGGCGGTGGCCCCGCGCGTTGCGCCGGCGCCCCCGGCACGGGCCAAGCCGGCCGACAAGCCTGCCAAGAGGAAGAACGAGCCGGTCAAGCTCGCCCGGGTCGAGCCCGCCCCGCGCGAGTCGGCGCCCGCGGCCGTGCCCGCCGTGCCCCCAACGCCGGACGCGGTCCCGGTGGCGCCCGAGCCCGTGCCTGCCCCCGCGCCGGTGCAGGAGGACTCTTCGACCGTGACGCTGCCGCCGCGCGACGCCGAGCCGCCGGTCGGCCCGCCGGCCGGCGAGCCGAGCGAGCCCAGCGTCCCTCCCGGTGAGGGCACCACAACCCCGGAGCCGCCGCCGCCGGCGCCACCCGCGGGCGAGCCCGCTCCGCCGCTCCCCACGCCTCCGCTGCCGCCGGCGCCAGTCGTCCCTTAGCTTCTGCTGTCGCGCGGGTAGGCTGCCGCGACCGTGATCGACTTCGACGACTTCATGAAGGTCGACATCCGCGTCGGGCGGGTCGTGCGCGTCGAGGATTTCCCCGAGGCGCGCAAGCCGGCGTTGAAGCTGTTTGTCGACTTCGGGCCTGAGATCGGGGAGAAGCGCTCGTCGGCGCAGATCACCAACTACTCGCGCGAGGAACTCGAGGGCAGCCTCGTCGTGGCGGTCGTGAACTTCCCACCGCGCCAGATCGGACCAGTTAAGTCCGAGGTGCTGGTGCTGGGCGTCCCGGACGAGGAGGGCCGCGTGATCCTGCTTCGCCCGACCACGGACGTGCCGATCGGCGGGCGGATGTTCTGAGCCGGAGCGCTCGCTAGGCGACCGGCGCGAGGCCGATGACCTTCAGGCGCCGGTCGAGCGCCTTCAGCGCGAAGGCGCGCGTCTCCTCCATCGAGGCGCCGAGCACCTCTGTCTCGCCCTCGACATACCACTTGGGCTGAAGCACGGCGTCGGCGATCGGCGCAACCTCGGCCATCGTGCGGGTAATGGCCTCGCCGTACTTTGGGTCCTCGGCGGCCAGCTCGCGCAGGAACCGTGCCCCGAAGGCGACGTGGCGGTGCTCGTCGCGCGCGATGTTGTTGAAGCCCTCTACAAAGCCCGGCAGCGTGCCGACCTCCTCGTTGTACTGAAGGATGAAGTGCTGGCCGGTTAGGGCGAGCATCCCCTCGATGACCATGTGGTAGAGCGTGACCGCCTCCACCAGCATCTCGAGGTCCTCGGGGTGGCGCGCGAGGCGGTCGACCCGGCGCTTGAGCATCTCGTCGAAGAGCTGGTCGAACTCGGGATTTACGTGCTCGCTCGTCTCGGTCAGGCGGCCCTGAAGGGTGTCCGCCTCGAGGATGCCCACCTCGTCGTAGAAGCGGTTGAAGAAACGCACGTGGCGCGCTTCGTCGGCGATCTGCGTGCAGAGGAAGATGCGCATCTCCTCGGTGGGGGCCGCGCGCATCATCGGGCCGAGCTCCTCGGCCACCTTCTGCTCGCCGATGAAGAACGACGACAGGCCGTACATGCGCTGGTAGCGCTCGTCCTCGGGTATGCGCTCGTGCCAGTCGATGCGGTCCTGCGTGAAGTCGATGTCCTGGGTCGCCCACTGCTGGCGCTCCCAGAGGTTGTAGAGCTGCTCGTAGCTGAGCAGGTTGACCTCACCCCGGTCCGCCGACTCCAGCAGCCCCGGGTCGCTGGTGGCCTGGAAGTCCTCGCGCTCCGTGCGCTGGATCGCGCTCTCGCTCATCGAGGCGAGCCTAGCGAAAAGCTGGCTGGCCAGCCAATTAGGGACCCGGCTCGGCGGTGGCCGCGATCCGAACCCGGTTGGACGCGCCGGTCGGGATGCCGACCACTCCCGCGTTCGGCCGCAGGCCGTCGATCGTCGTCGAGACCGAGCCCAGGCCGGAGCTCACCCTGATCGTCTCGCCGGCGAAGGTCAGCCCGTACTCCCGGCCGTCGGCAGAGCGCAGCTCGACTCGGATGGAGATGAAGGGCGGCACTCGGACGAGGCGCGGCGTGATCCGCCCTCCCTCGCCCGTGAAGAGCGCCAGCGAGCGCGCCGGCTCCTCATCCCCGCCCCCGCCGGGCTCGTCCTCGGGCGAGGTTGTTGTCTCCGTTTTCGGCGGCTCCTCGGCCGTGGGCGGAGGAGCGGTCTCGGTGGTCTCGGACGCGGTCTCCGTGGCTGTCGTCGGCTGCTCAGCCGTCTCGGATTGCGTCTCGCTCGAGGTCGAGGGCTCCTCGTCGTCGCCGCCACAGCCGGCGAGGGCGAGCACGAATGCGATCGCCAGAGCTCCGGCGAACGACCGATCGAGAGGTTTGTGGGGAAAGCCCATCGACATTACCGTGGGGACCTGTGGCGGCCTTGCACACACGGTAGTCAGCTGCTCGGCTACGACCCGGTGCCTCCCGCGGGTTGCTTGGGTACGGGCCAAGTACGGGATACAAGGGGAGGGACGTGTTGCCGCTGCACTCCCGCTCGGCCGGATTCTGTTGCTCGGCGCCGCGTTTCCGGTTCGCCCTTTACGGCGAGAAGCTCTCGCCCGGCTCCAGGATCTGCACCTTCGAGGACGTCATCGCCTCGACGTCCACCTTGAAGGCCTCCGCGTCGGTCTCGACCAGGGGGAACGTGTCGTAGTGGCAGGGGATCACCGTGGTGGCGCCGACGTAATCCGCCGCGGTGACGGCGTCGATGCGGTCCATCGTGTAGTGACCGCCGATGCACATGAGCGCAACGTCGATGGGATCGCCGCGCCCGGCCACCAGCTTCAGGTCGGAGAAGAGCGCCGTGTCGCCGAGGTGGTAGACGGTCTTGCCGCCCATGTGGACGAGCAGGCCGGCGGGCACGTTGACCTGCCCCTTGGGGGTGGTCGAGGTGTGCCAGGCCGGCGTCAGCTTCGCCCAGCCCCAGTCGTAGGTGACCGTGCCGCCGAGGTTGGGGTCGCTCACGTTCTCGACGCCGGCCTCGCTCAGCTCGGACGCGATCTCCGCCATCGCCAGCACCTGGGCTCCCGTGCGCTTGGCGATTTCCTCGACGTCGCCGTAGTGGTCCGCGTGGCCGTGCGTGAGCAGGATGTGCGTGGGCTCGACCTCGTCGGCGCTGACGGCGGCCTTCGGGTTGCCGGAGAGGAAGGGGTCGATGAGGACGCGGTGGTCGCCGTCGGTGAGCTCGAAGCACGAGTGGCCGAGAAAGCGGATCTCCACTGTCAGTCTCCTTTGGGGTAGGGGGGATTGTCGAGCTCACGGGCGAGCTCCCAGCCGACGGCGACGCCTACGAGCATCCCCATCCGCGTCTCCTCCGCGAGCAGGGTCTCGATGCGCTCGGCGCGCTCGACGTCGTCGGATGCAGACAGGGCGGAGCGCACCTGCGAGCGGTGGGCGTCGCCGAACCAGCCGCCCTCCTCGAGCGCGTGCGCGAGCACGCGCTGAAGTTGCGGGGCCAGCAGCGCCAGCGTGCGCTCGGCCCCGGCAAAACGCTCGGGGTCGGAGAGAGCGCGGACGGCTGCCTCCACCTGCTCGTCCGTGAACACGGGCTGGATACTAGGGCGGTTCTAGTACGCGCTCTTACGCGTGAACAGCGGCAGCGCAAACCCGAGCAGCGCTCCGGTCACGGCACCGCCGACGGCCGCGCCGATGTTGGCCGACTCCTCGGCCACCGAGAGCAGCACCAGCACGATCGCGATCACATAGACGCCGAGCAGGTCGTTCTCGCGCTCGTCGCCGCGGCGCGCGGCCCGGCGGTCGTCGACGAGCCAGGCACAGAGCAGTCCGAGCGCGGCGCCGTTGGCGCCGAAGGCGATGAAGCCGCCGCTGTCCTCGAAGAGCGGGGGTGTCTCCGCGTACGCCACCACCGCCATGCCCGCCGCGCCGCAGAGCACGAAGATCGCAACCACCGGCAGCGGGCCGAAGCGCCGCTCGAGCATGGTGCCGAAGATTCCCGTGGCTATGAGGGTGACGAACGCGTAGCCGATCTGGTCGGCAAAGAGGAAGGGCGCGACGAAGAAGCGCCAGACCTCCTCGAGCAGCGGGACGATCACATAGCCCAGGTCGAGCCCCGGATCGGCGCGGTATGCGAGCGTCGACAGCGCGCACAGTGAGATCAGCACAAGGGTCGCGTACGGGCGGGTGTCGGGCGCCAGCCCCGCGATCTCCTCGGAGCGCAGTCGCGGGAGGGTCGGCCGCCTCCCGCGCTTGCGCTTGGGCTGCGGCTCGCCTTCGCCGGTGCGGTCGAGCTTCGGCGCGCGCTTGCGCACGCGCTGTCCGCAGTACGGGCACTCGGTGACGTACGGGCTGACCTCAGACCCGCAGTTGCGGCAGACGACGAACAGGTCTGGCTGGGACACGTCCCCTCAGGGTACCCGTCGGCCAAAGCCCGAATAAGGAATCACCACCGGGCTCACCCGCCGGGCGCCTCGGCGGGCTCGGGCACGGTCGCGCTCACGATCTCCTCCACGACCTCCCTGAAGTCGTGGTTGGCTTCATAGACCTTCAGCTGGCGCGCCGCGCCGGTGCCGTTCTCCAGGATGTCCTCGAGGGCGGCGAAATCCTCGGTCGAGCCCAGCTCCTCGGCGTGCGGTCGCAGGCGCTCCATCACGCGCCGAGCCAGGTCCGGAGCTGGTATGCGCTCGCGCTCAGGCAGGTCAACGAGCTCGCCGTCGAGCCCGTGGCGAGTGGCCAGCCACTTGTTCTCGTCGAGCATCTCGTACGGGTAGCGCGACAGCTCCTTGCCCGCCTCGTAGTGCTCGGCGAGCTCCTTGACCATCGCCTGGATGAGAGCGGTGATGCCGAGCGTGTGTTCCACGCGCGTCTGAGAGTCCATGGCCCGAATCTCGACCGTGCCGAAGTTCGGATGCGGGCGAACGTCGTACCACTGGTAGGTGTAGTCGCGGATGACCTTGCTTTCGACCATGAACCCGATGCGCTCCGACCAGTCCGCGAAATCCTCGTAGCGCGGCGGGATGCCGACGCGCGGAAAGGCGCGGAAGATCGGCGTGCGGGTGGACTGAAGGCCGGTCTGCTGGCCGCGCCAGAAGGGCGAGTTGACCGATAGGGCGAGCAGGAGTGGCACGTGCACTCGCATCCCGTTGGCCACGTGGATGGCCTTGTCGGGGTCGTCGAGGCCAACGTGCACGTGGATGCCGAAGATGATCTCGCGGCGGGCCACGTACTGGAGGTCGGCGATCAGGTCGCGGTAGCGCGGCTGGGACACCACGCGCTGCTCCTCCCACATCGCAAACGGATGAGTGCCGGACGAGCCGATCGCAAGCCCGCGCTCCCCGGCGGCCTGCTTCACGAGGCGCCGGAGCGCCCGAAGCTGCAGGCCGGCCTCGCGCGTGTCCGAGCAGGGATCGGTCGCAATCTCGCAAACCGACTCCATCAGCTCGGACTTGACCTCACCCTCCCTGGAGACGCCTTCGAGCGTCTCGAGCAGCCCGTCGATCGAGCTGGTCAGGTCGAGGGTCACCTGATCGACGATCATGAGCTCCTCTTCGACGCCGACCGTGTACGAGGGGCCCGTGAATCGGTGCTGCACCTCCGCATCGTATCCGGAGGCACCGCCGGTAAACGACAGATGCCCCGCACGGGGTATAACCCCTGTATGACTCTCGGCTACGACGGCAAGCTCTACATACTCGCGTTCGATCATCGCGGCTCGTTTCAGAAGAAGATGTTCGGGATCGAGGGAGATCCCAGTGACGAGGACACCGAGAAGATTGCCGACGCCAAGCGCCTCATCTTCGAAGGCATGCTCAAGGCGGTCGAGCAGGGTGCGGAGGCCGGGCTGACGGGCGTGCTCGTCGATGAGCAGTTCGGGGCTCCGACGAACATTCCGGCCGAGACCAAGGAGCGCGGGCTCCTGCTCGCCATGCCTGTCGAGAAGTCCGGACAGAACGAGTTCGACTTCGACTACGGCGACGAGTTCGGCGACCACATCGAGGAGTTAGACCCGGACTTCTCCAAGGTGCTGGTGCGCTACAACCCGGAGGGCGACTCCGAGATGAACGAGCGCCAGGCGAAGCGGCTCAAGCGCCTCGCCGACTGGCTCCACGAGCACGACCGCAAGTTCCTCTTCGAGCTGCTCGTTCCCGCCGAGGACCACCAGCTCGAGAAGGTCGGCGGCGACACCGACCGCTACGACGCCGAGCTGCGTCCGGGGCTGATGCGCCAGACGATCGAGGACCTCCAGGACGCGGGCATCGAGGCCGACATCTGGAAGATCGAGGGCATCGACACCAGGGAGGACTGCGAGAAGATCGTCGAGACCTGCCGCCGCGACGGCCGCAACGGCGTGATCTGCGTCGTCCTCGGCCGTGGGGCCGACGACGACAAGGTCGACCACTGGCTACGGCAGGGCGCGCCGGTGGAGGGCTATGCGGGCTTCGCGATCGGCCGGACCATCTGGTGGGACGCCCTCAAGGGCTTCCTCGACGACGATCTCGAGCGCGACGACGCCGCGGAACAGATCGCCAAGAACTACATGCGCTTCGTCGAGGTCTACGACGAAGCGGCGAGGGAGACGGCTACCGCGTGAGCGTCCTCCGGGAGCGCGCTCGGAGCGCTCCGGGCCCAGATAACGCTGGTAGCCTTCCGCGCACGATGCGGATGCGGCAATCCCTTGCGCAGTTCGAGGAAGCCTTCCGGGAGGAGGCGGCCGAGTCGGTCGTACGCCGCGAGTCGCTGCGCAAGCAGTCGGCTCAGCGCGCCCGGGTCCGCAGGGTCCAGCGCTCGCGCAAGCAGGGGAAGTTCCGCTTCACCTTTCTCGTACTCGCGATCGTCGCCACAGCCGTGGCCGTGACGATCGTGATGTTCGAGACGCTGGCGATGCTCGCGGGCTGAGCCGGCTACTCCGCCCGCGGATGCTTGAGGCGGTCGAGCTCCCTGTCGACCTCCTCGCGCTCGCCGTCGGCGTCGCGACCCTGCTGGATCTGGACGTAGACCTCTTTACGGAAGACGGGAACGGCGCGTGGCGCGTCGATACCAATCCTCACTTTTTCGCCCATGATCGACAGCACCGAGATTTCGATGTCGTCGCCGATCATGATCGACTGATTGCCCTTCCGCGTTAGCACTAGCACGTCCGTGGCCTCCCCTGCCTGGACGACGGTGTTACTCCCTGGGTTCTACCCCGCGTCTAATCTAGCGCGACTCTCGCTTTCGTGGGGAACCTAATCTGCCCCAACAGCGCAGTTCTGAAAGCAAGGGATTGCTAGTCTCGGGCGCCGTTTGGCACGCAGATCCCTCAAACCACAGCTAAACCAGATCAGAACCTGGGTTCGCCAGGGTCGCACGGATGCCTGGATCGCCCATCAGCTCGAGGTCTCGGTCGGTGACATTCGCTCGTTCAAGCGCGAGCACGAGCTCGTCCCGGACGAGGGCGGCGAGGGCGACGACGGGTTCGCGTTGGGGTCGACCCCCGACGAGCTCGACCTGCGCGCCGAGGACGACGCCCTGGTTGCCGCCGCGCTCGAGGCCGAGCAGGAGGCCGACGACCAGGAGGAGGACTCCGACGAGTTCACCGGCGAGGACGACGAAGAGTCTCCCGACGAAGAGGGCAAGGCCAAGCGCCGGCGGCGCGGACGGCGCGGCGGGCGCGGTCGGCGGCGCAAGCCAAAGGCGCTCGAGGGAACCTTCGATCACGGCGACGAGGGCTACGGCCTGTGGCTCGACCCCGCCGTCCAGGACGACCCCGTCTACGCCGAGCACTGGGCTGGGCACCGCCCGGTGACGGTGATCGTCGAGCCCGAGCGCATCGTGATCAGCCGCGCCGGCGAAGAAGCCGACGGAGACGACGAGGAGTCCTAGCCGGTCCTGCGTCTAGGGCTTCGAGTGGCGCTCGCGCGCGACTCCTCCCGCGTAGTTGGACGCCTCGCGGGCATAGCGGGCAAACGCGGCATCCACCACCGATGCCGAGTCCGTGCCGGCGCCGTGGCGGTCCGCCAGCCCGGTCGCCCAGTCGGTGCTCTCCGCGTAGAGCTCGATCAACTCGTCGAGCACGAAGCTCGAGCCGAGCCTGCGCCGCAGCTCCTCGACCACCGCGGCGGCCGCGTAGTCGAGGTCCGAGCGCGCCGGCTCCGTAGTCGAAGCGAGCCGTTGCTCTCCCTCGCGCCACTGGAAGAGCGCGTTTTCGATGGCGTAGGACATCGGGCGGTGAAGTATTGCGATCCCGCCTCGCGGGCGGGCAGGAGCCGCCGCCGGCGCGCCGAAGGACAACCGGATGCAGCCTCGCCGCCGCACGAACATCCGCTGGGATCGCCTCGGCAGGGTGGCTCTGCTGGGCACCCTGATCGTGATCGTGCTGCTCTACATCTCCCCCGCCAAGCACTGGTGGCAGCAGTCGCGCACGGCGGGCGCCGAGAAGCAGGAGCTGCGCGACCTGACGGAGGAGAACCGCAGCCTCAAGAAGCGCGTGCGCGCGCTGCGCGATCCCGGCGCCCTGGAGCGCGAGGCGCGCCGGCTGGGAATGGTGCGCCAGGGCGAGCGGGCCTACGTGATCGAGGGCCTGCCGCGCTGACCCGCGGGCGCCCGGCGCTCAGGAGCGAAAAACGCTTCGGCCCGGGTAGGTGGCGTCGGCGCCCAGCGCCTCCTCGATTCGCAGCAGCTGGTTGTACTTGGCAACCCGGTCTGAACGCGAGGGAGCGCCGGTCTTGATCTGGCCGCAGCCGGTGGCCACCGCCAGGTCCGCGATCGTGGTGTCCTCGGTCTCGCCCGAGCGGTGGGACATGACCGCGGTGTAGCCCGCCTCCTGCGCCATGCGCACCGCATCGAGCGTCTCCGTCAGGGTGCCGATCTGGTTGACCTTTACGAGGATCGAGTTGGCGGTCTGCGAGTCGATGCCGCGGCGCAGGCGCTCGGTGTTGGTGACAAACAGGTCGTCGCCGACGAGCTGCACCCGATCGCCGATCTTCTCGGTCAGAGCCCTCCAACCCTCCCAGTCCTCCTCGTCCATCCCGTCCTCGATCGAGACGATCGGGTAGCGCCCGGCCATCTCGGCCCAGTAGTCGCCGAGCTCGTCGGAGCTGAGCGAGCGGCCCTCGTGCTCGAGCACGTAGGCGCCGTCGGCGAAGATCTCGCTGGTGGCGGGGTCGAGCGCTATCGCGACGTCGTCCCCGGGATGAAAGCCGGCGGCCTCGATGCCCTCGATCAGCGCCTGCAGGGCGGCCTCGTTCGAATCGAGGTCGGGCGCGAAGCCGCCCTCGTCGCCCACCGCCGTCCCCAGGCCTCGGTCATGCAGCGTCCGCTTGAGCGCGTGGAAGACCTCGGCGCCGGTGCGCAGCGCCTCGGAGAAGCTGGGCGCGCCCACCGGGACCACCATGAACTCCTGGAAGTCGACCTTGTTGTCTGCGTGCACGCCGCCGTTCAGCACGTTCATCATCGGGACCGGGAGCACGTGCGCCGCCTCGCCGCCGAGGTAGCGCCACAGCGGCTGTCCGGCCTCGGCGGCCGCCGCCTTCGCGCCGGCCAGGGACACCCCCAGGATCGCGTTGGCTCCCAGGCGGCCCTTGTTCGGGGTGCCGTCGAGATCGAGCATCGCGCGATCGACCGCCGCCTGGTCCGCGGCGTCGAGACCGCGAACGGCCTCGGCCAGCTCGCCGTTGACGTTGGCAACGGCCTTCGAGACTCCCTTGCCGTTCCAGTTGTCTCCGCCGTCGCGCAGCTCGACGGCCTCGAACGCGCCCGTCGACGCGCCCGACGGCACCGCCGCGCGGCCCGCGGCGCCCGACTTGAGCACCACGTCAACCTCGACGGTGGGGTTGCCGCGGCTGTCGGCGATCTGCCGCGCGTGAACCTTCTCGATCTCGCTCAACCTCGCTCCACCTCGTCCTTGAATCGATCAGCAGCCTGACGCAACGCCAGCTCCGGGTCGGCGCCGGCCGCGACCGCATCGCGGACGGCCGCCAGCAGCCGGTCGCCGGGATTATCGCGGGGACCGCCCCATTCGTGTCCTGCGCTACGGGCCCGGCGCAGCACCTTCTTCGCGTACAGGGTCGAGGGCAGGGTCTGCGGAATCGAGCCGAAGACCTCGCCGCGGCCCTCCTGCTCGCGCTTTATCTCGTCCCAGTTGCGAACGACCGCGGCCGCGGTCTCGGCCTCCCGATCGCCGAAGACGTGCGGGTGGCGGCGGATCAGCTTGGCGCGGCAATGCTCCGCGACCTCGGCGAGGCTCCCGGCTCCGCGCTCCTCGAGCAGCAGCGCCAGGAAGTAGACCTGGAAGAGGACGTCGCCGAGCTCGTCGAGCAGCTTCGCGTCATCGCCGGAGTTGGCGGCGTCCGCGAGCTCGTAAGCCTCCTCGACGGTGTGCGGAACTATCGATCGCTCGTCCTGCTCGCGATCCCACGGGCACTCGACTCGCAGCCTGCGCGTGATCTCATCCAGCCGCCGCAGAGCGCCGGCGGGGTCGCTCGCCCCTGGTTCGCCCACCCCTACCTACGGGGTGGGGTTCTCGGGCGTGGGCGCCGGCTGCTGGGTCTCGCCGCCCGTGGTGCCGCCCGATGCAGCGCCGTTGTTCTTGTCTTCCTTCGGCGCGTTCTTGCACTCGGCGACGCGATAGTCCTCGGCGCACTCGGTCTCGTCCTTGTAGCGCTCGCGGAAGTCCTTGATGAACTGGTCAAGCGCCTTCTGCTGGCGCTCGGAGCGCAGCAGGTTCTTGATCGTGTCCTTTGACTCCTCGAGCGCCTGCTGCGACGCCGGGGTGATCTTCACCACTTGGAAGACATACCAGCCGAACTGGGTCTTGACGGGACCCACGACCTTGCCCTTGCTCGCGGCGAAGACGGCCTCATCGAGCGCCTTTTCCTGCTGGCCCTTCGCCACCGCGGGGAGGCGGCCCCCCTGGGCCTTGGAGGCCTCGTCGATCGAGTACTTCTTGACCACCTCCTTCCAGGGGTCGCCGTCCTCGAGCGCCTTCTTGGCCTGCTCGGCCTTGGCCTCGCTCTTTGTGAGAACCACTAGCAGGTCGCGGCGCTCGGGCTGGGCGAAGCGCTTCTTGTTCTTCTCGTAGTACTCCTCGACATCCGCGTCGGAGACCTTCTTGGACTCCTCGGTGACCTTCTGCGTCAGCTTCTGCTGGAGTTGGTCGAGCTTGACGCGAAAGAGGATGTCCTCCTCGGTCATGCCCGAGCTCTTGAGGAACTCGGCGTACGCCTTGTCGGTCGGGAAGGCCTGCTTCTTCTGATCCTCGAATGACTTGGCGACCGCCTTGTCGGAGACGTCGATGTCGCGCTCCTCGGCCTCCTGCTGGACCCACTCCGCCTGGATCAGGAACTGCATGACCTCACGCTTGATCTGGTCGTGCTCCTGCTCGCACTGCTTCTTCAGCTGAGCGTCTGACTGCTTGGCCTGGCCCTCCGCCGTGGGCACCTTCTTCTTTGCCGCCACACACTTCTTGTAGTCCGGCGGGTCGGGGACCACGGCCGTGCCGCCCTGGGCCTGGCCCTTGACGGCCGTCGTGAGCCACTTGTCGAACTCCTCCTGGGTGATCTCCGAGTCGCCCACCTTGGCGACCGCTCCCGGCGGGACTTCATTTCCGCAGGCGGCGAGGACGAGGGCGCCGAGCCCAACGAGGGCGACGGCGAACAGGGACTTGATCGAGGCGTGAGTCATCCGAACCATGTCTACTTCGGGGACGTAAAGACGAGCTAAGGGGGCGCGGCTCCGAGCGCTGAAACTCGCGAGGCCTGGAGCGGTGCGAAGGGTAGCGGACGATCTTCGACTCTCCGGCTCGTACATTCGTTGAGTTTGCTTGACACCGTCCGTATGACCTAGAAGCCTGGGCTATTCCCTCAGTCGGGGTAATACGATCCACCTAGTTGGGTGATGCGAGGGGGCGTCAGTCTGTTCGCATCACGGCTCTGGCTGGGGGGCTTTCTCTGCACCCGGCGAGCGGTCTCGCGAAAGGACCGTCGGTTCAGGGTGCGTCGCGATGCCTGGAGCAATAAGGGTTGCCCGGCGACGCACCCGAAATTCGCATCCATTGTCGAGTTACGGGTCCCAGGCACCGCTAACTCGACAACGGACGCAGAATCCGCCCCCCACGTGAGCGCCGCGACGACCCGTCCCACCCCTTATTGCCCGCCGTTGGCCCGAGCCCGCGCAACCCGTCGGAGTCGACGGCCCGCAAGCTCCGTCACCCCTTCATTGTCGAGTTACCGGTCCCAGGCAACGCCAACTCGACAACGGACGCAGAATCGGCACCCCCACGTGAGCGCCGCGACGACCCGTCCCACCCCTTGTAGCCCGCCGTTGCTCCGAACCCGGGCGAGCCGCCGGCCAGCCGCTCACACCCCGGGCGCGAGCTCGCCGGCCTCCGGCTCGGTTGCCACCTCGAGGATCGCCTCCGCGGCGGTGACGACCGCCCGGAAGCGCTCGTCGGCCTCCTCGGGCAGGCGCACGCGCACCGTGCTGCGCCCTGACTCGTAGACGGCCTCCGGGATCCGCTCGCGCAGCGCCTTCGACCCCCGCGAGTCCAGCTCGATCGGCGCGACCGACATCCTTCCCTGGCGGAAGTCCACCGACCTCGCCCCCGCCCGGCCGAGCTTGATGCGCGCGTCCTGGAGGCGGATCAGGTTGTCGAGCGGCTCGGGCACCGGGCCGAAGCGGTCCTCGAGTTCCTCGCGCAGCACGATGAGCTGCGCGATCTCGCGGGCGCCTGCCACGCGCCGGTGGATCTCGATCTTGGCCGCCTCGTAGGGCACGTAGCTTCCCGGCACGTAGGCGTCGACGGGCAGGTCGAGCCGCACGGGCTCGGCGGTCTCGTCGGCGGCCGAGCCGGCCAGCAGCCGCACGGCCTCGTCGAGCATCGAGACGTAAAGCTCGAACCCGATCGCAGCCACGTGGCCCGACTGCTCGTCTCCCAGCAGGTTGCCGGCGCCGCGGATCTCGAGATCGCGCATGGCGATCTTGAAGCCGGATCCGAGCTCCGTGTAGTCGGAGAGCGTGGCCAGACGCTTGCTCGCCTCGTCGGTGAGCGCCGCGTGACTCGGGTAGAGCAGGTAGGCGTAGGCGCGCTCCCGCGATCGGCCCACCCGCCCGCGGATCTGGTAGAGCTGGGCGAGCCCGAAGAGGTCCGCGCGCTCGATGATCAGCGTGTTTGCGGTGGGGATGTCGAGCCCGGACTCGACGATGCTCGTGCAGACCAGCACGTCGCCGTCGCCGCGCAGGAAGGCGAGCATCGTCTTCTCGAGCTGGCCCTCGGCCATCTGCCCGTGCGCCACAAGCACCCGCGCCTCGGGCAGCAGTGCGCGGATGCGCTCGGCCGTCTCGTCGATCGTGTCCACGCGGTTGTGCAGGAAGAAGATCTGTCCCCTGCGCGCCAGCTCGCGCTTGATCGCGCCGGCCACCAGCTCCTCGTCGTAGTCGCCCACGTAGGTCTTGACCGAGCGCCGGCCCTCGGGCGGCGTCTCGATCACAGAGATGTCGCGCAGGCCGGCCAACGACATCTGCAGCGTGCGCGGGATCGGGGTGGCCGACAGCGAGAGCACGTCCACGCGCAGCTTGAGCTGGCGCAGCAGTTCCTTCTGCTTGACGCCGAAGCGCTGTTCCTCGTCGACTATCAGGAGGCCGAGCTCCTTCGGCCGGACGTCGCGCGACAGCAGACGGTGCGTGCCGATCAGGATGTCCACCCTGCCCTCGGCGAAGGCGTCGAGCGCTGCCCGCGTCTGCTTTGGAGTCCGAAAGCGCGAGACCATCGCGATCTCGAAGGGGTAGTCGCGCAGCCGCTCGGTGAACGTTCCGAAGTGCTGCTGGGCGAGCACCGTGGTGGGCACGAGGAACATCACCTGCTTGCCGTCCTCGGCCGCCTTGAAGGCCGCGCGCAGGGCGACCTCCGTCTTGCCATAGCCGACGTCGCCGCAGATCAGGCGATCCATCGGGCGCGCCTCCTCCATGTCGGCGCGGACAGCCTCGATCGCCTCGAGCTGGTCGGGCGTCTCGCGGTAGGGGACGCGGCTCTCGAACTCGAGCTGCCACTCGGAGTCGCGCGGGAAGGCGTGCCCCGCGCGGCGGCGGCGTTCGGCGTAGAGGTTGATCAGCTCGCCGGCCAGCGCCTCTGCGGCGCGGCGGGCGCGCAGCTTCTGCTGCTCCCACTGCTTGCCGCCGAGCTTGGAGAGCGGCGGCTCGCCGGCGTCGGCGCCTACGTAGCGGCTGATCTTGTGAAGCTGGTCGCTTGGGACGAAGACGCGGTCGCCGTCCCTGTACTCCAGCTCGAGGTAGTCGCGGGTGATGCCTCCGACGGTCTTGGTCTCAAAACCCGTGAAGAGCGCGATGCCATGGTCCTCATGGACGACCGGAGACCCCGCGCGCAGGTCTGTGAAGGCGGCGATCGCGCCCGCTCGCGGGCCCTCGGGACGGCGGCCCTGGCGGCGGCGTAGGAGGCGATGCTCCGGCACGATCGCCAGCTTGAGCTGGGGAGCCACGAAGCCGTCGCGCAGGGTCGCGTGGGCGAACAGCACCGTGGCATCTACTGGCGCGGGCTGACCGTCGAGGAATCCTGCCTGCAGGCGAGCCAGGTTGAGCTGGGCGCGCTCGCCCTCGCCACGACGCCCCCACGCGACGACGGTGCGGTAACCCGAGCGCACGAGCTTCTCCAGCTCGGGCTCGGCGTCGCGCAGCGAGCGCGCCGCGGTGTCGGCGCTCTGGGCACGAAACTCGTGCGGCTGGTCCTGGGAGATGCTCGACAGTCGCAGGGAAGCGCGCTCATCGAGCGTCGCGGTCAGGCGCTCGGGTGAGACGTACAGGTGGTGGGCGTCCTGGTCGTGAAAGCTCGTCGTCACGTCCTCCCACATGTCGCGCAGCGCCGGGCCCAGCTCCTCCTCGGCACCGACGGCCACCAGAGCGCCGGCGGGGACGAGGTCGAGCAACTCCCGGAAGCGGTCGACTGGCAGCACGTCGGCCACGTCGGGACGGTCACCCTCCGCGCTCGACGCCGCGATCTCCGCGAGCTCGCGGTGCTCGGGCGCGAGCTCGGCTGCCGGGGCTATCTCCACGATGTCTGCCTCTTCGAGTGAGCGCTGGGTGAAGGTGGAGAACCAGGTGAGGCGCTCGACCTCGATGTCGAAGAGCTCGCAGCGCACCGCGCGCTCCTCGGTGGCGGGATAGACGTCGAGGATGTCGCCGCGGATCGCGAACTGGCCGCGGTCCTCCACCTGATCGACTCGCTCGTACCCGCACCCGACAAGCCGGGCGCCGACCTCGTCCAGGTCGAGCAGTGCGCCCTTCTCGATCTCGAAGCCGTGCGGGCGCAGGTCGGGGTCGGGCACCTTCTCTGAGAGCGCGGCGGCGCTCGCCACCACCACAGCCGGGCGCTCGGAGTCGAGCAGGGCGTCGAGAGCGGCGATGCGCAGACCGACGAGGTGCGGCGGCGGCGCCAGGTGCGACTCGTAGCGCATGCCGCGCGCCGGGTAGAAGCGCACCTTGCGCGGCGCGAGGTAGGCCTTGAGGTCGGCCGCCAGGTCGCGTGCGGCGCGGTCGTCGCCCGCGATCACGAGCGCGGGACGCTCGGGCTCGAGGTCGAGTAGGCCGGCCAGCAGGTACGGGCGCAGGCTCGCTGAGACGAAAGCGCGCTGGGGCGAGCGCCGCGCGGCCTCGGCCAGCGTGGTCACCGACTCGTTTTCGTGGGCGTATCTGAGAAGTGCTCTGAGCATGCGCAGCGGCCGCCCGGGGCAACCGCGCGGCACTGTCGGGCGCAAGCACCCGGCTGGGCCGGGTGCGCTGCGATCCATTTCCGATTCTAGGCGTCCGAGCTGACCAGCCGATCGAGCTCGTCGGCGGCCCGCTCGACGAGCTTGCGCACCTCGTCCTTGGGCTCGCTGAAGCGGCCGAGCACGTGGGCGGAGACGATCTCGGGGTCGGTGGTGTCGGGGCGCCCGACCCCCACCCGCACGCGCCGGAAGTCGGCGCTGCCGAGTCCGCGCTTGAGCGACTTGAGGCCGTTGTGTCCCGCGAGGCCGCCGCCCAGTCGCACCTCGATGCGCCCGACGGGCAGGTCGATCTCATCGTGCACCGCCACGACGTGATCGAGGTCGAGGCCGAGCGCGCCACGGGCGGGCCCGGCCGCATCACCCGACTCGTTCATGTAGGTCTGCGGCAACAGCACCGCCACGCGCGGCCCGCCCGGGCGGATGCGGCCGTCGGTGAACAGCCCGCCGTAACGCTTCCTTGCCTTGGGTAGGCCCCAGCGCTCAGCCGCAAGCGCGGCCACTTCGAAGCCCACGTTGTGGCGGGTGCGGGCGTAGCGGTCGCCGGGATTACCGAGCCCGACAACCAGCCAGTCAGCCTTCCCGCCCCCGCCGCTCCCGCGACGGAAGAGGCTCACCCCTGGTCGCCTTCGGCTTCCTCTGCGGCGGAATCGGACGCGTCCACGTCGGCGGCCTCGGCCTCAACCGGCTCGCCGTCCTCGCCGACCAGCTCGGTCTCTTCCTCGATCTCCTCGGGCTCCTCGACCTCCGTCGGCACGACGACCGACGCGATGATCGTCTCCTCCAGATCGTCGAGGAAGGTGACGCCCTCGGGAGGGGTGAGCTCGGAGAGGTGCATGGTGGCGGCGATCTCCATGCCGCTCACGTCGACGACGATGACGTCCGGAATCGCTGTGGGGAGCGCCTCGATGTTGAGCTGGTGGGTGACCTGGTCGAGGACGCCGCCCTCCTTGATGCCGGGGGCCTCCTCGGCGCCTTCCACCTGCACGCCGACGGTGGTCTGGATCGTCTCGTCGAGGCGCACCTCGAGCAGGTCGATGTGGATGACCTCGTCGCGCACCGGGTGCAGCTGCTGGTCCTTGACAATCACCGGGCGGGTGCTGCCACCGACCTCGAGGTCGATCAACGCGGAGCCGTCGACGAGCACCTGCCGCAGTACGCGGTTGTGAACCTTGAAGGTGACGCAGGCGCCGTCGCTGCCGCCGTACACGATGCCCGGGACGAGGCCCTCGCGGCGCAGCCGCTTGGTTGCGCGGGTGCCGCGCTCGGGACGCTCCTGGGCGACGAGGGTGGGTCGTGTTCCTTCGGCCATACGGCGGGCCAGTCTAGCGATGCGCCCTATCCTCAGAGGCGTGGCGAGGGGGGACGACAGCTCTATTCCCAAGGGGAGGATCAAGCGCACCGCCCAGGTGGGCTCGGTGGTCGGCAGCGAGAGCGCGCGCTACGCCGGCACGCGTGCGCGCAACCTGGCTCGCTCCCGCGGCGAGGCCGCCGACGCTCTGGAGCGCCGCCACCTCGAGGCCGCCGAACGTATGGTCGAAACGCTGGGCCGCATGAAGGGCGCAGCGATGAAGATCGGCCAGCTCGCCTCGTTCATCGACACCGAGTTCCTGCCGCCCGAGTACCGCGAGCTGTACCAGGAGCAGCTCAGCCAGCTGCGCACCCAGGCACCGAAGATGCCCTGGAAGAAGGTGCGCAAGGTGCTCGACGCCGAATGGGCCGAGCCCGTCGAGGAGCTGTTCGAGAGCTTCGACGAGGAGGCCGCCGCCGCCGCCTCGATCGGCCAGGTCCATCGAGCCGTGCTGCCGGATGGGCGTCGGGTCGCGGTCAAGATCCAGTACCCGGGTGTGGCAGACGCGATCGCCGCCGACATGCAGAACATGGGAATGCTCATGCGAATGGCCAAGGCGCTCGCTCCGGGCCTCGACGCAAAAGCCGCAGCCGGGGAGCTCAAGGAGCGCGTGCTCGAAGAGCTTGACTACGAGCTCGAGGCCCAGAACCAGCGCTCGTTCTCACGCGGCTACCGCGGCCACCCCTTCATCCACGTCCCCGACGTGATCACGCGGCTGTCAACCGCCCGCGTGCTGGTCACCGAGTGGGTCGACGGCGTTGGGTTCGAGGAGGTCCGCACGCTGCCGCAGGTCGAGCGCGACCGCTTCGGCGAGATCGTCTTCCGCTTCTGCTTTGGCTCGATCTACCACCTGCGCCACTTCAACGCGGACGCCCATCCCGGCAACTACATCCTGATGCCGGACGGACGCGTGGCGTTCCTCGACTTCGGCATGACCAAGCACCTTGACCAGGAGCAGATCGAGCTCGAGATCACCGCCCTCGGGGCGATCTTCGACGACGACCCGGAGCGCCTGCGCGTCGCGCTGCACGATCTCGGCTTCCTCAACAACCCGAAGAAGGTGGACGCCGAGCTGCTGATGGAGCACGTCAAGGTGGTCGGCGGCTGGTACATGGAAGACCGCGAGATCACCATCGACTCGCGCCGCGTGATGGATGCGATCGCCGCCGTGTCCGACCCGCGCTCCGAGTTCTACCGAATCATGCGCCGCGAGAACCTGCCCGCAAACGAGCTCATGGGACGACGGATGGAGTCGGGCGTCCTGGCCGTCCTGGGGCAGCTCGAGGCGACCCGCAACTGGTATCGGATCGGCCGCGAGTGGTGGTTTGCGGATCCCCCAGCAACGGAGCTGGGGGATCGCGAACGGGCCTATTTCGAGTCGCGCGGCGAGCAGCGCAGGCGAGCGTTCGGCGAGCGCCTGACCTAGTTGGCGCGGCGGCTGACCTGGGTCGTGACGGCCGCGGGCCCGAGCACGGCGAGCAGGAACTCGTACAGGGGCGCCAGGCCAAGACCGCGTCGGCTACGCTGAATCGATCCCCAACGGCCACGGAGGGCCCGGCCCCACCGCCAGCATGCCTCGCTCAGCACCCGATACCGGTCAGGCGACGTCGCAAGACAACGTGGAGTTGGTCCGCGAGGTCCATCTGGCGGTCCTTCGAGGGGACCTGGAGAGCATCCTCTCGGTGTCGCACCCAGATGTCGAGTACCACGCGGCCACTCAGCAGGCCCTCGAGGGAGAGTCTGGAGTCTTCCTGGGGCACGATGGCGTGGGGCGGTGGCTTCGCGAGTTGCACGAGCTCTACGAGGACCTCACCAGCGAGATCATCGAGCTCCGCGACCTCGGACAACAGGTCCTGGTCGTCTTCGTCGTCCGCGCGCGAGGGACGGGTAGCGGTATCACCCTCGAGCAGACGCTCGCCCAGGTCGTCACGGTGCGACAAGGGCAGGTCATTGAGGTACGCGAGTACTTCAGCCGCGAGGAAGCCCTCGAGGCGGCCGGCGTGGCCTAGTGGAGGCGACTCGCGCGGCTTTCGGCAAGCAACTCGAACGGGCCCGCGTTGAGCCCTCGGTAGCTCTCGTCATCGACCCATTCGAACCAGGCCTCCCGCGATGCGACCTCTTCGACCGCCGCACCGAGACGGACGTACGCACGTAGCTCGCTCGGCGTTCCGATCGCGGCGTCAAAGGACTTGCCGAGCCGGTCCCTCTCGATCATCGCGAACTCGAGCCGCTGGCGCGCGCTCTTGCGTTCGTGGTCTGCCATTGCACATCAGCCTTTCAGTCCCTCTGTAGGGCGCCGCGCGAAAGGAAGAAGGAGTGAGACCTATCGAACGCTCCAGCCTGGGACCAACACTAGTCCTCTGGCTCGAGCTTGACCGGGCGGCGTCGCGTCGATAGGAAGCGAGGACATCTCAAAAGGAGGAGCGTCATGAAGCGCATGCCGTGTCGGTGGCCGCCGTAACCGCGTGGGCAAAGCCGAACGAAAGCCACGGCCACAAGGGCCACAAGACGATCACTGTGATCGAGCACGCCACCACCGACACCACCACGGACACACAGGAGCCACGGGCCACAGCGCGGGAGACCTCCTGACCTTCGCGAACGAGGTGTTCGACCGCACGGACTCCAACGCGGTGGGGATGAGCCAGGGCTACTGCGTGCGCGTGAAGCCGGGCGAGTTCTATGAGTGCAACTGGACCAACCTGCTGCCCGGCGGGAACATCGTTGTCGAGGGTCCGTTCTACGACGCCAAGGACAGCGTTCTCGCCATCACCGGCGGCACCGGCCGCTGCCGCAAGGTGCGCGGAACGATGAAGCTCGAGTGGCGCGAGGGCGGCACCAAGTTCGCGTTCATCTTCCGCATCGACCGCTGAGGCGCCGAGGCCGTCGGCGCGGGAAGGAGCTCAAGCCGCTCGCCGACAAGCCAATCACGGTGGTATGGACGGAGCCGCCGGTTGCGTGGCTCGGGCCAACGGCGGGCTATAAGGGGGTGGACAGAGCCGCCGCGGCGCTCCCGTGGGGCCGGGTTTGGCGTCCGGTGTCGACTTAGCGTTGCCTGGGACCGCTAACTCGACAATGGAGCGTATTTCGGGCGCGTCACCGGAGGTCCACGTGCGAACATGCGTTCGTGACCTCGCAGGGGAGCGCGTACAGCCAGTTCAAGCGCGCCCTCGACGGGCGGAACTTTCTACTCGCCTGGACGCTGGCGGCGGAGATCCCCAGGGTGTCGCTGGCCGACGCACTGGCCCTGCTGCTGCTGGCGCTCGATCAGCAGCCGTGGCGCTTCCAGACGGCCGCGCCCAGGTGGCATGGGCGGCTCTGCGCTGAGACCCGGCTGACCATCGAGGAGGCCCAGCTTGCGCTGGGGTCACTCGACGCTCTCGGCGGTCCGGGGGCGGCTGCGGGCGGCAAGGCGCTCGCCGCGATCTGCGCCACGCACGGGCTCGATGACTCGGTTGTGGTCCTCGACGCGTGGCTCCAAACCGGGACCTAGAGGCAGGGCGCCGATGCTCGGTGCCGCCGGCTAGTGCTGGTCGTCCAAGGCGGCAGTTGCGACGGATCCGCCCGATCTTCGCCGCGGAATCATCGGCCTCGTGACCGACGTCGACCGTACCTTTGTGCTCATCCGCCGTGCCTGGGTCGGCGGCCACCGTTCGCGTCGACCATTCGCTGCC
>JBEVKF010000072.1:0-15381 GCA_040509755.1 Thermoleophilaceae bacterium | reverse complement strand
TAGAACCCCCTTCGGCGATGCCGTAACGGCATTACGACGTGCTGCTCGCTCGCGACGCCCGGATGTCCGCGTGTCGCGGTAGACCGCGGAGTGGCACGATCGCACGCCGATCGCGCACTTCTGCTTTTCGCGCAAAGGAGAAGCAAGCGGAGCGTGCGGCCATACTCCGTCCAGCCCGCGCCATTGATGGAGTTTCCGGCCGACGATCCCGATCGCGCTCGCCGGTTCTGGCACGGAGTCCTCGGGGTCACCCTCGCGCCACGGCGCGGCACGGCTGGATCCGGGTGGCAGACCGAGACCGACGGCCTGCGCCTCGGAGTCCACGAGCGTGGACCGGGCCCCGGCGACACCGCCTCACTTGCCTACTCCACCGTCGCCGACCTGGCCACGACACTCGAGCGCGTCCGCTCGCTTGGCGGCTCGATCATCCACGCAGGCGATCGGTGGGCGGTGTGCCGGGACTCCGAGGGCAGCCCGTTCGCGCTGGCCGCCGCGCCCGCACCCGATGAGTAGCACCCGGCACGATCGCTGCTCGCGCAAAGCGCAACTCGAGGCCGGAGTGCTCCGTCGCATGGAAAGCGACATTCGGGCTTGGCGTCGTGCAGCGTCAGCCGCCATTAGCCCTTCTCAACGCGGCGGAAGGGTTCGGCTCGCGCCGTTTGCCGCGCCCTATTGATGCGTCGCCGCGAGCGCCTGCACCGCCGGGATGAGCAGCGGCGTCGGGTCGTCCTGCGCGTTCAAGGCGAGCGTTAGCGTCACGCCCAGGGGCCGCACGCGGCCGACGAAGGAGCGATAACCGGCCGTGCCGCCGAGGTGGCCGATCAGCTCGATGCCACCGGGCAGGGCGTACTGCTCGATGCCCAGGCCGTAGCCGACCAGTCCGCCCTCGCCCTGCGCCGGGGCCAGGTCCAACATCTGCCGCAGCGTTGCCCGGTGGCCAAACAGCCGGCCCTTGAATAGAGCATCGAGGAACCGGGCCAGGTCCTGGACGGTTGTGACCAGCGCGCAGGCGCCGGCGGCGCCGGCGAACGAGGGGTCGACGCGGGTCAGATCGATTGTCTTGCCGTCGAGTTCGCCATAGCCGTGCGCGTGCGCGCCCTCGATCGACCGGTGGCCGGGGGCGGGCAGGTCCGTACGCGTTAGACGCAGTGGGCGGATCACGCGACGCGTCACTGCGCGGCGCCAGGAGCGGCCAGTGATTCGCTCGATGATCAGCCCCAGCAGGTTGTAGTTCGTGCTGGAGTAGAAGAAGCCCGTCCCGGGCGCGAACATCGGCGGCTGCGCGGCGGCCAGATCGAGGAACTCGGAAACCCTCCACAGCTTTGCCGGATCACGGGCGACCTGCTCCTCGATGGCGGGGCTGTTCCATTCCGGGATCCCGCTGCGATGGTTGAGCAGCATGCGCACCGTGATGTCGCCCGCCGTCGGGAAGCGGCCGACGACCCCCGCCGGCAGCACCTGTGGAAGCCGAGCGTCGAGGGACAGCCGGCCGCGCTCGGCCAGTTGCAGCACCACCACCGCGACGAACGGCTTCGCGATGCTCCCCGCCCGGAACCGATCGGCGCGCCGCATCGGGACATCCGGCGCCACGCGGCCGAGGCCGGCGATGCCGGTCCAGCGGCCGAGCCTCGGGCTCCGTACGTGCAGGATCGCCCCCGGAGCGGTCGTGCCCGGATCGCGCAGCGCGGCACGCAGCGCCTGCTGTAGCTGACGCGCGAGCTCCGGGTCGAAGCGCGGGCGTGACCGAGCCGCCAGCGACGCGGCATGTCCCGCGGCGCGCGTAGGCCCGCTCAGCCCGGCGGCGGCAACGGTGCCGGCGGCGCCCACCAGCAGCGTCTTGCGATCAACCGAATGGCGCGCCGGCCCTTCAGCATCGAAAGTGAGCTCACCGTCCGGCATACCTTGTCCTTACCTCGGGGGCGAACCGCCCATGGGATGTCTGGGACGGAAGACATGCGTCCTGGCGACCCTAGACGCTTGCTCGGCGCAGGACCACTACCGCTTTGGACGAGAAGGAGCACTCTCGCGTTGCATGGAAGGTAATAGCCAGCGGTTCGTCGGCCCGGGCTCCTGCTTCTCGCGCAAGGCAGAAGCAGCTTCACGTCCGCGGCGCTTCCGCTGAAGCGCCTGAGTAGCTGAATAGGTACCACTAGGACTGCGCGAAGCCCCTGCCATGAGTGGTCCGAAAACCGTCCGACGCAAGCTTGACATTTTTGTCACAAAGAGGCAGAGTCGGCCACGGCCTCTCGTCACGAGGGCGGGACGCCGAGGCCCAGAGAGAGACCCTGCTTCGGCAGGGGAGAGGAGCAGGCTGTGCGGCGGCTTCTGATCTTGATCACCGTGGCCCTGAGCGCGCTCGCAGTGCCGGCTACAAGCAGCGCGCAACGGGCTGTTCATCTTCAGAACGCGGTCGACATCAGCGCCTCGTTCCAATCCCCGTTGCTGAGCGAGGCGTGCGGCTTCCCGGTGATGGTCTCGGTCAACGGTGCCTTGGACACCACGTTGATCTACAACAGCGCGGGGCTGGTGGTGCGACAGATCGTGAACACGCCCGCGGCGACCGCGACCTTCAGCTCGCCCTTCGGTTCGTTCAGCTTCCCGGAGGCAACGACTTCCGTCTTCACCTACCCGGGCGGCGCGACGTTGGGCTCGACAGCGAACTTCACGTCCTCGGGGCTGTTGCGGTTCGGTCTTGTGCCCGGGTTCGGAGTGTCCAACGCAGGAATCGACATCGTCGCGAACGCGGTCGTGGTCGAAATCACGCCAGAGGGCATCCCGATCGTCGACTTCACCGAGTCGACGGTCGTCATCAGCCATGGCAACCGCAACAGCGACGAGGAGATCTTCAGCGCGATCTGCGCTGCGCTCGGCCCGGCCTAACTCGCGGAGGAAGTCCCCGGACTGCCACGTTGAACTCGTCGGGCGCTCCGATGTTGCAGAGGTGACCGAGGTCGGGGCGTCGACGTCGGGCAGCACATAGCGAACGAATCTCGGGGGCGTGCCACGGCGCTGCGGACGCACTGCTCCTCTCGCGTGAACGGGGCACTCGGGGAGAGCCAAAGTCCCGACCGTTGCTTTGGACGAAAAGCGGTAGCGGGATACTGGGCCTGCGATGTCGCAGGAGAACATCGAGGTGGTGCGCAGGATGCTCCAAGCGTTTGCCGACGGGGGCCTGGATGCGATGCCCGAGCTCTGGGACCCCGACATCAATTGGCGGGCGGCCGAGGGTGCCATCGATGACGCCGGCGAGATGCACGGGCCGGTCGCCGTGCGTCGCTATATCCAAGACTGGATCGACACGTTCGACGACTTCAGCGTCGTGGTGGAGGAACTGTGGGACGTCGGGGATGACCGCGTCCTTGCGATCCAGCGCCTGAGCGGGCGGGCGAAGCTCAGCGGCACCGAGACCGACCTGCGCTACGCCGTCGTCTACACCGTCCGCGACGGAAAGATCGTGCAGGGGCGCGAGTACATGGACAAGGAGCAGGCGCTCGAAGCGGCCGGGCTGCGGGGGTAGGCGATGTCGGAGGAGAGCTAGACCTTCTCGACGCGGCGACTCAGCTCCGCGCTCGCCACCAGCAGAGCCTACGAACGACTGGCCCCGCAGGAATCCCGTGCGCCTCGGAGTCTGTTGCTTCGGCGCGTTGCTCGCGCTTCGGCTGTCTTTGCTCTCTGGGGGCCGGGGTTGATGGCCGCAGGGCCAGTTCCACAAGCCTACTCCTCTCCGGGCGCAAGAACGAAGGCGTTTCGCTAGTCGTTTCGCCCGACCCTCCTAGTCGGGCGGGTCGGGCGCCTGCGTGGGCAGAAGCGGGGACACGTCCACCACGGCGGTGGCGGTGTCCACCAGCTTGCGGTTCGCGGCCCGCGAGTGGTTGCGCAGCATTTCGAACGCGCTCGAGTCGTCCACCGAGTAGCGCTCCATGAGAACCCCCTTGGCTCGTTGGATCACGGCCCGCCGACCGAACGCTCCCTCGAGGTCGTGGTACTCGGCGAAGCGGCGCAGAACGATGTCGATGTTGTTTTGAAGAGCGGCGGCATCACCGTCGGCGATGAAGGCGAATACCCCACGCTTGGACGCCTCGCGGAGAAAGCCAGGGGCTGGGGCGTGGATCAGCACGATCACCGGGCACGCGGCCTCCTGGACGATCCTCTCGATCAGCACCAGCGCGTGCCCTGAGCTGGGGCCAAGGCCGACGAGGGCCACGTCGGGGCGCTCCCTGGCGGTCACCGCGCCGACGTCGTAGCGCGCGAAGGCTCCGGTCAGCCTCTCAGCGGCTGGCGCAGCTCGCGGAGGACGCACGCCTGCGCTTCGACGCCTGAACGTTGAACCCCACTGGGCCCGCAACCCGCAGCCCCCCGGTCGCGATGACTGCGAGATGGAAAGTTCGATCGACGTAACTCAGACGCGCGCGCTAGCGGCGTCTCAAAAGTCGCGGGGGGTCGTGCGCGTCTCGAAAACCGTTGACGGCGGCAACGTCGTCCGAGAGTTCGGATCTCTCCCCCTCCGCTAGGTCAGCCCGGGGTCGTCCGCGCCGCCCGGCTCCTCCCAGAGCTCGGCGCGGATCGCCCAGCGCTCGTGGTCGCGCCAGTCGCCGTCGATCTTGAGGTACTTCTCGGAGAAGCCTTCGCGGACGAAGCCGCAGCGGCGGACCAGCGCGATCGAGGCCGTGTTGGCCGGCTGGATGTTCGCCTCGAGCCGGTGCAGGCCGAGTTCGCCGAAGGCGTGGTCGAGGACCAGGCGCATGCCCTCGGTCATGTAGCCGCGCCCCTCGAGGCCCGCCACGCCGCCGTAGCCGACGTACGCACTCTGGAATGCGCGCCGCACGATCTCCGAGATGTTGAAGACCCCAGCGACGCGGCCGTCCTCGCGCAGCCGGATCACGAGCGACTCGAACGACTCGTCCTCGGTGCGCCGGAGCAGGGTGTCGAACTCGGCCGCGGTGGTGGGCGCCGAGATCCAGGCGCCGTGAAACGAGCGGCTGCGGGCCATTGCGTCGACGAAGTCCTCGCGATCGGCCGCCGACAGGGTGTGCAGCTCCACCCGCACTACTTCGCCACCAGCAGCTTCAGGGCGACCAGCAGTAGGCCCAATCCAAGGTTCACCGCGACCACGACGATCGTCCCGGTCGGGCCGAGGCGCTCCACGCGGGCGAACACGAACCCCTGGACCGCCAGCACCCCCAGGCCGAGGGCGACCGCCAGCCAGATCGCGGTGTCGCTCTCGAACAGGCCGAGTGAGCCGAGGAGCAACACGGCGATGGAGGGCACGCCGGCCTGGATCAGCGCCGCCTCGTGACGTCCGATGTGGCGTACCCGGTCGAGCGTCATGTGCTCCCCGCTCCTCACGCTCTCGGTGAGCGCGTGCGCGTACGCGTGGGACAGCCAGAAGACGATCGTGGTCACCGCGATCAGGACGGCTATGCGGGTGGTGTCGTCCGGATACGCCTTCGCCCCGGCGACGATCACGGACAGCACGACGATCGTCCCGTAGACGAAACCGCCCAGTCGCTCCGCTATCTCCGCCCGGCTAAACATGGAGGATCCCCTGGATCGCGAGCGTAACGCCGCCGGCGATCAGGCCGACCGCGAGCAGGCGGGCGATCCAGCGGAGGGACCGGGCGCGGCTCCCGTCGACCGCCTGCGCGGCGACGAGGGCGGCCAGCGCCGCGACGCCGATCGGTATGGCCACGACGCTCGGCACGATGCCGCGGTCCGCGCCGGCGCCCAGGGCGAGGACGATCAGGGCCGGGCGGGCGATCAGCGGGATCGCGACGGGCACCAGCGCGGCGAGCCGGCCGGGAAGGGCGGGCTCCGGCCCGGGCGGACGGCGGAACAGGTCCGCGATGCCGGCGACCACCGCGATCACGCCGGCGGCGGTCCGGAAGGAGGGATCGCTCACGTCGAGCGCGTCGAGGAGGGGCGGGCCGAGCGCCGAGGCCGCGAGCACCAGGAGCGCGCCGGCCGCGCCGCCGAGGAGAGCGAGCTCGACCGCGGAGGAGCGCGCCTCGGTCGCGCCGCCCGGGACGCCGAAGGCCGCGCGGACGGGGTTCAGCGCCAGCAGGAGCACGAGCGCCCACAGCCATGTGGCCGGCGTCTCGTCGCGCGGCGCGTCGTCCGACCCTCCGCCGGCTCGGACGATCGCGACCGTCCGGAGCAGCCCGGCGAGCGCGTGCTGCTGGTCGTCCATGCGCGTCTCGCCGTCGCGGAACCACGCCCCCTCCACGCGACTCGGGTTGGGCGCTCCGGCGGCGTCCGCCGCGTCAGACTGAGCGGCGATCGCGAGGCCGGCCATGCACGTCGCGCGCTCGGCGAGCGGGCCGCCCAGGTCCGCCAGTCGCGGGTCCGCGACCGCGGTCCGCCACAGGCCCGCGAGGCCCTCGTCCATCACTCCGTACCCGCCGCCGCGCGGCTTGTGCGGGCCGCGCACGACCGCGCCCCACGGTGCGAACCGCTCGCTGATCCAGCGCGTCTCGGCGCCGAACAGTTCGGCCTGGCTGCGCGCGTAGCCCAGCTCGTCCGCCGTGAGCGGCGGCCGGCCTCGCTCGGGGAACCGCACCGTCTCGGACAGCCCGTAGGCCGCCCAGTGGTCCTCGATCGGCGGCCAGTGGTGCTCCACGTGGTCGCGTTTGGTGGCGAGGTAGGCACCGATCCGGTCGGCCACCTCCCCCCAGCCCTCGCGCGGGAAGGTGCGGTGGAGGCGCGCGAGCGCCCAATAGGCCTCGCCCGTGTAGTACTTCGAGTACTCGCCCGGCACGGGCCGGTCGTGGATCGGGTCGTACGAGGCGAGCACGGCGCCCGACGGCTGCGTCTGCGCGACCAGGAAGCGCCCGAGCCGGCGGAGCAGCGTGTCGTAGCGCCGGTCGCCGGTCGCCTCGCGCCGGATGTCGAGCCCGGCCACGAGGAGCGCGGTTGCGCCCGTGGGTATCTCGCCGCCCAGGAACACCGTGGTCCAGTCGTCGCGGCTCGTCAGCCTGTCGAGCGTCCAGGCGGTGCCGCGGTCGGCGGTCGACAGCGCGTGCGGCATCCCAGCGGCGGCCGCCTGGTACAGGCCCATCACCGCGCCCGCGTGGCGCACGACGTTGTACTCCGGCGTGGCGCGGTCGGTGTCGGCGTCGTAGAGGTACAGCCAGCTTCCGTCGGCGCGCTGGTTGCGCGCGAACCAGTCCACCGCCGACTGCGCCGATGCGCGCATCTGCGCCGTTGTGACGGTCGGGCAGTGCTCGGGCGGCGCGCCCACGCCGAACACGAGGACGAGCGCCACCGCCAGCGTCGCGCCGGCGCGCAGGACGCGCGTGAGCGGGGTCACGCGCGTCGCGCCCGGCGGACGGCCGGCAGCAGCAGGGTCGGCAGAGCGAACCACGCGGTCAGCGGAAGCCGGCTGAGCGCGAACGCCACGGCCGGCCGGCCACGGATCGTCGTGCCGTCCCGGTCCACCACCTCGACTGCGGACCCGGGGGGCGCCGGCTCAACCCGGAAACGCGCCAGCCAGTCGAGCCCTCGTAGGACGCGCGCGAAGCGGGCGCGCGGATCGATCCGGACCACACGATCGCGCGTGGAGGGCACCGCCCAGATCAGTAGCACCGAGATGCCGAGAAGCGAGAAGACCTGCACGGACGCGGACGTCTCGATCGTGACGTGGAAGACCGCCGCCACCCACACTGCGGCATAGCGCGTGCGCCGCGACCACAGCCCGAGCGCGATGAACAGCTCGGTCAGGACGATCGCCTTGGCCGCTCCGGTATGGAAGTCCCGGTTGGTGAGGAGCGACACGGCCCAGTCGGGCAGGGGGTGGAGGTCGTTGCGGGCTTGGACTACGCGCTGCCAGGTGACCGTGCCGCCGAACCAATCCGGATCGACAAGCTTGCTGAGGCCGGACGCCCCGTAGACCGCGGCGCACTCGAACCGGAGCAGCCACAGTGGCCAGGCCGGACCCGCCTGCGCCATGGGGGCCATGGCGAGGATGCCGAGCACGATCACCAGGTACGCGCGGTTGTTGTGGAAGTGGGTGGTGGAGAGGAAGAGGTTGTAGACCACGACGGCGAACGTCGTGACGGTGGCGATCCGCGTAAGCGCGGTCAGACGCGCCAGCGCTCCGAGCGACATGGCCACCGCGGCGGCGGCGCCGAGCCAGAGGACACCGATGTAGGCGCCCTCCGGCAGCTCCGGATACCACGACGCATACGGCTCGTGGAAGACGTCCTGGTAGGTGCGGCCGTCGAGCGAGTCCGACAGGAACGGCGCGAGGTGGAGGACCACGATCGGGCCGACCAGCACGCGCAGCAGCCACAGTGCGCGCAGGCTCACCTCGCGGCCGAGCAGTTCGTCCACCCACGCGAGGAGGCCCCCGGCCCGACGCGGCGCGGTGGCCGCCGGGGCGGTCACCGGACGGCGTCCCTGGCCTGGCTGCGGTAGACCTCCGACCGAGGCGGGTCGTCGTTGTGCCAGGCCGTGACGCGCGCCTCCAGGTAGCGGGTGGTGTGGTCGCGCGGGGTGTTGGTGGCCACCCAGTCCAGCGCGGCGCGCAGGAACGCGAGCTGGTTGTCGAGCCCCGCGTCGGCGTGATGGCGGATGCTCGGATAGCTGAGTCCGCGCTCCGTGACGAGCCCGTCCCAGGTGTAGCCGTCCCACGGGACCTCGACGGGCACGCGGCGACCGCCGGCCGTGACGCGCACCACGTCGGCGCGCCAGGTGGTCGACTCGGGAAACATCTGGAAGGCGAACTCCTTGTGATCCGCCGTATAGCCCCGGGCAATGAATGCCAGCTGGAGAAGCACAACGGCCAGGACCACGATGCGCCGGCCGACGATCCTGAACCTCGACGTCACGCCGGTACGGTAGTGGCCTCGGCCGATGCGGTAGCTCCGCGGTGACGATCCGGTAACCGGCCGCCCGTAGCTTCGCCGGAGTGGTGCCGACGTGAGGCCGGCGCCGCCCGACCCGGGAGGTCACACATGCGACGTCTCCTCTTCACCTGCGCGGCCCTCGTCGCGTGCATGGCGCTTGCCGCGCCGGGCGCGCTTGCCAAGAGGCCGCCCTTCAAGCACATCGATCATTTCGTCGTGATCTATATGGAGAACCACTCCTTCGACAACCTGTACGGCACCTTCGCGGGGGCCAACGGGCTGTCGAACGCCGATCCGGCGCACACGGTGCAGGTCGACTTCTCCGGGCACGTCCTGAAGTGCCTCGAGCAGAACGACCCGCAGCTGACCTCACCACCGCTGCCGGCGGACGCCTGCAGCGTGGCGAACGGCGATCCGTTCAACAGTCACTTCGGGAACGCGCCGTTCTCGATCGACACCTACGTACCGCCCGACAAGACGACCCGCGACCTGGTGCATCGCTACTACCAGAACCAGGTGCAGATCGACGGCGGCAAGAACGACAAGTTCGCGATCGCCTCCGACGCGAAGGGCCTGTCGATGGGCGTGTACGACACGGCGAACCTGCCGCTGGCCGCGTACGCGAAGCGCTACACCCTGGCGGACAACTTCTTCCAGGGCGCGTTCGGGGGCTCGTTCCTGAACCACCAGTGGCTGATCGCCGCGCGCACGCCCCAGTTCGCGAACGCAGCTAAGGATGGCAGCACATGCGACATCCACAGCGTGCTCGACGCCAACCACATGCCGGTCGCCGGGAAGGATCTGCCGCTGACGACGGTGCAGGACGGCGACTGGGCCGTGAACACGATCCAGCCGGTCAACCCGCCGTACGCGGCCGGGACGGCGGACTGCCGGCGGCTGCCGGTGCTGGGCTACGACACGATCGGCGATCGCCTGACGGCGGCCAACATCGATTGGGCCTGGTACTCAGGTGGCTGGGACGCCGCGGTGGCCGGGCATCCTGACGCGCTGTTCCAGTACCACCATCAGCCGTTCGCGTACTTCGCGAACTACGCACCGGGCACACCCGGTAGGTCGCACCTGCGGGACGAGAGCGAGTTCCTCGCGGCCGCGCGGGCCGGTGAGCTGCCGGCGGTGTCGTTCGTCAAGCCGATCGGCAAGGAGAACGAGCACCCCGGTTACACCGACCTGTCGACCGGCGAGCGGCACGCAGCCGCCCTGATCGAGGCGGTCCGGGAATCGAAGGACTGGAAGAACACCGCAGTCATCGTCACGTACGACGAGAACGGCGGCTTCTGGGACCACGTGACCCCGCCGGTCGTTGACCGCTGGGGCCCGGGCACCCGCGTGCCGACCCTCGTGATCTCGCCTCGAGCTCGGCGTCACTTCGTGGACCACGAGTCCTACGACACGACGTCGATCCTGGCGACGATCGAGCGCCGGTACGGACTCGAGGCACTGACCCCGCGCGACGCGGCGGCGAATGACCTCCGCCACGCCTTCAGGGGCTCCGAAGACGGGCACTGAGACGAGGGCGGACCACCACGGGCGGTGGGGGGTCTTCGGACCCCCCGCCGCTCATGCCGCGAGGACTGCCTCCTCGCCGGCGAGGATCCGCGCATGCAGCGCGGCCGTCTCTCGAGCGGGCTCAACACCCAGGGTGTCCACGAGGAGCCGCCGGCAGCGCAGGTACTGCTCGAGCGCCCTGCTTCGCCTCCCGAGCACCGCGTACCCGGCCATGACGCGGCGGTGCGCTCCCTCGTCGAGCGGGTCGGCTTCGAGCATCCGGCGCGCCGTGCGCAGCGCGGCGCCGTGCTCACCCGCATCGGCCTGGACGTCGGCGAGTGCCACGAGCACCTCGCGGTGCCGGTCGGCGAGGGCGTCGCGCCACTCGCGCGCCCAGTCCGCGTACTGGTCCTCGGGCAGCGGCTCCCCGGTCCACAGGCGCGCGGCGTGTTCGAGAGCCGCCAGTCGCTGTGTCCCCGACCGGTGGGCGAGCGCCAGGGCGGCCGCATGCTCGAAGGCATCGACGTCGAGGCTGTCGTCCGGATCGAGCATGAGCCGGTACGCCCGGTCGCAGCAGAGGACTGCGCCGGGACGGAGCACCGCCCGGCAGCGCGACACGGACACGGTCAGGCAGCGGCGCGCCGCGACCGGGTCGCGGTCGCGCCAGAAGGTCTCGAGGAGCTGGTCCTCCGGCACGAACTCGCGGTGGACCAGCAGGAAGCGCACCACCCGGGTGGCCATCGGCCGCTCCCACGCCTCCGGCGGCACCGGAGCACCCGCCCGGGTCAGGCCAAAGCCGCCGAGGAGGCGGTACGCGAGGCCTGCTGTGGGCGTGGGCGACACGGCCGAGCGATATTGGCCCCCGCCGCGTTGGAGATGCGCTGAAAGGCGTTGGAGAAGCGTTGGTCCGCCTGCCTCGAATGGTGCAACAGGCTGTTCACACGCGTGTTACACGCGAGTACGATGGGCCTCACCGTGGTGGTCTCGCCCTCCGGTACGGCATCGCGCCTCCGGATCAGGCTCTGCGGCGGCCTCGCCGTCGAGCACGATGGCGAACGCCTCGAGAGCCGCCTGCCCAGCCGCCAGGCGCGAATCGTGTTCGCGCGGCTGGTGGACCAGCGCGGTCACCCGATCAGCCGCGCCGCGCTTGCCGACGCGCTGTGGGGCGACAACCCCCCGCCGTCACGCGACGTGGCCCTGCGCGCGGTGCTGTCGGGGGCGCGCCGGGTGCTGGGCGCGGAGTGCCTCGAGGGCCGCGGGGAGCTCAGGCTGATGCTCCCCGACGACACGTGGATCGACGTCGAGGCCGCCACCGAGCAGCTCCGGGCCGCCGAGGGCGCGATGGAGGAGGGCTGTCACGAGCTTGCTCAGCTGCACGCCGCGGCGGCCGGGGACATCCTCCAGGACGAGCTCCTGCCGGGATGCGGGGGACCATGGGTCGAGGAGCGCCGGGTCGAGCTCGAGGAGCTCGGCCGTCACGCGCGCGAGCTCGAGGCGCGGGCGGCGCTCGCGCGCGGCGAGGGCGCCACCGCCGAGCAGATCGCGCGGCGCCTCGTCGAACGCGCTCCGTACCGCGAGTCGGCTCACGCGCTCCTGATGGAGGCCCTGACCGCGCAGGGAAACGTCGCGGAGGCGCTGCTCGCATATGACCGCCTCATACGGATCCTGCGGGACGACCTGGGTACGACGCCCGCCCCGGCCGTCGCCGCCCTGCACGAGCGACTCCTCGTGGACGCCGCGGGCGCCACCCGCGACCTGCGCCCGCGCCGGCGGTGGCTCGGGCCAAGGCTCGTGGGGGTGACCCTCGCGTGCGCCGGCCTCGCGGTCTTCGGTGTCGAACTGGCGGGCGGAGACACCAGCGAGCCGGCTCCGAAGTCCGCGGCGGTCCACCCGCTTCCGACCCAGCAGGCAGTGCTCCCGGGGCTCGGGATCGCCTTCGACTATCCGAAGGGGTGGCCGCTCCGGCGGCCCGCGAACGGCCTGACCGGGACCGGTGCCGGCGACACCTTCTGCAACATATTCCGGACCCGGGGCGCCGCCCCCCGGCGAGGCGGGATGGTGCGTTACGCGCGCCGCCGGCTGCGCGCCTGGTCACGGCATGCACGGGGGGTCGAGGTGAGCTCCGTGCACGCCATTCGTGGCCAGGGCACGCGCGGCGCGACCGCAATCGAGCGCGACCGGGCCTTCGGGGCCCCCGGGGCGGGTCGAGTTACCTTCCTAGCGGCGGGCGGCGATGTCATGAGGATCGAGTGCAGCGGGCCGCCGGATCGCTTCCGCGCCCTCGACGCGGCGGCGTTCCTACCGCTGGTGCACAGCTTCCGGGTACTGACGGGATAGCCCATGAGCGGTCCCGAGCGACGCTGGGTCCTCGGTGGCGGCGCGGTGCTCGTGGCGGCTCTCGTGTTCACGGGGGTCCGGTCCGGCGGCGACGAGGCCGCGCCGCCGCCGCCGCCCAGCCGGCCCGCGCCCTCGCCCGACCGGATGCTGACCGCCGCGCGCTACGGGGCCAGCCTCACGGGCACGCCCGAGATCGTGCGGGTGGCCCGCGACGACGCTGTGTGGGTGCTCATCCGGCGCGACGGCCACAGCACTCTGGCGCGGATCGACGGCCGGCAACTGCGCGAGGTCCCCGTATACGGCGTCGACCCGCGCGAGCTCGTGCCGGGCTTCGGCCATGCAAGCCCGTATCTCGCGTACGGCGCGGGCGACACGCTTGGCGTGCTGAACCGCGACGGACTCGAGGAAGACCGCGTGGTGATTCCGGGGGAGGCTCGCGACGTGGCCCTGGATCGGCTCGGAGCCGTCTGGTTCACGAACCGGCCCTCGGCGGCGCTGGGCAGGTGGGACGGTCGCCGCGTGACCAAGATGCGCCTGTCCATGACACCGCGGCCGCGTCTTGACGAGATCGTCCTCCAGGGCGACGGCAGCTCGAAGCTCTGGTTCCTCGACGAGCGCGGGCGCGGGCGGTTCGGCCTCGTCGACCCGATCGGACGCGGCGGTGTGAGCACCTGGGGCGTCGAGGGCGGCCTGCCGAGCAGCGGGCCGTCGCGCCTCACCGCGAGCTTCGCCCGGGCGGCGTGGTACACGACCGCCACGGGGGTGGGAAGCGTGAGCGAGCAGGACGGCGCGAGGGTCGTGGTCCGCTCCCTTCCGGCCCCTCCAGGCGCGCTCGCCGGTGGGCCGGACGGCAATCTCTGGGTGGCGGCGAGGCGAGGCCCGTGGCTGTTCCGGATCTCGCCGAGCCAGGCCGTCACGCGGTACACCCTCGACCTGCCCCAGAACGCCCGGCTGCGGGACATCGCGCGCGACACGCCCCGCGGCGACCTGTGGATCGCCTGCGCACGCCCGCCCGCATTGCTGAAGGTCGAGATTCCCGAGCTGCGCTCGAAGCTCGGCCGGTAGGCGCGACCCACGTGCCTTCGTTTGCCGTAAGGCTCCGGGTGGGTATCACCGAGCCGTGGGGTATCTCGGCCTGCGCCGGCTCGGCATTCTGACGGCTCTCATCGTCCTGTGCGGCGGCGCGACCGCGCGCGCCGACGGCGGCGTCTACGTGTCGCTCGGCGACTCGTACACCTCCGGCCCGCTGATCCCGAACCAGCACGGGGAGCCGATCGGCTGTGGTCGGTCGGATCACAACTATCCGTCGCTCGTCGCGGGGGCGTTCACGGTCGCCACGTTCGTCGACGTGAGCTGCGGCAGCGCCGAGACGAAGCACATGACCGAGCCGCAGACGGGCCTGCCGGCCGGCGGGACGAACCCGCCCCAGTTCAACGGCCTGCGGGCGGACGCCACTCTCGTGACCGTCGGCATCGGCGGGAACGACGCCGGCCTTGTCGGCGTCGGGGAGAAGTGCGCGCAGCTTGGCGCGACCAACCCGACCGGGCACGCCTGCCGCGACTACTGGGCTCCGGGCGGCAACGACAGCGTGACCGCGAAGATCGCCGAGACCGCGCCCAAGATCGCGGCGGTGCTGCAGGGCATCCACCAGCGCTCGCCGAGCGCGCGCGTGGCGATCGTCGGATACCCGGACCCGCTTCCCAAGAACGGCGAGAGCTGCTGGCCGATGGTCCCGCTCAGCCCCGACGACGTCAGGTACATCGACGAGCTGATCATCCGCATCAACGCGATGATCAAGGGCCAGGCCGAACTGAACGGCGCGCAGTACATCGATACCTACACGGACAGCATCGGCCACGACGTGTGCAAGCTCCCGCCGAACCGCTGGTTCGAGGGCGTCGTGCCAACGGAGCCGGCGTACCCGCTGCACCCGAACGCGAATGGTGAGGCCAGCATGGCGCGTTCGGTGATCGCCCAGCTCGGCGGGAACCCGGCTGTCGTCCCGACCGGAAACGCCGGCGGGCAGATCGAGGGGCGCCGCGGCGCCCAGTGTCTTGCCGCCCACCCCCGCGTCGGGCGACGCGGGGTGGGGCGCGTGCGCGTCGGGCTCACCCGCCGCGCGCTCGCGAGGCGCGTGAAGGTCGCGCCCGCGCGCAGGTCGCGGCTGGCGTGGATCTGGTGCACGAGGGGCGGAACAGGCCGGGTCGCCGCGGTGTTCTCCAAACGCCTGTCCCGCGCGCGCGTCGAGATGATCCTCACGACGGCGCCCGCGAAGGCGTTCCGGCAGAGGTACCCACATCGCCGGTCGCTCGGACCGGGACTGTCCCGAAGCTCGCCGCGGAGCAACCGGCTTCTCTACAAACGCCATGGGCGTGTGCTGTTCGTCGCGGTCATGCGGAAGAGCCTGTTCCACCAGCCGAAGCAGCTCGGCCGCGACTTCAGGCTCGCGCTCCGCTAAGTCACAGGTCTTTCACGCCACGGGCACAGGTCGTTCACCGGCGCCGGCGTGAATTGACGGAGACTCGGGACCCGTGGCTGGGACGCGGCGGGAGTTCATCGGCATGGGAGTCGGTGCGGCCGCCGTGGTGGGGCTCGGGGCGGCCTTCTGGGATGACGTATTCGGCGCCGCCCGCTCCGCGGCAAGCAGCCCGCGCACCGGCTACGGGCCGCGCCGCGCGGCCAACGAGCACGGCCT
>JBEVKF010000071.1:0-7980 GCA_040509755.1 Thermoleophilaceae bacterium | reverse complement strand
CGGGCGCGCCGGGCGCTCCGACCGGGTCCTGAGACAGCCGGTTGGCGAGGTAGACGGGGATGATCGAGAGCAGGATCACCCCCAGGCCGACCACATTCACGATCGGGAGTTGGTTCGGCCGCGAGTAGTTGGTGAAGATCCAGATCGGGAGCGTCTGCTCGGAGCCGGCCGTGAACGTGGTGACGATGATCTCGTCGAACGACAGGGCGAAGGCGAGCAGTGCTCCCGCCACGAGCGCCGTGCGCAGCTGGGGGAAGGTGATGTCGCGGAAGGTCTGCCAGGAGCCGGCGCCGAGGTCGTTGGCGGCCTCCTCGAGCGACGTGCCGGTGCGGCGCAGGCGCGCGACGGCGTTGTTGTAGACGACCACGATGCAGAAGGTGGCGTGGCCCACGATGACCGTCAACAGCGTCAGGTCGACACCGAGCACCTGCGTGAACGTCGCGTTCAGCGCCATGCCGGTCACGATGCCGGGCAGCGCGATCGGCAGCAGCACGAGGAACGAGATCGTGTTGCGCCCAAAGAAGCGGTGGCGCGAAACCGCCATCGCCGCCAGGGTGCCGAGCACGATCGCGATCGCGGTGGCGCCCAGCCCTGCCTTGAGCGAGGTCCAGAGGGCCTCGCGCACTCCGGTGTTGTCGAAGGCCTTTCCGAACCACTCGAGCGTGAGGCCCTCGATCGGCCAGGACTGCGAGCGCGACTCGTTGAAGGCGTAGATCGCGATCACCATCAGCGGGATGTAGATGAACGCCAGCGTGATCGCGGTTCCGATCCGCAGTGCCCAGCGGGTGCCGTTCGAGAGATGCAGCATCAGCGCCTCACAGCGAATCGAATGCACCCATGCGCCGGGCGACCAGGAGGTAGACGATCATGATCAGCACCGGCACCGTGGCAAACGCCGCGGCCAGCGGCAGGTTGTTCGCGATCCCCACGTTCGCGTAGACGACGTTGCCGATGAACTGCGTGCTCGACACGAGCGTCGGCGTGATGTAGTCGCCGAGCGTGAGCGAGAAGGTGAAGATCGAGCCGGCCACCATCGCCGGCAGGGCGAGCGGGAAGACGACTCGCCGGAACGTCATCCAGGCGCCCGCGCCGAGGTCGCCCGAGGCGTCGAGCAGCGAGTTTGGGATGCGCTCGAGCCCGACGTAAACCGGCAGGATCATGAACGGCAGCCAGAGGTAGGAGAAGACGAGCCAGGTGGCCACGTTTCCATAGCCCGGGCCATGGAGGCCCAGCGGCTCGAGCAGCCAGTTCACGAGGCCCTCATTGGAGAGCATGATCCGCCACGTGTAGACCTTGACCAAGTAGCTCGACCAGAGCGGCGTCAGGACCGCGACCACGAGCATGGCACGCACCCGCGGCGAGGCCACCTTGGCCATGTAGAAGGCGATCGGGAAGGCCAGGATCGCGCAGGTGACCGTGACCAGCGCGGAGATCAGGACCGTCCGGAAGACGATCGAGCGGTAGACCGGGGTCTCGATCAGCTCCTGGAAGTTCTGCAGCCCCGGGTTCTGCACGATCTCCCCGCTGAAGGTGTCGAGTTGCCAGAGCGAGGCGACGAACAGGACGGCGAGCGACCCCAGATAGGCGATCACCAGCCAGCCGACCGGCCCCGCCAACAGCAAGGAGAGCTGCAGGCGGGGCCGGCGCCAGAGGAATCCGGAGACGTTCAGCGGGTCTCGCTAGCCCTTGATCTCTGTCCAGGCCTTGACCCACTCGGAGTAGTCCTTGCAGACCGCCCCGCGATCGTCACCACACTCCTCGCGCGGCGTCGTCCAGTACTCGACCTGGTCGAAGTAGGCCTCGTCGTCGGCGTGGAAGATCTCGCAATGGTTCTTCACCGCGGTCTCCGCGCACGACTTCTCGTTGGCTGGCGCTTCGCCGAACCACTCGGCCACCGCGGCGTTCGCCTTGGGGCTGATGATGTGGTTCATCCACTTGTACATGCAGTTCGGGTTCTTGGCCTCGGAGGAGATCATCCAGGTGTCAGACCACCCGGTGGAGCCCTCCTTGGGCAGGATCGCCTTCACCGGCGGCGCCTTCTTGTCCGCTTGGATCAGGTTCGCGATCACCTGCCACGTGGTGCCGACGACCGAGTCGCCGGACGTGAACGCCGCCTGCTCCTTGGTGTAGTCGGACCAGTACTCGCCGATCACCTCGCGCTGCTGCTTCAGGAGCTCTACGGCCGCCTCGAACTGCTCGTCGTCGAGCTCGTACACGTTCTCGATGCCGAGATCGGGTTGGGTCTCGCGCAGGTAGAGCGCCGCGTCGGCGATGTAGATCGGGTTGTCGTACGCCGTGACCTTGCCCTTGTAGGGCTGGCTCGCCTCGCCGCCCCACACGACCTCCCAGGAGTCGGGAGCCGGCTTGACGACGTCCTCGTTGTACATGAGGAGGTTCGCTCCGCGGCCATGCGCAACGCCGTAGCTCTTGCCGTCGACCGTGTTGTGCGGCTGGTCCTTGAGCGCGTCGAACACATCGGCGTAGTTGGGGATCAGGTCGGTGTTGACCGGATCCACGTCGCCCCCGGCAATCAGGCGCAGCGTCGCGTCGCCCGACGCCGACACGCCGTCGTAGTTGCCGGTGCGCATCAGCGTGACCATCTCATCGGAGGTGTTGCCGATCTTCACGTTGACCTTGCAGCCGGTCTCCTTCTCGAAGTCCGAGACCCAGTCCACGGCCGGGTCGGTCGACCCGTTCTCGACGTAGCCGGCCCAGGCGATGAGGTTGACCTCGCCCTCGCCCTTGCCCACCTTCGTGAGGGTCTCGCTGTCGCCATCGCCCCCGCCGCCGCCACCATCGTCGTCGTCGTCGCCGCAGCCTGCCGCCGTCAGCGCTGCCAGTGCGAGCGTGACGACCGCGAGCACGATCCACCATTTGAATTGGTGAGTTTTCACAGTCCCTCCTCCTTTGATTCCTGCGAGTCCGGGATGACGTACGCCTGCTCGTCGTGCCAGCCGACTCGCACGCGCCGACCCCGCTGCTCGAGCGCCTGCTGCGAGGACATCTCGAGGTTCTGCCGGACGACCTGCAGCTCTCCACCGCGGTCGAGATCGACCGCGAAGCGGGTGATCGCCCCGATGTAGGCCACATCGCGGACCTGCCCCTCTTCGACGTGCAGCCCGTCGGGAGCGGCCTCCGAACCTTCCAGCATCCGTACCTTCTCCGGGCGGATGGTGAACCGCGTGCCGTCGCGCTCCACGACGTTCGAAACACCCACGAAGCCCGCCACGAACTCGTTGACCGGGCGCTCGTAGACGTCCGCGGGCGCGCCCACCTGCTCGACGCGCCCGTCGTTGAAGACGGCCAGGCGGTCGCTCATCGTGAGCGCCTCCTCCTGGTCGTGAGTGACGTAGATGAAGGTGATGCCGACATCGCCCTGCAGCGTGCGCAGCTCGTGCTGCATCTGCTGGCGCAGCTTGAGGTCGAGCGCCCCGAGTGGCTCGTCGAGCAGCAGCACCCGCGGGCGGTTGACGAGCGCGCGGGCGAGGGCCACGCGCTGGCGCTGGCCGCCGGAGAGCTGGCCGGGACGGCGCTCCTCGTAGCCGCCGAGGCGCACCATCTCGAGCGCCTCGGCCACCCGCGACCGGCGATCCTCGCGGCCGATCTTCTTGATCTTCAGCCCATAGCCGACGTTCTCGCCCACCGACATGTGCGGAAACAGGGCGTAGTCCTGGAACACGGTGTTGACGTCGCGCTCGAACGGCGGCACACGCGTGACCTCGCGGCCGTCGAGCTCTATCCGTCCCTCGTCGGGGCGCTCGAAGCCGGCGATCATGCGAAGGCAGGTGGTCTTCCCCGAGCCCGAGGGCCCGAGCATGGTGAAGAACTCATCCGCGGCGATCTCGAGATCGATGCCGTCGACCGCGACGACATCGCCGTAGCTCTTGCGGGCGCCGACAAGGCGCACGGCCGCGTCCCCGTTCTGGGTCACGGCGTTCTTGTACACCCTGGCGCAGACAACCGGCGGGAATTTACGCCGGTTTGGCGTACGGGGCGCCGAGTTCTAGTACATCGCGATTGCTGGCGGCGCGTGTCAGCACATAGACAGCACGAGTCGACACACCCTCCCGAGCTCGCTTGGGGTGTCTTAGGTTTGGGGGCTATACAACAACAAGGTCAGACACCCGCCTCGGGAGCAGCGACTTCGGGCCGAGCCCGAGCCCGGCCCGCCGCCCGCTACTGGCCCGGGCGCTGGATCGGTATGCGCACGCCCCGGCCCCGCGGCATCAGGGCCTGCGAGGGCGGCTCGTATAGCACCAGCTCGCGCTTGACCGAGCGCCGGACGCGCTCCATTTCGGCGCGCAGCTCCTGCTGAACTCGCTCGGCGTGACGTTCGAATGCGCGCATGCGGCGGCGCATCCGCTCGATCTCCAGCTCGAGCTCGAACACGCGCTCGACGCCCGCGAGGTTCATGCCCAGCTCGCTCGTGAGCTCCTGGATGCGGCGCAGGCGCTCCACGTCCTCCTGGGAGTAGAGGCGGGTGTTCTTCGGCGAACGCTTGGGGGTGATCAGGCCGCGCGCCTCGTAGATGCGAAGCGTCTGCGGATGCATGCCCGCCAGCTCGGCGGCCACCGAGATCATGTAGACGCCGCGGTCGTGGGAGATCGGGGGCTCGCTCGGCACGCCGCTCACTCCTCCCGGGACAGCAGCCGCTCGCGCGGGTTTCCGTCCATGACTGCCGCCAGGTCGTCGACAGCCTCGCTCTGCTCGCGCGAAAGCGAGCTCGGGACGTCGATCAACAGTTTGTAGTGGACGTCGCCGCGCCCGCGGCCGCCGAGCTTCGGCGGACCCTCGCCGCGCAGCCGCTGCACCGTGCCGTGCTTCGTGCCCGGGGGAACGCGGATGCGCTTGGTCGCCGTGAGCGTCGGCACCTCGATCGTGGCGCCGCGGATCGCCTCGGGGATCGTGATCGGCACCTCGACCTCGAGGTGGTCGCCCTTGCGCGAGAAGATCGGCGACTCGCCCACGCGCGTGATCACGTAGAGGTCTCCGGCGGGGCCGTTGCGCGGGCCTGCCTCGCCCTTGCCCGCCAGTCGCACCCGACCGCCGTCGCGAACGCCGCCCGGGATGTTCACGCGGTAGCGCTTGACCTGGCGCGTTCGCCCGGAGCCGTGGCAGGTCGGGCAGGGCTCCTTGATCTCCGTACCAGTGCCGCCGCACTGCCGGCAGGGCTGGGAGATCGAGAACAGCCCCTGCGACTCGGCCTCGACCCCGCGGCCCTGGCAGCGCGTGCAGATCGACGGCGAGGTGCCGGGCTTGGCGCCCGTCCCGCGGCAGGTCGGACAGGGCGCCGAGAGCGGCACCGAGACGGGGACCTGTGCGCCCTCCATCGCCTGGGCAAACGAGACGTGTACCTCGGTCTCCAGGTCGCGGCCGCGCTCGGGGCGAGTGGCGCCGGCGCCCCCGCGGGCGTTGCCGAAGAGGTCGGAGATGATGTCCCCGAAGCCGCCGAAGTTCCCGCCGCGAAACGCGTTCGGGTCGAAACCGCTGCCGAACACGCCGCCGCCCGAGTCATAGGCTTTGCGCTTCTCGGGGTCGGACAGGATCGAGTACGCCTCCTGGACCTCCTTGAAGCGCTCCTCGGCCTGCTTGTCGTCGGGGTTGGTATCCGGGTGGTACTTGCGCGCAAGCTTGCGATAGGCCTTCTTGACCTCCTCGGCGGAGGCCTTCTTGTCGACGCCGAGCGTCCCGTAGGGGTCCTTTACCGCGGGCATGCGCTGTACCTAGCTCGAGACCACCACGCGGGCCGGACGGAGCACGGTGCCGTTCGCGCGGTAGCCCTTCTCGACGACGTCGAGCACGAGTCCAGACTCGGAGCCGTCCTGGTCGCGCATCGAAAGGGCCTCGTGCTCTGAGGGATCGAACTTCGCGCCGCGCGGATCGAACGGCTCGACCCCGTTTCGCTCCAGCACCGCCACCAGCTCCGAGTGCACCAGCCGAACGCCCTCGGCGAGGTGCTGCTCGTCCGCGTTTGCGGACGCGAGCGCGCGCTCGAGGTTGTCCACCACGGGCAACAGCTCGCGCACCAGGCCGCTCTTCGCGCGGTCGCCGGCCGCGGCTGCCTCGCGCGCGGCCCGCTTGCGGTAGTTCTCGAAGTCCGCCTGCGCGCGGCGCGCGAGGTCGAGGTACTCGTCACGCTCGCGCTGCACGCGTGCGAGACGCTCGTCGGGGCTCGGCGCGCGCGCGCCGGGAGCGTCGTCCTCCGAGGAGGCGTCGCCTCCGGGAGCGTCGCTCTCGGAGACCTCGTCGGTGTTATCGAGGATCTCCCGCTCGTTTGCGGCGTCCTCGTCGCCGGAGGGCTCGCCCGCCTCGTCGCGTGACGTGACGGGCACCTCCTCCGGCGCGACCGGCTCCTCGGCCGGCCTTTCGTGCTCGCTCGCGAAGGCCATCGGCTAGGCCTTCTCCTCGCCCTCGACGACCTCGGCGTCCACGACCTCCTCCTCCTCGGCGGAGGAATCGGTCGCGCCTGCGCCGTCGGTGGCCGCGCCGTTGCCACCGGCTGCGGCCTGCTCCTGGGCCGCGGCCGCGTACATCTGCTCGGACACCTTGTGGAAGGCGGCCTGCAGGGCTTCGGTCTTGCTCTGCAGCAGGGCCGTGTCGTCTGACTCGAGGTTCTCGCGGACCCCCTTGATCGCGGCCTCGATCTCCTCCTTGGAGGCGGAGTCGACCGTGTCGCCCAGCTCGCCGAGCTGGCGCTCGGCCTGGTAGGCGGCGTTCTCGGCCGTGTTGCGGGCCTCGACGACCTCACGCATGCGGCGGTCCTCCTCCGCGTGCTGCTCGGCGTCCTGGACCATCCGCTCGACCTCTTCGTCCGCAAGTCCCGAGCCGGCCTTGATCTCGATCTTCTGCTCCTTGCCGGTGCCGAGGTCCTTCGCGCCCACGGCGAGGATGCCGTTGGCGTCGATGTCGAAGGTCACCTCGACCTGGGGGATGCCGCGCGGGGCCGGCGGGATGCCGGTGAGCTGGAACTTGCCGAGCGACTTGTTGTAGGCGGCCATCTCGCGCTCGCCCTGGAGCACGTGGACCTCGACGCTCGACTGGTTGTCCTCGGCCGTCGAGAAGATCTCCGACTTGCGCGTCGGGATCGTCGTGTTGCGCTCGATCAGCTTGGTCATCACGCCGCCCTTGGTCTCGATGCCGAGAGTCAGCGGGGTGACGTCGAGCAGCAGCACGTCCTTGACATCGCCGGCCAGCACGCCCGCCTGGATCGCGGCGCCGACGGCAACGACCTCATCCGGGTTCACGCCGCGGTGGGGGTCCTTGCCGGTCAGCTCCTTGACCTTCTCCTGCACCGCGGGCATGCGCGTCATGCCGCCCACGAGCACGACGTGGTCGATGCCGTCCTTGCCCGCGCCCGAGTCCTCGAGCGCCTGCTTGGTCGGAGCGACCACGCGGTCGACCAGCTCCGCCGTCAGCTCGTTGAGCTTGGAGCGTGTGATCCGCTGGTTGAGGTGCTTCGGCACCGAGTCGATCGCGGTGATGAAGGGCAGGTTGATCTGCGTCTCCTGCGCGGAGCTCAGCTCGGTCTTGGCCTTCTCGGCCTCCTGGTAGAGGCGCTGCAGGGCCATCTTGTCCTGCGAGAGGTCGACGCCCTCCGCCTTCTTGAACTCGGCCACGAGGAAGTCGACGATCGCCTTGTCGAAGTTGTCGCCGCCGAGGTGGTTGTCACCCGCGGTGGCCTTGACCTCGAACACGCCGTCGCCGATCTCGAGCACGGACACGTCGAAGGTGCCGCCGCCGAGGTCGAAGACGAGGATGGTCTGGTCGGCCGCTTCCTTGTCGAGGCCGTAGGCGAGCGCGGCGGCGGTCGGCTCGTTGATGATGCGCTTGACCTCGAGGCCGGCGACCTTGCCGGCATCCTTGGTCGCCTGGCGCTGATCGTCGTTGAAGTAGGCCGGGACGGTGACTACGAGGCTGTCGACGGTGTCGCCCAGGTACGCCTCGGCGTCCGCCTTGAGCTTCTGGAGGATCATCGCGCTG
>JBEVKF010000070.1:0-71154 GCA_040509755.1 Thermoleophilaceae bacterium | reverse complement strand
CTCGCCTCGTCGCAGACGACGCACAGCGTGGTGCCGTTGCTGGGATGGTAGCCGCCGCCCTCTGAGATCGTGGTGGCGTGCGTGGCCCTCACGTCGATGATCGATCCGCATGAGGTGCAGCGGTAGCCTTCGCGTGCCTTGACCCGCTTGGCGAACCTTGCGTGGGCTCGAGGGTCGCGGGTGGATGCGTCGTGCATGGGTGATGCGCCCGCACCAGCAGCTCTTAAGCAGCGCGACCCCGGAACGCCGCTGCTAGTGCGGAATCCCGGCCGCGTGGGTCGATCAACTACTTGCTTGTCACGCCGGAGGTCGCGGGTTCGAGTCCCGTCGCTCGCGCTTAAGGCGTCACAGCCTTAGCCGAAGAACGTCTCGTACAGCAGGAATGCGTTGAGCAGGATGATCACCGCCGCGACCACGCTGGCCGCGGCAGTGGTGTAGGGACGGTTCACCAGCGACCCCATCAGGTCGCTCCGGCGCGTGAGCAGGATCGTCGGCACGAGCGCGAACGGGATTCCGAAGGACAGAATCACCTGCGAGATCACCAGCATCGTGGTTGGGTCGAGCCCCAGTCCCAGCACCACGAGCGAAGGCGCCATCGTGATCGCGCGGCGCAAGAAGAGCGAGATGCGGCGCCGAATGAAGCCCTGCATCACCACCTGCCCGGCGTACGTGCCGACGCTCGAGCTCGACAGGCCCGACGCAAGCAGCGCGACCGCGAAGGCGAGAGCCGCCCCGCCCCCGACAAGCACGCCGAGCTCCGAGTGCGCCCCCTCGAGGGTGTCGACGAGCGGCCGCCCGTTGCCATGGAAGAGCTGGGCCGCCACCACGAGCATGCTCAGGTTGATCACCCCGGCGAGGCCCATCGCGAGCACCACGTCGAGCCGCTGGAAGCGCAGGAGCCGGCGCCGCTCGGCATCCGAGCCTGGACGGATACGGTCGTTCGTGAGGGCCGAGTGCAGGTAGACCACGTGAGGCATGATCGTGGCGCCGAGCATTCCGACGGCCAAGAGCACGCTGTCGGTGCCGTCGAAGCCCGGGATCAGCCCTCCGGCGAGGCCGCCGGCGTCTACGCCGGCGAAGCTGAGCTCGTAGGCGAAGCCCAGGAAGACGATCCCGAGCAGCCCGGCGATGGCGAGCTCGAAGCGCCGGTAGCCACGCGTCTGGAGCGCGAGGATCGCGAACGCAACCGCGGCCGTCATGGCGCCGGCGACGAGTGGCGGCACTCCGAAGAGAAGGTTGAGTGCGATCGCGGCGCCGACGAACTCGGCCAGGTCCGTTGCGACAGCGATTGCCTCGGCCTGGATCCACAGGCCCCAGGTGACCGGGCGCGGAAAGGCCTCGCGGCAGAGCGCGGGCAGCGTGCGCCCGCTGGCGATGCCGATCTTCGCCGACAGGTACTGCACGAGCATCGCCATCAGGTTGGCGGCGAGGATCACCCACACAAGCAGGAAGCCGTACTGAGCGCCGCCGGCGATGTTGGTCGCGAAGTTCCCCGGATCGACATAGGCGACGGCGGCGACGAAAGCGGGGCCGAGGAGCGGAAGAGCCGCGCGAATGCGTCCGCGGCGACGCACCCGTTCGAGCCCCGCACGGGGTACGACGACGCCGGGCGGCGGCAGGACGGCCGCACCCTCTCGGCCGACCTTGAGGTCTGCGGGCGCGCTCACGCTGACGGCTCCACACGCATGCTGCGTGCGATCTCGGGGCCGAGGGACTCGGTGCGGCGGCCGAGACGGACGACAAGCGAGCCGCCGAAGGGATCGCGTTCGACGAGGCGCAGCCACTGTCCGGGCTTCACGCCGCGCTCGCTCAAGTGGCGTAGGACGGCGGGGTCGGCGTCCGAGACGCGCACGAAGCGGCCCTCAGCGCCCGTCTCGAGCTGGGCGAGGCTCACCGTGTCCGGCTCCTCGAACTCCAGCTCCGCGGACGGGATCGGATCGCCGTGCGGATCGTGCGTCGGGTTGCCAAGCCGCTCCGCGATGGCCGTCTCGAGCTCATGGGAGAGCGAGTGCTCAAGCAGCTCCGCCTCCTGGTGCACACGATCCCAGGGCAGGTCGAGGGTCTCCGTCAGGAACAGCTCCAGGAGCCGGTGGCGGCGCAGCGTACGAAGGGCCACCCGGCGACCAGCGGCGGTGAGCCGCACGCCGTGAGAGGGGGTGTGCTCGGCGAGTCCGAGCTCGTCGAGACGCTTGACCATCGCGGACGCCGTGCCCGCGGGGACGCCGAGCCGCTCGGCGAGTTGGTTGTTGCCCACCGGCTCGTCGCTGCGGCGCTCGAGGGAGTAGATCGCCTTCGCGTAGTCCTGAACGACAGGCGAGAGTTCAGGGACAGGTTCTATCTGCATGGAAAACTAAGTCTAGCGACTGAGAACTGCCCTTCTTTCCCTACCGAGTCAGTCTGCAAACCGTCGGTATTCCGCCAGCAGGTTGGCGGATTGCCCCAATGGCCACCTGGGCGGCGCGATGGCACGGTGGGCGAATGCTCACCTCACGCACCTCCCGACTCGCTCTCGTGTCCGTTCTCGCTGCGCTCGCGGCGGCGGCGTCGAACGCCCCGGCCGCGTCCGCGGCCACGCAGCGCTACGCCGGCAGCGCCGGGTCGGGCACGAGCTGCGACGCCGTCGCCCCGTGCGACTTCAGCCAGGCGGTCGAAGGCGCCAAGGCCGGCGACGAGGTGATCGTCACCCCCGGCGATTACACCCTTACCCAGGACGTGGACGACCCGGCCACCATCACGATCCACGGCGTGGCGGGCCAGCCGCGCCCGCGCCTGCACTTCTCCGGTCCCAACGGGGACGGGTTGTGGCTCCAGCATGGATCCAACCTCCGCTACGTGGAGATCGAGCAGCCGACGCCAGGCGCCCGCACGCTCGTGGTCGAGCTCGCTTCGGTCGACCAGGTGATCGCGCGCTCCGCGGCCATCCAGAACACGCCGACCCTGATCGCACATGACAGCACCGTCACGGACAGCATCTTCATCGCGACTGGCGACGGCGGTGCGGCCGTCGGCTCCGACGTCTACTACCTCGGCACGCCCAACACCACGGTCACGCTGCGTAACGTGACCGCGATCGCCACCGGCACCGGCGGGATCGGCATCCTGGGCGGCGGCTTCGGCACACCGACGAATCTGTTGATCCGGACGATCAACGTGATCGCTCGCGGCGGACCGGGAGGGTACGGCCTGGTAGCGGATGCTGAGGGCTCCGCGGCAACCATCGCGGTCGACGCCTCGCGCTCCAACTACCCGAACGCGATGGGCTACGGCCCGAACGCGAGCGTCACGCCTGCCGGCAGCGGCGACAACCAGACCGCGGCGCCGGCCTTCCTGGACGCCGCCGCGGGCAACTATCGCCAGGCCGCCGGATCGCCGACGATCGACGCCGGCGCCGATTCCGCGCTGAACGGCGCCAACGACGTCGACGGCGACGCGCGCACCGTCGGGACGACCGACATCGGCGCGGACGAGTTCGTCGCCCAGCCGGTCGGCGGTTCCACCCCGCCCGCGGGTGGTGGGAACTCACCGACGGGGTCCAAGCCGAGCGCGTTTGCGGGTGTGAAGCTGGCCTCCACCCGCCTGCGCTTCGATGGGCGCTACGTGCGGGCGGTGCTGAGCTGCCCCGCCGGCACGCCCGGCGGCTGCGCCGGCCGTGCCACGCTGACCGCCCGCCGCCGGCTTGCCGGCTCAAGCGCACTGTCGACCCTGCGCCTGGGCCGCGCCCGGTTGGCGATCCGCGCCGGTCAGCGCAAGACGGTGAGGATGCGCGTGCCACTCAGCGCCCGCCGCTGGCTCCACTCCGCGCCCTGCCGCCGCGGCCAGGCCACCCTGGCCGCCCGCAACGGCGCGGGCCAGTCGCGCACCAACGTGACGCGCGTGCGGATCATCCGTCGCCGCTGACACAACCCACCGCCCCTCGCCTCGTCGGAGTGCGAGGATCCAAGCGATGCATCCGGGCGAGACGATTGAAGCTCCGAACATGGGGATGCGCGTGATCTGCCGTGAGAGCACCGCCAGCAGCGGCGGCGAGCTACTGAGCTTCGACCTTTGGATGCGCGGCGGCGCCACACATCCGCCGCTGCACGTTCATCCGCATCAGGAGGAACGCATCACAGTGGTCAGTGGGTCTGTGCGGTCCAGAAGTGGTGGAGCTGACCGTGTGCTCTCGCCCGGCGACACCGTGGTCAGTCCGCCCGGGGAGTCGCACACAGTTGGCCCTGCTGGGAATGAGGATGTCGAGATGGTCGCCGAGCTAAGACCTGCACTCACCTACGAGCGATTCATCGAACGCAGCTTCGCCCTGGACCGCGCCGGCCACGTGAACGCCAAAGGCCGCGGCAACCCGCTGCGCATGGCGAGCGCTAAACCGCACGAGGCCGAATTCTTCCTGCCCCGCATCCCAATCGCGCTGCAGCGAGCCCTGCTCCGCGCACTGGACCGGCTCGGTCGACGGCTCCCGTCTTAGGTTCGCGCAGGGCCGGCGACCCTGAAGCGCACCGTCACTCCTCGCGAGCGGTTTCCGGCCGCATCCGTCGCGAGCACCCGAGCGAGGTAGGTACCCGGCTGCAGCCGCCCGAGCCCGCCATATCTCCTGGCGTTCTTGCCGTTCTTCGCGCGCTGGGTGAAGCTCTTCACGGGTGAGCGCGGGAAGCATGTCCGGCTGCCGTGGCTACCCTGCGCCGCGAAGCGGCACCGCCGGATCCGGAACGTGACGAGAGCGTCCTCGGAGACCCTGTAACGGAAGGTCGCGCCGTCGAGCCTGAGGCTCGAGACCACGGGCGCCGTTCGATCGCCCACAGGCGACGCCGCCGGGCCCGGAGGCGGGTTCGGCTCAGCCGGGGGCGGCTCGGCGGGGGGATCCGGAGGCGGAGGTGGTGGCGGAGGGGGCGGAGGGGGCGGTGGCGGCGGAGGAGGCGGAGGCGGAGGCGGGGGCGGAGGCGGCGCATCCCGGCACAGCGTCGTGCCCGTGTCCGTGAACGTCCCGCCCACCTCGGACACGAACCGCCAGTCGTAGGACGTGTCGTGGAGCGTGAGGAACAGGACGCCGAACGTGTCGTTCTGAGCGATCTGGCTGTTCGGGATCAGGGTGTCGAGGCCGCCGGTGAAGAACGCACCGCCGGTGCCCACGACGAACTGGCGGATGCCGTCGTCGTCGGGCGCCGCGGCACCGGTGGGGTCGAGCGGGGCGAAGCGCTCGTAGTCGTGGCTGTGGCCGGAGAGCACGATCTCGGCGCCGCCGTCGTCGAGCGCCTGCCACAGCGGCTGCATGAACGCGTTGCTGCCGTCGTGCCCGGAGCTGTAACGCGGGTGGTGCCAGTACGCGAGCGTGCAGGTCGTCGGATGAGCCGCGAGGTCCGCGCGCAGCCACTGCTCCTGCTCCGATCCGGCCGTACAGCCAACGCGGCCGCAGTTCGAGTTGAGCGCGACGATGTGCCAGCCGCCGACGTCGAAGCTGTACCACCCCTTGCCGCGCTGCCCGGCCGGGCCGTCCGCCACACCCTTGCCGTTGAAGTAGTCGAAGTAGTCCGCGCCCGCGCCCTCGTGGTTCCCCAGCACGGGGCGGCTGATCGACTTGACGCGCCCCCAGGTCGGGTCGTAGACCAGGCTCAACTCGGTGGCGGACGCGCTGTCGTACTGGATGTCGCCGAGCGGAAGAACGGCGGCCAGGCCCGCGCCCACCATCACGTCCGAGGTCGCCCGCTGGCGGCAGAAGCCGGGGGAGCCCGCGCCGCCGTTGTAGTGCGGGTCGTCGTGCGCGCACGCGATGTCACCGGCCGCGGCGATCACGGGGTCCGCAGCGGACGCCCGGCCTACCCAGACAAACGAGACCAACAGGATGGTCAGGACACACGCCGAGACCGGTGGTCGGCGCATGATTCACCCTGGCACGCAGCGGGTTCGGGCACGACCCCCGTAGGGGGTGAAGATCTACTTCTTAGGGGTGATCTACGCGCCGGCCGGCAGCTGAACCACCCAGCCGTTCCCGTCCGGATCTGAGAAGAATACGAACTGTCCGCCGGGCAGCTCGCTGACCTCGCTGACCTCGACCCCGCGCTCGAGCAACTCGGCTCGGGCGGCCTCGATGTCCGATACGACGAGCTGAATGTTCTGCAGCGAGCCGGGCGCCATCTCGGTCAGGCCCATCCCGATCGCGATCGAGCAGGCCGACCCGGGCGGTGTCAGCTGAACGAACCGGAGCTCGTCGCTGACCGTGTGGTCGTGGTCGGCGTTGAACCCGACCCGGTCCGTGTAGAACGTCTTGGCCCGGTCGACGTCGCTGACCGGCACGGTGATGAGCTCCAGCTTCCAGTCCATGAGCGCATCATCTCGGAATTGCTGACGCATCCCCCATGTAGGCAACCCGGAGCTGATCAGCTGTACTAGCTCAGATGCAGATCCGCACGCGTCTCAGCATGAGTGCCGATGGCTTTGTCACGACGCCGGACGGGTGGCCGTCGCTGATCGCGGATCCGGCGTTCATCTCGGGTCAGAGCCACGGCTTCCCGGAGTTCCAGCAGACCCTCGACGCCGTCCTGATGGGACGGACCACGTTCGAGCCGGCTCTTACCGCGAGCAGGTGGCCGTGGCCCGGCCTCGACGTGTTCGTGCTCGGATCGCACCGCCCCGAGGGCACGCCCGACCACGTCGTGGTCGACACCGACCCACAGGCGCTGCTCGATCAGCTCCGCGAGGCCAACCGCGGCGGCGACGTTCACCTCGTGGGCGGGCCGAAGACGATCGAGACCTACCGCGCGCTCGGGGCACTCGACAGGCTCGGCCTGCTCGTGGTGCCGGTGTTCCTCGGCGGCGGCATGCGCCTGACCGACGCGGTCGATCCCGCCACCCCGCTGACGCTGGAGAGCTCGCGCGCTCTGCCCGGCGGCTCGGTCGAGCTCGTCTACACCCTCTAGCTCTTCCGGCGACGCTCCCGCAGCTGGGTGATCCCCAGCCAGACCAGGAAGCAGATGACCGGCAGGAAGTAGGCGATGCCGGTCAGCCAGTGGCCGGCGTGGGCGATCGGCAGCATCACGTGTTCGACTCCGAGACCAGCCAGATGGCGAGCAGCGTGAAGCCGAGCATCACGCCCAGCATCCAGTACTGGGAGCGCACCGCCTGGCGCGCGTCGCGGTAGATGGCGATGGCCCGGTCATGCGCCAGGATCAGGCCGGCCACGTGGCCAGAGACGATCATCGCCACCTTCACATACCACTCCACATTCGACCCAATCAGGCCGTAGTGCACCGTCCACCCGGCGGTGCCGAAGATATTCGATCCGTCCCCGAGCGGATCCGAGGCCAGGTAGGCCATCGCCTGGCCCTGGTAGAGCAGCAGCGTGAAGTAGTGGGCGCCCACGTACGCGGCCGCGATCGGCACCAGCGTGTGCACGAACTGGCCCGCGAGCTCCCGGGCGCTGAAGCCCCCGCCCACGCTTCGCGCGCCCAGGATGCCGAGCCAGTAGAAGCCCGAGATGAACAGGACCATCGCGAGCAGGCCGAGCAGGAACGCCAGCTCGAGCGAATGCTCCGGCGACAGGCTGAGGTGGTCCTGGAAGAACTGGGCGATGTCCGGTGAGCGGCTGTTCCACGTGCGCTTGTTCGTGAAGCCGTCGAACGAGACGGTCCCGATCATCACCATGAGCAGCGGAACCGTTCCGGGGATCGGCCTGAGCTGCGGCAGCCCGGACAGCGGCTTCCGAAGCCCGACCACCCCGTCGCGCGCCTCGAACACGGAGATCCGCGAGAAGAGGTTGAAGTACACCGAGAAAGCCTCCCCCCGGTTCACCCAGCGCTCGACGCCGTAGAGCGCCATCCCGATGAACGTCAGCGCCGAGTACACCAGCACCGCGATGGCGAGGTTCTTCGGCTGGTTGCGGCCCGCGTAGACCAGCTCGATCGTCGCGAAGCCGAAGATCCCTGCAGCGGCCGGCCAGCGGCCCAGCCAGGCGGGATATGCGAGCGGCTCGGGCAATTCGGCGCGCGAGACCGTCCGCACGATCCAGGCGACGGCGCGGCCGATCGCCCGCCACGGGTTGAACGCTCGGAAGACGTCGCCGAACAGGATGCCCAGCGGCACGAACGCCAGCCAAAAGATCACGAAGATGAAGATGGGCGTCCAGTTGGCGGTGGTGCTCTGGGAGCCCGCGAAGCCCGCGTAGATCGTCAGCGCGAACAGGAAGACGCCGATTGCGCCGCAGACGATCTCGACCGGCCGGCTCGCCAGCACTCGCCCGACGCCCCCCGGCAGCGGCCGCCAGGCCGGGTCCTGGAGCCGCGGCTTCGGCCACAGCGTCGCCAGCCCGACGAAGGACACCACAAGGACGATCGAGGCGGCCCACCAGAAGATGACCTCCGGCACCGGCAGGTCCGTGCGGACCGAGATGCCGTGGGCGATCAGGAACACGACTCAGGTCAGTCGGGCTCGACCGTCAGCTTTGCCATCTGCGGCTCACGGCCTGCGTCCTCGGCCACATGGCTCTCGATGTCGAAGATGCCCTCGGTGTCGGCAGTGAACCTGAAGGTTGTGGGCTTGCCCGGCTCGACCGGCTTCTCGATATCGACGCCGTGGACATGGATGTCGTCGTGCGCGTCGGCGGTGACGACGATCGTCACCTTGTCGCCCTTCTTCACCTTGAAGTCCTGCACGCCGCCGACCGGCTCGCCGCCCTTGATCTGAAGGCGGAATTCGGTCGGCTGCGGCGCGGCCGTCGTGGTGGTCCCGGTGCCGCCGGACCCGCCCTGAGTCGTCGTCTGAGCCGTCGTGTTGTCGTCGCTCCCACCGCCACTCGCGACCGCGACCACGATCGCCACGACGACCACCACCGCGGCGGCTGCGAGCAGCCCAATCCGCTGATTCCTCGACATGCGGGCGCAGTATGGCTAACGCCTACGACTGTCTACTGAGGATGCTCTCGGTGGGCTCCGAGGCAGATGCCGGCGGGCTGCGCAGCTCCTCCTCGAACGCCGCGGCCTCGTCCGGGCCGCCCGAGCGCTCGGGCTGGAAGCGGTACCCGACGCCGAAGTGCGTGTGGATGTAACTCCAGTCCGGCGAGGTGGTCTCGAGCTTCAGGCGCACCTTGCGTACGAACACGTCCACCGACCGGTCGCCGTGGGCCATGGCGTAGCCCCAGACCGCCTGGTAGATCTCCTCGCGCTGGAGCACCTTCCCCTGCGCCTGCGCCAGCAGCTGGAGCAGCTCGAACTCGCGCCTCGTCAGGTCGACGCTGCGGCTGCGCACGAACGCCTGGAACTGGTCCGCCCGGATCTCCAGCTCGCCGGCCACCAGCGGGCCCATCTCGACCCGCGCGGAGGCGCGCTTGCGGCGCCGCACCACGGCCTCGATGCGCGCGAGCACCTCCTCGGGGTGGCACGGCTTCGTGATCCAGTCGTCGGCGCCGGCGCGCAGGCCGCGCACCCGCTGCGACACGCTGGTGCGGCCGGTGCAGACCACGACGCCCATTCCGGGGAGCGCCGCCGTCACGCGCTCGAGGAACTCCCACGCGCGGGGGCCCATGAGGCTGAGGTCGACGACAAGCGCGTTCACGCGCATTGCCACGAACTCCTCGACGGGCGGGGCCGCCTCCAGGCACCGGTATTGCCAGCCGAGGTCCGCGGCCCGCTTCACAAGCACTCGCACGAACCCCGAATCAGAGTCGAGGATCGCGATTCGCAGATCCGCCATCTCCCGGAAGCATAAAGAGACGCCCAACGGAGCGTTTCGCGTTCACAGGCTTTTCACAAGCCGGAAACGCCGAAATAACCGTCTTTGCGGGCCGGGACTGGCACAGTCGCTCTCCATGGTCGTCGGAGAGCTCGAGATTCGGCCCACTGAATACCTCGCCCTGGCCGGCGGGCGCCCGCTCCAGCTGACGGTTCGCGAGCTGGACGTGCTCACGGCGCTGGCAGAGCGCCGCGATCGCATCGTCTCGCGCGAGGAGCTCTACCAGGCCGTGTGGGAGGAGCACTACCGGAAGACCGACCGGTCGGTCGACGTGTACATCGCAAGGCTTCGCCAGAAGCTGGACGAGGCGCTCCCCGGCCGGGCCTACATCCACACGCACTTCGGGTTCGGCTACCGGCTCTCCTCCGAGTAGCAGCCGGCGTTCACATCCTTTTTACAAGGCGGCCACAGGCGGATAACAGACTCGCCCGTGGGTGATGCGAGCGTGCGGGACATGAAGAAGATCCTTATTTCGATTGCCGCATGCGGCGCCCTTGCGCTGGGCGCGACGGCGTGCGGAGGCGACGACGACAGCAGCAGCAGCAGCTCGAACAGCAGCAGTGGCGGAGGCGACCTGTCCGGCACGATCAAGATCGACGGGTCGAGCACCGTGGCCCCGTTCGCCCAGGCCGCTCAGGAGGCGTTCCAGGGCGAGAACCCGAACGTGAAGATCACGGTCGGCACCTCGGGTACGGGCGGCGGCTTCGAGAAGTTCTGCGCAGGCGAGACCGACATCTCCGACGCGTCACGGCCGATCAAGCCCGATGAGGAGGCCCCGGTCTGCAAGAAGGCGGGGATCACCTACAAGGAGATCCAGGTCGCGAACGACGGCATCGCCGTCGTCACCAATCCCGACCTGAAGGTCGACTGCCTCACCACAGCCGAGCTGAAGAAGCTGTGGAACAAGGGCTCGAAGGTCAAGAGCCTGAGCGAGATCAACCCGAAGCTCCCCGACACCGAGCTGAAGCTCTTCGGGCCGGGCACCGACTCGGGCACGTTCGACTTCTTCACCGGTGAGATCAACGGTGAGGAGGGCGTCTCGCGCGAGGACTACTCGCCCTCCGAGGACGACAACGTCCTGGTTCAGGGCGTGGCCGGCGAGCCCGGCGGCCTCGGCTACTTCGGCCACTCCTACTACGAGCAGAACAAGGACAAGCTGAACCTGGTGACGGTCGACGGCGGCGGCGGTTGCGTCGAGCCCACGACCGAGACGATCCAGTCAGGCGAGTACAAGCCGCTGTCGCGCCCGCTGTTCATGTATCCGAGCACGAAGGCGCTGAAGCGGCCGGAGGTCAAGGCCTTCCTCCAGTACGTGAACGACAACTACCAGGCCATCGCCGACGCCTCGCAGATCGTGGCGATGGATCCCGACCAGGCGGCCAAGGCAAAGACCGCGCTCGGGGGGTAGTTGGAGGCAGCCACAACAGCTGCCGGTCGTAGCGGCCGCCCGGAGGCTCCGAGCCTCCGGGCGGCTCGTCGCCGTTGGGGGGAGGCCGTGATCAAGGGGCTCCTGCTGCTCGCCGCGCTGATCTCGCTGCTGACCACCACGGGCATCGTGATCGCCCTGCTGCAGGAGACGATCGTCTTCTTCCGCGCGGTGGGTATCCACGACTTCCTGTTCGGGACCAAGTGGTCGCCACTGTTCAAGCCGCCGAGCTTCGGGGTCCTGCCACTTGTCGTCGGGACCTTCGCCACGAGCCTGATCGCGATGCTCGTAGCCGTCCCGCTCGGGCTCGGGGCGGCCATCTATCTGAGCGAGTACGCACGGCCGCGCGTACGGAAGACGATCAAGCCCGCGATCGAGCTGCTCGCCGGCATCCCCACGATCGTGTTCGGCTACTTCGCGCTGACCTTCTTCACGCCGACGATCCTGCGCGACGTCCTCAACCTCCACGTCGGGATCTTCAACGCGCTCGCCGCCGGGATCATCATCGGCTTCCTGACCATCCCGATCGTCGCGTCGATCTCGGAGGATTCGATGCGCTCAGTCCCGCAGTCGTTGCGCGAAGGCGCGTTCGGGCTCGGCGCATCGAAGTTCCAGGTCGCCGTCCGCGTGGTGTTCCCGGCCGCGCTCTCGGGGATCGTCGCCTCCATCGTGCTCGCCCTGTCGCGGGCGGTGGGCGAGACGATGGTCGTGCTCATCGCGGGCGGCCAGCAGCCGCAGTGGGGGGTCAACGTAGGACAGTCGATGGAGACGCTCACGGCGTTCATCGGCGCGACCGCCAAGGGTGACGCCGCCACGGGCTCGATCGCTTACAAGACGATCTTCGCGGTGGGCACCACGCTGTTCCTGATCACGTTTGTGATGAACATGATCTCGATCCGCTTCGTGCGCAAGTACAGGCAGGTGTACGAGTGAGCGCCATGGAAGCCCCGATCGGCCGGTCCTCCGGCTCGCGGCGGGCGAAGGATGTGGCCTTTCGGCTCGCGCTGCTCGCCTCGCTGGCGATCGCGATCGGCCTCCTGGCGGTACTCCTGGTCGACGTCATCCGAGACGGAACGGGCACGCTCGATTGGCACTTCATCACCAGCTTTACGTCGATTACCGCCGACAAGGCGGGCATCCAGGCGGCACTCTGGGGCACGATCTGGCTGATGGGCGTCGTTGCCGTCTTCATCGTGCCCGTCGGGGTCGCCACCGCCATCTACCTCGAGGAGTACGCCGACCCGAACCGCTGGTGGAACCGGCTGATCGAGCTGAACATCCAGAACCTGGCCGCGGTGCCCTCGATCGTCTACGGCATCCTTGGGCTGGCGTTCCTGGTGCGCGGTCCGCTCCACCTCGGGAACGTGATACTGGCGGGAGGCCTGACGCTGGGCCTACTCGTGCTGCCGATGGTGATCATCGCCGGACGCGAGGCGCTCCGCGCCGTTCCGCCGTCGATCCGCGAGGGCTCGATGGCGCTCGGCGCCACCCAATGGCAGACGATCTGGCGCCAGGTGCTCCCTGCGGCCATTCCGGGCGTCGCAACCGGCGTGATCCTCGCGCTCTCGCGCGCGATCGGCGAGACCGCGCCGCTGATCGTGGTCGGCGCCGCTACCGTGATCGCGTTCAACCCGACCGGGCTCGACTCGCCATTCACGGCAATGCCAATCCAGATCTTCGACTGGATCTCGCGGGCATCCAACGACATCAACGACTACCGGCCGCTAGCGGCAGCGGGGATCCTCCTCCTCCTGATACTGCTGCTCGCCATGAACAGCATCGCGATCTGGCTACGAAACCGTTACGAACAGAAGTGGTAGGTGATTTAGAGTTGGCCGACCAAGTGACCGAGCATCCGGAGATCCGCGTGGACCTGCCGCATCCGACCGCTACGGCGGAGCGCCCGAAGCCAAGCGACACGCCCCCGCCGCCAATCTTCCAGCTCCACGGACTCGGCGTCGCCTACGGCGATAAGCCGGCTGTCCGGGACGTCAGTTTCGACATCGGCCAGAACGACATCACGGCCCTGATCGGGCCGTCGGGGTGCGGCAAGTCGACGGTCATCCGCTGTCTGAACCGGATGAACGACCTGATTCCGACCGCCAGCGTGGAGGGCAAGGTGCTCTACCACGATCAGGACCTGTATCGCCCCGAGGTGGACGCGGTGGAGGTCCGCAAGCGGATCGGCATGGTGTTCCAGAAGCCGAACCCCTTCCCCAAGTCCATCTTCGACAACATCGCCTTCGGCCCCCGAGTGCTCGGCATGAAGGGGAGCATGGACGAGATTGTCGAGCGGGCGCTCCACCAGGCCGCGCTTTGGGACGAGGTGAAGGACCGGCTCAAGACCAACGCGTTCGGCATGTCGGGCGGTCAGCAGCAGCGGCTCTGTATCGCGCGCGCACTGGCGGTGGAGCCGGACGTGGTGCTCATGGACGAGCCCTGCTCGGCGCTCGACCCGATCTCGACCGGGAAGATCGAGGACCTGATGCTCGAGCTCAAGCGGAACTACTCGATCGTGATCGTCACTCACAACATGCAGCAGGCAGCGCGCGTGTCCGACAAGACCGCCTTCTTCACCGTGGAGCTCGACGAGTCCGGCAAGCAGCGGACTGGCCGTGTCGTCGAGTTCGACGACACCGAGAAGATCTTCACGAACCCCTCCGACTCCCGGACCGAGGCGTACGTCACGGGCAAGGTCGGCTAGCACGCTCATGTCGGACACCTCCAGAGCCCACTTCCAGGAGGAGCTTCGGGGCCTCGAGCGGTCCGCGCTCGGAGGACTCGACCTCGTCGTGACCGCCCTGGACCGCTCGCTCGAGACCGTCTGCAACCAGGACATCGAGCTCGCGAGCATGGTGATCGCCGACGACGACCGCATCGACGGCCGCTACTTGGAGGTCCACCAGGGAATCCTGTCTCTGCTGGCGTTGCAGGCGCCGGTTGCGGGCGACCTGCGCGTCGTGGCGGCGCTACTCCATGTGATCAAGCACGTCGAGCGCATGGGCGACCAGTGCGTGAACATGTGCAAGCTCGTCCCTCTGGACGGCTATCAGCCGCCGGCCGAGCAGGGCCTGCTCGACCTCATTCAGCAGATGGGGGACCAGGCGCGGCAGCAGGTCGTGCAGTGCGGCCAGGCGTTCACGCGCCGAGACGTCGAGATGGCGCAGGACCTCGTCCGGCAGGACGACGTGATCGACGAACTGAACCGCGACGTCTTCCGCACCGCGCTCGAACTGGGCGACGAGCCGGACAGGCGCGAGTGGGCGATGCACATGATGCTCGTGGGGCGATGCATCGAGCGGATCGGGGACAATGCCGTCGACATCGGCGAGCAGACCGCGTTTGTCGTCACCGGGCTCTTCAGGGAGTTCGAGGACGCCTCGCACCCCGTCGCGGTACCGCCCACTTTTTGATCTGCGCCTGCATCGACATCGGCAGCAACACCACGCGCCTGCTCGTGGCGGATGCCGGTGAGGGAAGGCTCCGGGAGCTCGTCACCCAGCGCGCGTTCACGCGCATCGGCAGGAGCCTCGGGAACGGCGCGCTGATACCGGCGGCGAAGATCGCGGAGACCGCCGAGGTGGTCCGCACGCAGGCGGCGGTTGCAACCGAGGTCGGAGCCGAGCACATCGTCGCGGTGGCCACGGCCGCCATCAGGACCGCGCGGAACCGGGACGCCCTCGTGAGCGCCGTGCAGGACGCCGGCGGCATGGAGCTGAGCATCCTTTCGGGCGAGGAGGAGGCGCGGCTGTCCTTCGTAGGGGCCACGCGCACCCTGATCGAGGCGCCGGAAGGGACGGTCGCCGTGATCGACGTGGGCGGCGGATCGAGCGAGCTCGCCATCGGCGAGGCGAACGGCAGGATGGCCTGGTCCGAGTCGTTCAGAATCGGCTCGGGCTTCCTCGCCGACTCGTACCTGCGCTCGGACCCACCCTCGGCGACCGAGCTCGGGAAGGTACGCCGGCACGTCGAAGGGACGTTCGAGGGACTGGAGCCGCCGCCGGCCGACAGCGCCGTGGCCGTGGGCGGCACGGCAACGTCGCTGCGGCGCCTCGTGGGCGCCGAGCTTGCGCACGAGACGCTCGAGCGCGGGATTCGCGTGCTGTCCAGCACGCCGATCGGAGAGGTGGCGGAGCGCTTCGAGCTCGACCCCGAGCGGGTGCGACTCCTTCCCGCGGGGATCCTGATCCTGGAGGCGCTGTCGGACCTGCTCCGGTTGCCGCTCCGCATCGCGCGCGGCGGCCTCCGCGAGGGACTTCTGCTCGAGCTGGTGGAGGGACGGCGGCTTGGCTAGTCCGTGCCCGCGATCGCGCTCAGCTCGAGCGGGCGGAGGAGCGTCTTGAGCTCACCCTTCTCCACGCCCGCCAGCCCGCCCTTCTTCATCCGCACCTGGGCTCCTGTGAGAGCGTGCACGGCCATGGAGAAGTCGGGATCGTGCCCCACGAGCAGCACGTTGTCGCCGAGGCCGGCGGCCAGCGCCTCGGCGTCGAACGGCCCGCCCGCAAGCTTGGGCTCGAGCTGCGGCTCGATTCCGAGCGCCTCACAGGCGAGCTTGGCGGTGTCGGCCGCGCGCACCTTCGGGCTCGTCATGCACGCGTCGATCCGCACTCCGAGCGCGGCGAGCGCCCGCCCCGCGGCGCGCGACTGCCGCTCACCCTTCTCGGTGAGTGGCCGCTCCGCGTCCGGCGAGCCCTCCGCGGCGTCTCCATGGCGCAACAACCACAGCACTAGGCGTCACCATATAGGGGGACCATGGAAGCCGTAACCGCACCGCGCGAGGTACCGACTCTCGACTCGCCCGAGCTGTTCGCGAACCGCGAGGTCTCGTGGCTCCAGTTCAACGAGCGCGTGCTCGAGCTCGCCGAGGACGAGCGCACCCCGCTGCTCGAGCGGGTCAAGTTCCTCTCCATCTATGCATCCAACCTGGACGAGTTCTTCATGGTGCGCGTGGCCGGTCTGCACGACCAGGTCGACGCCGGCATCGACGCACGCGGTCCGGACGGGCTGTCGGCGCGGGAGACGCTGGAACGGCTCAGGGAGCGGCACCTCGCGCTGTCGCGCCGCCATTCGACCGCGTGGGAGGCGGACGTGCGGCCGGCGCTCGCCCGCGAGGGCATCCGCGTCATGGACATCGACGACTGCACCGACCCGGAGCTCGAGAGCACCGACAAGCTGTTCGCGGAGCAGATCTTCCCGGTGCTCACGCCGCTCGCGGTCGGCCCGGGACGGCCGTTCCCGTACATCTCGAACCTGTCGCTCTCCATCGGCGTGTTCGTGCGGGACCCGGTTTCGGGGGTGGAGACGTTCGCACGCGTGAAGGTGCCGAAGGAGGTGCTGCCGCGGTTCGTGCCGATCGGCGACGACACGTTCGTGCCGCTCGAATCGGTGATCGCCCGGCACCTCGACGAGCTGTTCCCCGGCATGGAGATGGTGCGGCACGACTTCTTCCGGGTCACGCGGGACGCGGACTTCACGGTCTCGGACGAGGCCGACGACCTGCTCCGCGCCGTCGAGGACGAGCTGAGGCGCCGCCGCTTCGGCGAGGTCGTGCGGCTCGAGGTGGCGTCGACGATGGACCCGGACATGCGCGACTACCTCGTCGAGCAGCTCGCGATCGAGGAGTCGCAGGTCACCGACATCCACGGCCTGCTCGACCTGGACGACCTGATGGCGCTGTACGAGGTGGACGGACACCGCGAGCTCAGGTACGACCCGTGGACCCCCGAGGTGCCCCCGGCCTTCGGCGGCACCGACGACGGCGATGTCGACGTGCTGGCGGTGATGCGCTCCGGCGACCAGCTCGTCCACCACCCCTACGACTCGTTCGCCGCGAGCCTCGAGCGGTTCATCCGGCAGGCTGCGCGCGACGCGAACGTGCTCGCGATCAAGATCACGGTGTACCGCACGTCCGACGATTCGGCCCTGGTGCCCGCGCTCATCGAGGCCGCGGAGAGGGGCAAGCAGGCGGTCTGCCTGGTGGAGCTGAAGGCCCGCTTCGAGGAGCGCAGGAACATCGGCTGGGCGCGCGCGCTGGAGGAGGCCGGCGCGCACGTGGTGCACGGGCTGCCGGGGCTGAAGACACACGCGAAGGCGGTGCTGGTGGTACGCCGGGAGGGACCGGGCGTGCGCCACTACGTGCACATCGGGACCGGCAACTACCACGCGAAGACGGCGCGTCTGTACGAGGACATCGGACTGTTCACATGCGACCACCAGATCGCGGCCGACGTCGCAGAGCTCTTCAACTCGCTGACCGGTGCCGCGCGCACGCCCGAATACCGGCGCGTGGTGGTGGCGCCGGACCACATGCGGAAGTGGTTCCTGGGCGAGGTGGAGCACGCCATCGAGGCGAAGCGCTCCGGCGAGCACGCGCGGATCGTCCTGAAGATGAACTCCCTCGTCGACGCGCGCTGCATACGGGCGTTGTACGAGGCATCGCAGGCCGGCGTGCAGGTCGATCTCGCGATACGCGGCATCTGCTGCCTGCGTCCCCACGTTCCCGGCATCTCGGACAACATCACCGTCGTGTCCGTGGTGGGGAGGTTCCTCGAGCACTCGCGGATCTACGGCTTCGAGCGCGGCGACGAGCGCGAGTACTGGATCGGCTCGCCCGACCTCATGCCGCGCAACCTCGACACGCGCGTGGAGCTGCTGGCGCCGGTGGAGGAGGAGTCGCTGCGCGCGGAGCTCGAGGACACGCTGGAGCGCTACCTGGCCGACGACACCTACGGGTGGGAGCTCTCGGCGCACGGCGACTGGACGCGCCGCACCGGCGAGACGCGCTCGGTGCACCAAGAGCTGATGGAGCGCGCGCTGGAGCGCGCCCGCTCAGCGGAGTAGCTGCCGCTTCAGGGCGAGGACGCGGGCGGCAGCGTCGCGGATGCGTTCCCGCAACGCCCGATCGCCACGCGCCGCCTTCAGCAGGTGCGGGTACACGACGTTCCAGCTTGCCGAGCCCGTCATCAGGATCAGATCCGCCCCCGCCCGGATCGACCGCTCGGCCGCCGTCGCGATGCCCGACCGGGCCAGCACCGCGGCAGCCTCGAGGCTGTCGGTGACGATCACTCCCTGGAAGCCGAGCCGCCCGCGCAGCAGCCCGGTGACGATGGCACGCGACTGCGACGCTATCCGGCCCCTGTCCAGAGCCGGGTAGCTCGCATGGGAGAGCATCACCAGCGGGACCCCCTCCGCGATGGCGGCTCGGAACGGGACCAGGTCCCGCTCGACCGGCCCCGTGATGGTCGCCGGCCCGTCGTCCGTGTTCACGGTTGCGGCGCCCAACCCGGGAAAGTGCTTTGCGGTGGCGGCCACGCCGCCGTCGCGCATGCCCTGTACCGCGGCCCGGGTTCGCGCCGCGATCCCGCGCTCGTCACCCGCGAACGACCGTGTGGCCATGACGGAGCCCGCGCGAGGCACGTCCGCGACCGGCGCCATGTTGACGTTCACGCCGGCGTCCCTGAGACCCCGACCGGTCGAGCGCGCCACGCGGCTCACGTCCGCCGGCGCACCCTGGAACGGCTGCCCCGCGCGCGGCCCGACGTGCTCCACGGTGCGGATGTCGCCGCCCTCCTGGTCAACCATGACGAGCGCCCTGCCGTGCCCGGCCTCCTGTAGCGAGCGCGTGAGCCGGCGCCAGTGTGCGGCGTCACCGCCGTTCGCGGCGCCGAACAGGATCACGCCGGCCGTCTCACGCCCGCGCAGCCGCCGGCGGATGTACTCGGGCCGCGTCGTGCCCGGAAAGCTCGAGATCGTGACCTGACCGACCTGCTGCCGGAGCGTCAATCGGTCGACGGCCTCGCGCGCCGCCTCGAGGTCGCGCTGCTGTTGGGGGTTCGCCGCCGCGGCTTTGTCCCCAGAGCCGCCGCCGTCACCGGAGCCAACGGCAGCACCGAGGAACAGCGCCCCAAGCGCCGCACCGACCAGGGCGGCGAGCCGCCGCCGCGCGACCTCGCGAGGGGGCCCGGCCCCCTCAATGCCGCCGTTCAGCGGGCGTTGGCGGGAACGCGGCCTGCGGACTGGACGCCGCTCGCCCCCGGGCCGCCCTCTTCGGCCAGCCCCGCCTCCGCGACCCCCGCGGCGAGCTCCTCCAGCCCGAAGCCGTCGACCGGGCCGAGCGCGCCGGTGGACTTGAGGCCGCCGGAGGCGGCCCGCTCGGCCGCCCAGGCGAGCATCCGGCCGGTGAACGTGTAGCCGTCGACGCCCCGGAGGTGCACCTCGCTCAGCACCCGGCCGGCGGAGTCGTATGCGATCCCCACGATGTGGGAGCCGCTCTTCGCTCGCGCCTCCTCGTCCGGTCCGCCGGTGGAGCCCTGAACGAACCGCTCGGTCGCCGCGCTCCAGAGCTTTTCGGCGCCGGGCACCTTCATTCCGACGGATGTGCACGCCGAGAGCGCCTGCATCCCCCGCGACGCGGGACCGAACCAGCCCAGGTAGGCGTTCACCTCGCGCAGCCGTGGCGAGAGGCGGGGCAGCGTGAAGTGCTCTGAGCTTCCGACCGAGATACCGGACAGGTCCTTCGACCCGACCCGGAAGCTCCGCACCCGCTTGGCGCCGCGCTCCGTCTGGACGCGGCCGTCGCGGAACCGGAAAGCGGGTGCGACGATCGCTCCGGCCATCGACGCGGCCGTGCCCCCGCTCGGCCGGGCGCCACCGCCCGTGATGAAGTAGCCGACGTCGACCCGCGTCGCGAGCTCGCCGGCGCGGTCGAGGGCGCGCGCGCCCGCGAGGTTGCCGGGCACCCAGTCGTAGCCCATCGCGGTGAGCATGCCGATGCCCGCCACCTCGGCAGGCGGGCCGTACCGCTCGAACACCTCGCGGATGAATGTCGGCTCGCCGGTCGAGTCGACGTAGTGGGCGTGCTTCGTCGTGGCCGCGGCCGCGGCGGGCCCGCCCCAGCGCGCGAACGGCCCGACCGTCGTGACCAGCACGTCCCCGCGCTCGACCAGCGCCGCAACGCTCGGCGGATCGGACACGTCGGCGGTCCGGGTCTCGAGCTCACCGCCCAGCTCCGCGGCGAGCTCGTCGAGCTTCGACTGCGTGCGCGCCGCGAGAACGGGCTCCAGCCCCCGCTCCACCATCGCCTTGGCCGCGAGCCGGCCGGTGTAGCCGGTGGCGCCGAACAGGACTATCCGGGCCGCCACGGCGTTCAGTCCCCTGGCCGGCGCTCTTCGAGCGTCGTCCGTACGCGCTCGATCGCCTCGGGGATGTGCCGCTCCATTCGCTTCAGATCCCAGCCGGTGAGCGTGACGAGCTTCATCGACGTCTTCGCGGTCACGGTGGCGTTGCGGAGCGTCTTCTCGAGAAGCCCCATCTCCCCGAAGAAATCGCCCGGGCCGAGGTCCGCGACGTGCTCGCCGTCGCGGGAAACCTCCGCCTCACCCTCCTCGATGGCCATGAACTCGTAGGAGAAGTCGCCCTCGCGGACAAGCTCGCGTCCCTCGTCGACCGTTACCTCCTGGGCGAACGTGGCGATCTGCCCGAGCTCCTCCTCGGGCACGTCCTCGAAGAGGGGGATCGACTTGAGCCGGCTTGCGTCCAACGGGTCCTCCTGGTCAGCGCGAATTCGGTCGCGGCGACTCTACCCACTGATCGGACTCGGCGCGCCGCGCGTAGGAGTGGGAAATGGGGCGAGTGGCAATAGTCGGTGCGGGAGTGTCGGGCCTGGTGTGCGCGCACCTGCTGAGCAAGCGCCACGACGTCACCGTGTTCGAGGCGAACGACTATGCGGGCGGGCACACGAACACGGTGCGGGTGGATACGGAGGACGAGAGCCTCCGGGTCGATACCGGCTTCATCGTCCTGAACGACCGCACCTATCCCAACTTCGAACGGCTTCTGGCCCGCCTCGGCGTGGCGACGCAGCAGTCGGACATGAGCTTCTCGGTCTCGGACGGCGGCGACTTCGAATACAAGGGCGCCGGGCCGAACGGCCTGTTCGCGCGGCGATCGCATCTGGTCCGCCCCTCCTTTCACCGGATGATCCGCGACCTGATGCGCTTCAACCGCGAGGCACCGGCGCTCGTCGGCCTCAACGGAAGCGGTCCCTCGCTGGGGGAGTTCCTCGATGACGGCGGCTATTCCCAGGAGTTCGTGAAGCGGCTGATCGTGCCACAGGCCTCCGCGGTGTGGTCGGCCGACCCGAAGCGCTTGTGGGACTTCCCGGCGAGCATGCTGGCCGAGTTCTTTGCCAACCATGGGATGTTCGGCTTGAGCGGGCGACCCAACTGGCTGACCATCACGGGCGGCTCCGACCGGTACGTGGAGGCGATCACCCGGCCCCTGGGCCGGCGACTCCGGCTCTCCACGCCGGTGCGGCGCGTGGAGCGACACGACGACCGGGTCGAGATCACCCCCGCCGGCGGGGAGCCCGAGCGCTTTGACGAGGTGATCTTCGCCGCCCACTCGAACCAGGTCCTGAGGATGCTCGGCGATCCAACCCGCGCCGAGGCGGAGGTGCTGGGCGCGATCCCCTACCAGCGCAACGAGGCGGTCCTCCACACCGACCGCTCGCTGCTGCCGCGCCGGAGGCGCGCCTGGGCGAGCTGGAACTTCCACCTGCGCGACGAGCCCGTCGGCAGGACGACGGTCACCTACCACATGAACCGGCTCCAGTCGCTTCGTGCCGGGCAGGAGCTGTGCGTGACGCTCAACCGGACCGAGGCGATCGACCCGGACTCCGTGATCCGCGTGATCGCCTACGACCATCCGGTGTACACGCCCGCCGGCCTCGCCGCTCAGCGGCGCTGGAGCGAGGTGAGCGGGGTGGCGCGCACGCACTACTGCGGCGCCTACTGGGGCTACGGATTCCACGAGGACGGCGTGGTATCCGCACTCCGCGTGTGTGCCCGGCTCGGGTGCTCGCCCCTATGAGCGCAAGCGCGCTGTACGAGGGCTGGGTGCGGCACCGCCGGCACACGCCGGTCGAGCACGAGTTCCGCTATCGCCTGTACATGGCGTACCTCGACCTGGCCGAGCTGCCGGAGGTGCTCGACCGCGTTCCGCTGTGGTCGGCCCGGCGGCCGGCGCCGGCGTGGTTCCGGCGCTCGGACTACCTCGACGTGGACCACGACGGGCCGGTGCGCCTGCTCGCAGGCGTGCGGACGTTCGGGCACCTGTTCAACCCGGTGAGCCTCTACTACTGCTTCGACCCGGCCGGCGGGCGCGTCGAGAAGGTGCTCGCCGAGGTCACGAACACGCCGTGGGGAGAGCGTCACACGTACACGCTGGATGCAATGGACGCGACGATCGACAAGGCTTTTCACGTGTCGCCGTTCCTTGGAATGGACTCCGAGTACAGGATTCGCATGACGACCCCCGGCGACCAGCTGCGCGTGCACATGGAGAGCCGGCACGCCGACGAGGTGAACTTCGACGCCACGCTCGCGCTGCGGCGGCGCGCGCTGTCGGCCTGGCCGGTGCTCCGCCAGCCGTTCATGACGACCCGCGTCAAGGCGGGGATCTACGCACAGGCGGCGAGGCTGAAGCTGAAGGGAGCTCCCTACCACCCGCACCCGGCGCGATGATCGCGAGGACGCTCATCCACGGCCTGCTCGAGCGCCTCTGTGCCGGGCGGGTAGACGTGATCGAGGATGGTGAGCGTCGTGCCTTCGGCCCGGCCGGCGCGGAGCTCTCGGCGCTCGTGCGCGTGAACGATCCCTCGTTCTGGCGAGCGCTCGCGCGCCGTGGCAGCCGCGGGCTCGGTGAGTCGTACGCCGACGGAGCGTGGGACTGCGACGACCTCGTCACCCTCGTCCGGATCGCCGCGCGCGAGGCGCCTCGGCTCGACAGGCTCCGCTCCCCCTTCGCGCCGCTGCGGAACGCCCTGGCGGCGCAGACGAGGCTGAACACCCGCGCCCGCGCGCGCGAACAGGCCGCCGCGCACTACGACCTCGGGAACGAGCTGTTCGCCCTCTTCCTCGACGAGACCATGACGTACTCGTGCGGAGTGTTCGAGACGCCGGAGACGTCGCTGCGGGCGGCGCAGGAAGCGAAGCTCGACATGGTCTGCCGCAAGCTCGAGCTCGCGCCGGACGACCATCTCGTCGAGATCGGCACCGGATGGGGCTCGCTCGCGCTCCACGCGGCGGGCGAGCACGGCTGCCGCGTGACCACCACCACGCTGTCGCGGGAGCAGCATTCCGTGGCCACCGATCGCGTGCGCGAGGCGGGGCTGGACGGCCGCGTCCAGGTGGTGCTCCAGGACTACCGCGACCTCCGCGGGCACTACTCGAAGCTCGCGTCGATCGAGATGATCGAGGCGGTCGGCTGGAAGCACTTCGACACCTTCTTCGACCGCTGCTCGCGGCTGCTCGAGCCGGACGGGCTGATGCTGCTCCAGGCGATCACCATCGACGACGGCGCGTTCGAGGTCGAGAAGGGCGCGGGCAGCTTTGCGAACGAGGTGATCTTCCCGGGCGGCTGCCTGCCGTCGGCCACCGAGATCCGGCGCTCGACCGCCGCGGCCACCGATATGTGGATCCTCGACGTCGAGGACATCACGGCCGGCTACCCGCCCACGCTGCGCAACTGGCGCGAGAACTGGCTGGCGGCGGCCGACGAGGCCGCATGGCTCGGGGCGAACCGGCGCTTCATCCGGCTGTTCGAGTTCTACTTCGCGTGGTGCGAGGGCGGGTTCATCGAGCGCCGGATTGGCGACGTGCAGGCGCTGCTGGCCAAACCGGCCTACCGCGGGTCGCGCGAGAACATCCGGCGCGAGACCGTGTCGAGCAGCGCCGCCGGCCCGCGCGAGGCGAGTTTGGCGAGCGCGAGCCTGCCGCCAGGCCCCAGCACGTGATCGCCGCGCTCGACGGCGAGCACGACCTTCGCCGCCCACTCCTCCGGGCTGGTGTCGCTCCAGGAGCCGGCGTCCATGTGGCGCCCGTACACCTCGCGCGTGGCGTCGAGCATGTCCGTGTCGACCCCCGGGGTCACGAGGTGGAGAACGTTCACTCCGGTGCCGTCGAGCTCGCGCCTCAGCGACTCGCTGAAGGCCACCACGCCGGTCTTGGCCGCAGCGTAGGTCGTGGCCGCCGGAAACCAGGCGTAGCCGCTGATGCTGGCGTTGTTCACGATCGTGCCGGCGCCGCGCTCGACCATCGCCGGCAGAAGCAGCTTGGTGAGGTGCACGAGGCCGACGAGGTTCACCTGGAACATCGCGTAGATGTCGTCGATCTCCTGCTCCTCGAGGAGACCGCCGGTCATGAGGCCGGCGTTGTTGACGAGCAGGTCGACCTGCGGCAGGCCGGCGGCGCCGCGCTCGATCGAGTCGCGGGTGGACAGGTCGAGCTCGATGGAGCGCACCTCGCGCGCGCCGTTAGGCGGTGCGGCGGGCGGGTCGGGCCCGTCGCCGCGCACACCGCACAGCAGCAGCTCGAGCGGGCGTGCGGCGAGCTTCTCCACGATCGCTCGGCCGATCCCGCGGCTCGAGCCGGTCACCAGCGCGGTCTGTCCCTGTAGATCCATGGCGGTCGACGGCCTCCTCAACCATCTACGCACCGGCTCGGGTGAGCCGATCATTCTGCTCCACCCGCTCGGTGCCGAGCTGGTGGTGTGGGAGCCCGTGGTCGCGCGCCTCGCGGCGGAGCGTGAGGTGATCGCGCTCGACATGCCGGGATTCGGCCGCTCGGCTCCGCTTCCGGACGGCACGCCGCCGACTCCGCAGGCCCTGGCCGCCTCAGTGATGGCCTTCCTCGACACGATCGGGCTCGGGCGTGTGCACGTGGCCGGGAACTCGCTCGGCGGGTGGGTGGCGCTCGAGCTCGCGAGGGCGGGTCGGGCGCGGTCGGTGGCCGCACTCTCCGCCGCGGGGTTCTGGAGGCGGCCGCTCGGCCGCCGCGCGGGACCCGATCTGCGCAGAGCCGGGCGGGTGCTGCTGCCCATGCTGAGCGCGCTGGTGCGGACGCGGCGGGGCCGGCGTGCGCTGCTGCGCGGCTCCGTCGGCCATCCGGAGCGCGTGCCGCCCGCGGCGGCCGCGCGGCTGGTGCGCGCGTACGTGACCGCTCCGGCATACGAGGCGGCGAACACCGAGATGCGCTCGGCGGTGTTCTCCGGAGCGGAGCAGATCGAGGTTCCGGTGACGCTCGCCTGGGGCGAGCTCGACCGGCTGGTCACCCCACCCCGAAGCGCACCCGCCGCCTGGGTCACGCGCGTGCTGCGCGACTGCGGCCACATCCCGACCTGGGACGACCCGGAGCAGGTGGCCGAGCTGCTGCTGGAGGCGAGCGCTACAGCTCGCGCCGCGCATACTTCGTGAGGCGCTCGCGCGCTCGCTGCGCCGGCGGGCGCTTGCTCCACTCCTGCGGGTCGATGCGCTCGGAGCGCTCGAGGTCGCGCTCGAAGACGTCGTGCAGGAGACCCGCGAAGCGCTCGCTCTGCACGCACAGGGTGGCCTCGTCGTGCAGCTGGAAGGAGCGGTTGTCGAAGTTGACCGAGCCCACGGACGACCAGCTGCCGTCCACGGTCAGCGTCTTAGCGTGGAGCATGGTCGGGCAGTACTCGTAGATCTCAACGCCGGCTCCGAGCAGCTCGTCATACGCGGCACGCCCGGCCGTGCGCACGAACTCCTTGTCGATGTGGGAGCCTGGCACCAGGATGCGCAGCTCCACGCCGCGCTCGACCGCCTCGACCAGCGCATCCGTGAACGCGGGGCGGGGCACGAAGTACGCGGAGGTCAGCTCGATGGAGCGCTTCGCCGCTGCGAGCGCGAGGTAGACGAGCGCCTCGGCATTCGTATCGCCCATGGTGGCGTTGGACCGCATGACCTGCATCGCGCCCCCGCCGTCGAGCTCCTCGATCTCGGGAAGGTACCGCTCGCCCGCCAGCACGTCGCCGGTGCACTCCAGCCAGTTCTCGGCGAACGCGCCCTGTAGGCCGCGGACCACGGGCCCTCGCACGCGGACGTGCGTGTCGCGCCAGTGGTCCGGGTCCTCGGCGTCGCCGGTCCATTCCTCGGCGATGCCCACACCGCCCGTGAAGCCCACTCTCCCGTCGACGATCAGGAGCTTTCGGTGGGTGCGGTGCTGGAGGCGCTTGACGGCGTAGGGCTTGGGCGGGCGGAAGAAGCACACCTGCACGCCGGCGTCGCGCAGCTTGCCGACGAGCTTGCGGTCCATCTTGGCGGCGCCCACGGCGTCGAGCACTACGTTGCACTCGACGCCCTCGCTCGCCTTCGCGCAGAGAGTGTCCGCGACCTCGACCGCGATGTCGCCGCGCCAGTACGCGTAGGTCAGGAGGTTCACCGTCTCCTCCGCGTCGCGGATGGCGCCGAGGTAGGCGGGGAAGATCCGGTCGCCGTTGATCAGAAGGTCGGCGTCGTTGCCGTACGAGACGGCCGCGCCGGTGAGCGCCTCCGCCGCCCACAGGAAGCTGGGCTCCGACACGTCGACCTCGCCGCGCAGCCTGTAGCCGTGGCTCGCCTCGCGACGGTGGCGAAGGCTGTCGGCCGCGTACCAGGCGCCGCCCGCGGCGGCCACACCCGCCGGCCACGCGTAGCGCGCCACGTGCCGCTCCCGCCTGCGAAACCTCCCTATCCGCACCGGGGGCAGGCTACTCAGCAGCGAACCGCTCGGCGCGCTGCTTGATGCCCACCAGCATCTTGCGCTCCATGACGAGCGAGCCCGGCTCCATCACGAACATCCCGAATCGCTGTCCCGCGGACGAGCCCTTCATCGCGATCCGGTTCCGGCTAATCAGACGTGTCGAGCCGTTCTGCGGCTCCAGCGCGAACGTCCAGACCCAGTCGCCCGCCTCGGACCGGTTCGAGAGGATCCGCTCGGGTTCGAGAATCTCCACGCGCATCGAAGGTCCTCCCCTCGGGGCGCGCAGCACATCGCCCACCGCGAGCTGCTGCAACTCGGGCACGATCCGGTCGGCGCTGTGCATATTCAGCCCGAACAGGTTCTCGATCCAGTCGTACGTGTAGGCACCGGCGCGCCCGGGACCTATCTGGATCAACCACGGCCAGATAGCCGATGGGGGAGCGTCGATCTCGATCGCCCGCGTCGCGACGATGTCCGGCCGCTCCAGCAACTCGTCCCCGGGCAGCGGGCGGTCGACCTCGTCGCGCGTGGCACCCCAGGTCAACACCCAATCGCGGAGATGGCGGCGGTACAGCCGCTCGACGGCGACGGCGGCGACGGTCGCCGCGGCCACCGTCAGCGCGAGCCGCCTCACGCCGGCCTCCGGCGCCGGCGCCACGCGAGGAGGATGAGTGCCGCAAGGGCGATCACCGCGAGCGCCGCGAGCACCGGGACGATGAAGGCGGCCAGCACGAGGCCGAGCGACGCCAGGTCCTCGATCAGCGACAGCACCGGGTTGCCCAGGCCGGCCGTGCCGACGGTCGAGATCGGCCGGACGGTGGCGCGCCCGGCGTGGATCGAGGCCGCGACGCTGCCGCCGAGCAGGACGGCCGCGAGCGTGGGCAGGTCCGTGTCCGCTCCGGTCTGGCCGGTGAAGAGGGCGGCTCCCGACACGGGCGCGATCGCCGTCCCAACCGCGTGGAGCACGTGGTCGGCGCCCGGGATCTTGTCGCCGACGAAGTCGGCGATCGTCAGGACCGCGAGCACGACCAGCGCGACGGTGCCGCTCAGGTCGTCGAACGGCTGGGCCAGATCGACGAGGTCGAGCCGCTGAGCGAGGGCGCCCACGAACAGCGGCAGCCAGGCGTTCAGGCCGGCCGCCGCCGACAGGCCGAACGCCGTACAGAGGCTCGTGAAATCCACCGCGGAAGCGTAGGCGCGCGTCGAGCGGAAAATGCGGCACGTGATGACGTAGCGTGCGTCGGCATGGAGCGCGGCTCCCTCACTCCCGCCGCAGCCGCCGACGCGGCGGCGGTCAGAGAGGTGGTCGCGGCGCTCGAGTCGTCGCTGTACTGCGGGGGCGTGTTCTCGCAGGCCGATCTGGAGGAGGAGTGGTCGGAGCTGGACCGTGAGCGCGACACGCGCGTCGTCCGTGACGGTGACCGTGTCGTCGGCTACGCGGCGGTGCGCGAGCGGGGCGAGGTCTGGCGCGTCGAGGGGTACGTCCACCCGGACGAGCTCGGGCGCGGGATCGGGACCGTGATTGCGACCGGGCTGGAGGGGGAGGCGGCCCGCTCCGGCGCTCGCAGGATCCACAACGCGATCCTGGAGCGCGACTCCGCGGCCGGCACGCTGCTCGAGTCGCTGGGATACCGCGCCGTCCGGGTCTTCCGCGAGCTGCGCATCGAGCTCGATTCGCAGCCGCCGGCACCCGAGTGGCCGCAGGGGCTGCGCGCCGTCCGCTTTGACCCGGAGCGCGACGCGCGCGAGTTCCACGCCGCGCACCAGGAGGCGTTCGCGGACAGCTGGGAATACACGCAGCGCGACTTCGAGTCGTGGTCGAAGGCGCACCTCGACAGCGAGCGCCTCGATCCGGCGCTCTGGTGCGTCGTGCGCGCGGGAGACGAGATCGCCGCCGGAACGATCTCCACCGGCGACACGTACGGCGGGGGCTGGGTCCACACGCTCTTCACGCGTCGCCCGTGGCGCAAGCGGGGCTTGGGCGCGGCGCTCCTCGGCGACGCGTTCCGGCGCCTGTGGGAGCGCGGCGAGCGCAGCGTCGGGCTCGGCGTGGATACGGCGAGCGATACCGGCGCGTTCCGCCTCTACGAGCGCGCCGGCATGACGCCCACGCTCGGCTGGACGGTGTACGAGAAGGAGCTCGGGGATCCGGGGCGAGGATGAAAGTTCAGGGTCTCAGTAGGGGGGAATCACCGACGCGAAGTAGGGGTCCTTCGAGGGAGTCTGTAGTCCATGAGCGCGCACGCCCTCACCGCCGAGCCCGTCGAGCTCCCGTCCAGCCGCCAGATCGCGCGCAAGCTGGGCTCTGTCGCGGTCCTCGTGGCCGTCGGCGCGGTGCTTCTCACGCAGCTGCCCGGCCTCGCGGACATCGGTCATCAGCTCGCCGGAGCGAACACAGGGTGGATCACAGCGGCTCTCGTCCTGGAGCTGGCCTCGACCGCGGCCTTCGCGCTCGCCTTCCACGGTGTCTACGGCCGGCGCCCCAGCCCGCGTGCCAGCACGAGCATGTCGCTGGCTGTGCAGGGCATGAACATCGTGCTGCCGTCGGGTGGCGCCGGAGGTCTGGCCGTCGGCGCCGTGCTGCTCGACCGCGCGGGTGTCCCCCGTTCGTTCGCCGCCAGCCGGACCGTTGCGCTCTTCCTGATCACCAGCCTGGTCAGCTTCGTCGCAGTCGTGATCGCCGGGTTCGGCGTCGCTTCCGGCCTGCTGGCCGGAAACGCGAAGCTCACGCTGACGCTCCTGCCGGGAATCCTTGCGCTCCTCGTCATCGTCGCGGTGTTCGCCCTGCCGCGCTCGCGCGGGTCGGCGAAGAACGGCCCGTCCGGGCGGGTGAGCAACGCACTCGCGAGCGCGCGTGAGTACCTGCGCGAAGGGGTCGGCGCGAGCGCCGAGCTGCTGCGCTCGGGCGACCGCCTGGTGATCGCCGGCGCGATCGGATACTTCGCCTTCGACGTGGCCGCACTCGCGGCCGCCTTCCATGCGGTTGGATCGGCCGGGCTGCCCATCGGTCTGCTCGTGCTGGCCTACACGCTCGGACACGGCGGCGCGCTGGTCCCGATTCCCGGCAGCGCCGAGGGCGGCCTCATCGGCATGTTCGTCCTATACGGGATGTCGCTGCCCACCGCCACCGCCGCGGTGCTCGCCTACCGCGCCCTGCACGCCGGCGTCCCAATGCTGCTCGGCGCAATCGGCCTGGCGGACGTCCGCCGCCTGCTCCGCGCAGACCCAGCACCGGCCTGACCTGGACTCGCGGCGATGTCGACCTGGGCGCAATCCGCCGTGCGGGTGGCGCCAACGGGAGGATTGTCGACGAGTTCATGTCCACCGGGGCCACGGTCGCCGGCAGGGGACCTTCGAGCTCGCCGGCGGCTGGGGCGGCGATCACCACGACGGCGTGCCCATCTGGGTCGTCAGCTGCCATGAGCCACGCATCGACGTGTCGGACTGCTCCACTATCGGATACTGGGCCGCGATGCCGAGTCGCCAGGTGGTCCGCAAGCCCGTTCCGTTGCGTGACGGAAAGCGTCGCGCGTTCGAGCAGCGGCTGTTCGCGCGCGTGCCGTGGCTGGCGGCGCCCTCCCTTCGCCTGGTCGCATGGCTTCCTCCGAGCTCCCGCCTGCGGCAGGCGCTCATGTGGCGTGGGATGCGGGTGTCGGCGGAGGCCTTCAACCGCGGCGATCTGGATGCGCTTGCGCCCACTCGAGCGCCCAACTTCGAATTTCTCCCGCCGCGCGCGACCGTCGAGTCGGGCTTCATGGAGCCCTCCTATCGCGGCGCCGGCGGCTACCGCAGGTACGTGGCGGAGCTATCCGATGTCTGGGGCTCGGACATGCGCATCGAGGCCCTGGAGCTGATCGACATGGGGGATCGCCTGGTGATGCTCATGGACGTGCCCGTGCGAGCGCGTGCGAGCGGGGTGCCGTTGACCGGCAAGCTCGCGTCGGTGGCCACGCTCGTGAACGGCAGGGTGATCCGCCAGCAGGACTATTTCGACCACGACGAGGCCCTCGAGGCCGTCGGGCTCGGCGCGGCGTCGCGGTAGGCTCGTCGAGCCATGGTGAGCGAGGCGAGGCCGATCCTGATCGCCTACGACGGCTCGGAGGTTTCCCGCGCGGCCGTTCGGCGCGCCGCCGAGCTCTTCGGCGGGCATCGGGCCGTGCTGGCGACGGTGTGGGAGCCCGGGCTGGCGGCGGTCGCGGTCGGCGTACCCGACGCGTACGGGATGGGGACGGTGCCCGTGGATCCAACGACGATCGAAGACATCGATCGGATCCAACGTGAGCACGCCTCGACGGTAGCTGCAGACGGAGCTGAGTTCGCTCGCTCACTCGGCCTGGCCGCGGAGCCGCGAGCCGTGCCGGACGAGGTGGACGTCGTCGAGACGCTGATCGCCATGGCGCAGGAGACCGGTGCGGCCGTGGTTGTGGTGGGCTCGCATGGGATCACGGGGCTGCGCTCGCGCCTGCTCGGGAGCGTTTCGCGGAAGCTGATCGAGCACTGCGACCGGCCGGTCCTTGTGATCCGCGCCCCAACCTCGTAAGGCAGCGGCGTGGTTAGATCAGCGCATGACCGAGCCAGACCGCCCGGGCGACCCGCCGCCCCCGCCGGCTCAGGTGGCCGACGACGTGATCCAACGCACGTCGATGGCGGCCGAGCGCACGTGGCTGGCCTGGTGGCGCACCGCATTGGCGGCGACCGTCGGCGCATTGGGCGTGGGACGTTTGGCGCCCGAGCTGCTGCACGTGGCTCCGTGGCCATACATCGTGCTCGGCGCGGGTTACGCCGGTCTGTCCGTCGGCCTGCTCGTAACAGGCGCCCGCCGCCAGCGTGACCTTCACCGGGCGCTCCACGGCGGCTACCAGGCACCGCTGAGCTTCGGGTTGGTGGCGCTGTTCACGCTCGGAGGCGTCCTGATCGCGCTGATGACGGTCGTGCTGGTCATCGCCCAGACATAGCGGCGTTGGCGAAAAACCGACGCATGGTCGTCGGCTAGCCCATCTGGCGCCGGCCCCGCGTTGGACCGATTCTTCGATGCATGAACCGGCTCTCCCGCATCCTCGTCCCGGTCGCCGCGATGGCGACGATCGCCCTGTCGATTCCCACCATGGCGAACGCCACCGATTACTGCGTCCAGACGAGCTGCGGTGGAACGAACCTCAACGACCTCCAGGCGGCGCTCGACGAGGCCAAGAAGTCGACCGACGCCGATCGCATATTCCTAGGCGCCGGTGACTACATGGCTCCGTCCAACTTCGGGTTCAGGTACGACAGCACCGGCCCCGTCGAGATCATCGGAACCGGGCAGAACAACACCGTGCTCACCGCGCCGCTCGGCGCGACGGCGGTACTGAACCTGAACGGCGGGGTCGGCTCGTCCGTCCATGACCTCGCCATCGCGATTCCCAAGTACTCGAATGGCGACGGGCTCTACACACGGAACGCCGCCCGGCGTATCTACGTCGGCGAGGCAGTTGAACAGTCTCACGGACGCGATGGCGTGAAGCTGTTCTCCAATGGCATGCTCGAGGACTCCGAGGTGCGGCTCGCGCGCGAAACGAACGCCACGGCCGTGGAGCTTGGGCCCGGTGGGGGCACCGTTCGCCGCTCCGTTGTGAGCGCCGGCACCGGCGTGATGAGTCGGTACGGAGACGGCACGATCGAGTCGTCGCTCGTCACGGGGCTCGACTTCGGCGTGAGGGCGCTCGCCAACGTGACGACCGTCCGAAGCAGCCGGATCCATCTGGCCAGCACCAACGGAACCGGCATTAGGGCGGATACGCAGAGCGCCAGCACGACGGTGAATGCAGACGGCGTGACCGTCACGGCGGCCGATGTCCCCGACGTCGTGGGTGTCAGCGCGACCACGGCGCTCGCCCCTACCCAAAATGCTCGGGTCAAGCTGACGAACTCGATTCTCCGAGTTGGCGGCAAGGCGCTGTCTGCCGAGAGCACCGACAAGGGCGAGGCGACCGTGGCCGCCTCGTACTCGGACTACGACCCCGGCTTCAACAAGTCGATCGGGGCCGCCGCGAGCATCTCCGAGGCGAACGTCTCGAACCTGGGAGACACCGGCTTCGTCGCCCCGGAGTACAACAACTACCGGCTGCTCCCGACCTCCGAGCTCGTGGATGCCGGCGACCCCGCGGCCGCGCAGGGCGTCGACCTCGACGGCGACCCGCTGGTTGCCGACGGCAACGGCGATGGCATCGCGCGCCGGGACATCGGGGCCTTCGAGCTCCAGCCGGCCAAGTCGGGCGGCCAGCCCGGCGGCACCGGGGCGGCCGACACCGTGGCGCCGGTCATCCGCGGCTTCAGCGCAACGAGGACGGTGTTCACGGTCGCACGCGCATCCACGCCGCTCGCCGCCCGGGCTTCGGACGGGACCCGGCTGCGCTACACCCTGAGCGAGCGGGCCCGCGTGACGGTCGCCATCCAGCGAGCGGTCAAGCGTGGAGGCCACGTTCACTTCCGGACGGTCGGCTCGCTCCGGCGAGCCGGCGCCCAGGGCGCGAACACGATCCGGTTCAGCGGCCGGATCGGCAAGCGAGCACTGCGACCGGGCCGCTACCGCGCCCTGATACGGGCGACCGACGCGGCCGGCAACCGGTCTCAGCCCCGGACCGTGGGCCTGCGGATCAAGCGGTTCTGAGCGGGGCGCTGCGCCTGATCGCCCGGGTGAGGGACCCGGCGAACAACACCCGCATCGTCGCGAAGCGAGTAACCCTGAGGTAGCTTCGCCCGCCTGACTCGACTACTGGGTCAGGGTCACGGGATCCCCGCCGGGGAGCACGTCGTGCATCTCGTCGGGTAGGAAGGGGAGATCGAGCACGCTGAGCTTGAAGGCGCTGCGGCGCTGGTAGCGCTCGGGGTCGAGCCGCACCACGAGACCGGCCCGCGGTCGCAGGCGAACTGAGAGCGCCTCGCCGAGCTGCACCCGTCGCACGATCGTCCCGTCCACCTGAAGCGCCGGTTGCCCGCTTCCCTCGATCAGGTGCAACCCGATCGGCTCGTGAGCCGAGACCACAGCCGGTCGGGAGATGCCGGAGATCGGCGCCACGGGGCTGATGATCACGGCGTCCAGCATCGGCGACACGAGCGGTCCTCCCGCGGCGTACGAGTAAGCCGTGGAGCCGATCGGCGTGGCAATCACAAGAGCGTCGCAGCGGTATCGCCCGCTCGGGCGTCCCATCACGGTCAGCGATGCCTGTACCGCCCCCTCGCCGGGCACGCTGCCGAGGGCGATGTCGTTGAACGCGATTGACTCCTCGGCTCCGTCGGTCAGCACCGCTGCGCTGTGTTCCTCGATGGTGTAGTCGCCCGCTTCGAGCCGGTCGAGCGCGGCGTCGAGCTCGTCGGGCTCGACCTCGACCAGGAAGCCGAGACTGCCGATGTTCACGCCGAGGACGGGGATGGGCCGCCCGGCGACGAGGCGCAGGGCGCCGAGCATCGTGCCGTCGCCGCCGAGGCTGATCAACGCCTCCGCCTCATCGACCAGCTGAGCCGCGCTCACGGGCTCCACCTCGTCGGGTAGCCGGGCGGCATCGCGGGCCTCGGCGATCAGCTGTTTGCCGTGCGACCGCGCCCAACTCGTGAGCTTCTGGGCCACCGGCGTCGGATCGCGACTCGGATGCAGGACGAGCCCGAGTCGCTTACTCAGCTTCAGCGTCTGCTTCACGGGTCGCGCGTGTACTCCTCGTCGGTCACGTGCTCGCCCCAGGTGACCGGGCTGCCGGAGTCGTCGGCTTCCTGGATCGCCAGGTGGCTCATGAGGCGATCCGGAGCCGCGCCGTGCCAGTGGTCCTCGCCGGGCTCGAAGAACACCCGGTCGCCGGGTCGGATGACCTCGATCGGGCCGCCTCGTCGCTGGCAGCGGCCGACGCCGTCCGTCACGTAGATCGTCTGTCCCAAGGGGTGCGTGTGCCAGGTCGTGCGCGCTCCCGGAGTGAAGTGGACCATCGCGGCGGCGGTCCGTGACGGCGGCGAGGGCGTGGCGATGGTGTCGATGTAGACGGCGCCGGTGAACCACTCGCTTGGCCCGGAGCCGGTTTCGAGAGAGTTGTGCGTGATCTGCATGGTCGACTCGGCTGTCGAGTGCAAGCTATAGGTATGTCACCGTTGGGAAGCGCCCTCGCCCTGGCTGAGGCACAGGTCGCCGGCGTGGCATACACGCCACATGCCGCTCGCGGCCCGCGTGCTCGAACGCCTGACCCGCCCGTCCGCCTAGGAGCGCTTGCGACCCTCACGGTTCGCGGATCTTCCAGAACGAGTCCTTGCGTATGAGCCTGTCGTCGTCCCCGAAGGTCCAAAGGTCGCAGCCTCGGACTTCGATTCGCTCGCCCTCAACCGTCGTTCCGCTGATCGTCCACTCCGACACTCCACGGCTCCCGCAGGCGAAGTGATCGTCGTCGCTGTAGTGGACATCCGGGATCCCCTCGAAGCGGGCCGCGAGCCCGCGGCGCACCTCGTCCTTGCCCACGAAGCGCCTCCCCCACAGCTCGGGTCCCCGCGGGGTCTCGAGGACGCAGTCGTCGGCGAAGTGAGACATGATCGCGTCGAGGTCGTGCCGGTTGAAGGCGTCGAGGACTTGCCTCAGCGCCTCGAGCCGGCGGTGGTCAGGCTCCATCCGAATCAGTCCGGGTATTCGTCCTTGCGCCAGGCGCGGGGCTCCTCCGGCGGTGCCTTGGGCGTGCGGTCGAGCAGGAACGAGTTGTACGGCGCGACAAACGGGTCGGGTGCCGACACCGTGTACGTGTGGTAGATCGTTCCGTTGTCGCGCGCGAAGGCGATGAAGCTCGGGTTTTCGCGCAGCCCGTCCTCGAGCTTGGCTCCGACCTGCCGTCCCCAGTCCTCGAGCCACCCCGGCGGGCTTGCGACCATTTCCTGCACCTCCGGGATCGCCCGCGCCTGCTCGGGCGTGAGCGCGAGCCCGAAGTCGAAGGGGAACTCCGTCCCGTTCGTCGAGACGTAGGGGAACTGCCAGCCCATCCGCTCCTTGTAGGCGACGAGGCGGTCGATCGGTGCGCGCGAAAAGCAGATGAGCGTCACGTCGCGGTGGTTCAGGTGCACGCGAGTCGAGTCCAGCTCGTCGCCCAGGTTCGAGCATCCTGGGCAGGCGCCGAGCTGGTAATCGGGGCCGAACATGATGTTGTAGGCGAGCAGCTGCGAGCGCCCGTCGAACAGCTCGGCGAGCGTCTTCTTCCCGTCCTCGGTGTCGAACTCGTACTCCTTCTCCACTGGAACCCAGGGAAGCTCGCGCCGCTGCTCGGTCACCTTCCGGCCGAGCTCGGCGTGCTCGGCCTCGAGCTTCGCAAGTTCATCGCGAGCCGCCTGCCAGTCGTCGCGGGTGCCAGTCCTATGGTCGGGCATGTTCACGTCCTCCCGGTTCGCTCTCGAGACAAAGGTTAAGACCGGCGCGCCACCGCGAATTCATCGGTGCTGGTTGCTGGGGGTAGGCTGCTCGGGATGGCTCTGAGCTTCGGCGTCACCGTCCTCCCCGATCCGCCCTATCAGCGCCTGGTGGAGCTGATCCAGCTCGCCGAGCGGCACGGGTTCGAGTACGGCTGGACCTATGACTCGCACGTGCTGTGGCAGGAGTCCACGCCGACGCTTGCGCTGGCGGCGGCCGCCACCGAGTCGATCAAGCTCGGCCACATGGTCACGAACCCCGGCACGCGCGAGCCGACCGTCGTGGCGAGCATGTACGCGACGCTCCACGACATCTCGAACGGCCGGATGGTGATGGGCATCGGGCGCGGCGACTCGGCGCGGCGGTACATCAACCAGCAGCCAGTCCGGGTCGGCCGCTTCGAGGACGCCGTACGGATGATCAAGCCGTTCATGAACGGCGAGAAGGTCCAGTGGAACGAGACCGAGCTCGAGCTCACCTGGGTGCGGCCCGAGTTGCCGCCCATCGAGATGCACGTGGCCGGGTACGGGCCGAAGGTCCTGGCGATCGCGGGCCGGCACGGCGACGGAGTGATCATCCAGCTCGCCGACCCGGACATCATCCAGTGGACGATGGACACGGCCCGGAAGGCAGCCGAGGAGGCCGGCCGCGACCCGGCGGAGCTCAAATGCATCGTGTGCGCGCCCAGCCACATCTCCGACGACATCGCCGCCGCGCGTGAGCAGGTGCGCTGGTTCCCGGCGATGGTGTCGAACCACGTCCGGGACCTGATCCGGCGCTATGGGGCGGACGGCTCGGTGGTGCCCAAGGCGCTGACCGACTACGTGCCGGACGAGACCCACTACGACTACGACGAGCACTCGCGCGTGGGCGCGAAGCACGGCGCGTTCGTGAGCGACGAGATCTGCGACCGCTTCTGCGTGCTTGGCACGCCGGAGCAGGCGGCCGCGAAGCTCCGGGAGCTCGAGTCGATCGGGGTCGACCAGTTCAACATCTATCTCATGACGGAGGGCCAGGAGGAGACGCTCGAGACGTACGGGCGCGAGATCATCCCGCGCTTCGTCGGCGTAACGGGAGGTGCAACGTGAGAAAGCTGATCCAGGGCGGCACGGTCGTGAACGCGAGCGAGACGTCCGTGGCGGACGTGCTCGTCGACGGCGAGGAGATCCTCGCCGTGGGCTCTCTCGGCGACGTCGACGCCGAGGTGATCGACGCGAGCGGGTGCTATGTGCTGCCCGGGCTGATCGACAACCACACGCACATGGCCATGCCGTTCGGCGGCACGCGCTCGATCGACGACTACGACACGGGCACGCGCGCGGCCGCCGCGGGCGGCACCACCTGCATCGTCGACTTCGTCATCCAGCAGGAGCCGGGCGGGCTGCGCTCCTCGCTCGAGGAGTGGCAGGGCCGCGCCGACGGCGCCGCGCACGTGGACTACGGCTTCCACATGGCGATCACGAACGCCGACGACGGCACGTTCGCCGACATGGAGCCGATGGTCGAGGAGGGCCTCTGCTCGTTCAAGGTGTTCCTCGCCTACAAGGGCGTGCTGATGGTCACCGACGACCTGTTCTTCCGCGTGCTCGAGACCACCCGCGACCTCGGCGCGCTCACGATGGTCCACTGCGAGAACGGCTGGGCGATCGACGTGCTCGTCGAGCGCGCCCTCGCGGCCGGCCAGACGGACCCGATCTATCACGCGCGCACGCGGCCCGAGATCCTCGAGGCCGAGGCCACCCATCGCTCGGTGCGGCTGGCCGAGCTCGCCGGCGCGGACGTGTTCATCGTGCACGTGACGTGCGGGCTCGCCGCCGACGAGATCGCGGCGGGCCAGGAGCGCGGCGTTCACGTGTCGGGCGAGACCTGCCTCCAGTACCTGACCAACACCGTCGAGGACCTCGACCGGCCCGACTTCGAGGGCGCCCTCTACGTCTGCTCGCCGCCGCTCCGCGAGCAACGCAACCAGGAGCTCCTCTGGGGCGCGCTCGAGCGGGGCGTGCTCGAGAGCGTGTCCACCGACCACTGCCCCTTCAACAAGGAGCAGAAGGCGCTCGGGCGCGACGACTTCTCGAAGATCCCGAACGGCCTGGCCATGATCCAGCACCGGCTGGTGAAACTGTGGGACCTGGGCGTGGAGGGCGGGCGGATCACGCCGAGCGAGCTGGTGGACATGACCTCCACGACGATCGCGCGCCGCTTCGGCCTAGCGCGCAAGGGCTCGATCGCGCCCGGCTTCGACGCCGACCTGGTCGTGTTCGACCCGTCGACCCCGTTCGAGTTCTCCACCGACACCTCACAGATGAACGTGGACTACGACCTGTTCGAGGGCGAGAGCTCGACCGGCAGCGTGCGCCACACGCTCTGCCGCGGAGCGATGGTCTACGACCGCGGCGAGATCGTCACCCAGCCCGGTCACGGGCGGTTCGTCCGCAGGTCGCTCGGCGCGCGTACGCCGGTTGCCACGTGAACGCCGACCGCGTTCTGGAAGACCTCCGCGAGCTCGCCCGCCTGACGGGTGGGCCCGACGGAGCGCGGCGGGTCTGCTGGACGGACGAGTGGACGAAGGCCCGCGACTTCCTCCGATCCCGGCTTGACGAGCTGCCGGTGGAGATGAGCGTCGACGAGGCGGGCAACCTGTGGGCCGCCATGGAGGGGGACGGGGACGGGTTCGTGATCGTCGGCTCGCACGTGGACTCCGTGCCCTCCGGCGGCTGGTTGGACGGAGCGCTCGGCGTGTTCACCGCGGTCGAGGCTCTGCGCAGCCAGGCCGAGGCCGGCCGGCCGGCCGTCGGCCTTCGGCTCGTCGACTGGGCCGACGAGGAGGGCGCGCGCTTCGGGCGCAGCCTGTTCGGCTCCTCGTCGTGTGCCGGGACGCTTGATCCCGACGAGGTGCGCGATTTGCGCGACCGCGACGGCGAGCGCCTGGAGGACGTGCTCGCCCGCTACGACGTGGAGCTCGACCGCGCGCGCGAGTCGGGCTCGCGGCTGCGCGGCGCGCGGGCGTACATCGAGGGCCACATCGAGCAGGGGCCCGTGCTCGAGTCGAGGGGCGAGCCCGCGGCCACGGTGCTCGGCACGTTCGGGGTGGAGCGCCACCTCGCGGTGTTCACCGGCGAGACGGCTCACGCCGGCGCCACCCCGATGCCGATGCGGCGCGACACGTTCATGGCGACCGCGCAGGCCGCGCTCGCGATCCGCGACGTCGGCTTCAGGCACGAGGGGGTGTGCACGGTGGGCGGCGCGACGAGCGAGCCCGGCGTCGTGACCGCGGTGCCAGGTCGCACCGAGATGCTCCTCGACCAGCGTCACCTCGACCCGGCCACACTGGCGATCATGCTCGCGGAGGCGCGCGCCGCCTGCGAGCAGGCGGCGGCGGACCACGGCTGCGCGGTTGAGCTGCAGCACCTCTGGTCGATACCGCCGATCCCGTTCGACCACCGGCTCATCGGCTTTGCGCGCCAGGCCGTGCAGGACGCCGGCGGCAAGGACACCGCCATTCCGAGCGGCCCGCTCCACGACGCCGCCGAGATGGCGCGCCTGATCCCGACCGTGATGCTGTTCTCCTCGTCCTCGCCACCGGTCTCGCACACGAAGGAGGAGGACACGCCGGAGACCGACCTGCGGGTGCTGATCGACGCCTACGGCCGTACCGTCGAGGCTACGCTCGCGAGCGCCGCAGCGGGCGAACTGCCGCCGCGGGAGTGAGCGCACTCCAGGAGCAGCTCGCCTACCTCGAGGCGTCGAGCCCGTTCTACGCGGAGCGACTCCGAGGCGTGCGCGCGCAGGTGGAGAGCGCGGCCGATCTGCCGCTGCTCCCGTTCACAACCAAGGAGGAGCTCCGCGAGGGCCAGCGCGCGGAGCCGCCGTTCGGACCGCACCTGTGCGCGCCGCGCGAACGCCTCGTGCGAATGCACGTCACGTCCGGGACGACCGGAGAGCCGGTGGCCGTCGGTTTTACGCGCGCGGATCACGAGGCCAACAGCGCGGTGGGCGGCGAGGCCTTCCGGATCACCGGCCTGCGCCCCGACGACGTGATCGCGCATTGCCTGAACTACGCGCTCTACGCCGGCGGCATCGCGGACCACATGGCGCTGGAGCGAAGCGGCGCCACCGTCGTTCCCGTGGGAACCGGTCAGTCGCGCAGGCTGCTCGAGCTGATCCCGCGGCTCGGCATCACCGCGATCTTCGGAACGCTCTCGTATCCCGCATACCTCGCCGCGCGGGCGCGCGAGCTCGGCGTGGAGCCGCGCTCGCTCGGCATCCGCCGCATCGTCACGGCGGGCGAGCCAGGCGCCGGACTTTCGGCCGTGCGGAGCGAGATCGAGGAGGTGTGGGGCGCGACCGTCGTGGACAGCTTCGGTATGAGCGACGTCTGGTCGACGATGGGTGGCGCGTGCGAGGAGGGCGACGGCGTGCACCTGACCGTTGACGAGCATGCCATGCTCGAGGTCGTCGACCCGGACAGCGGCGAGCCGATCGCGCTCGCGGACGACGCGAGCGGCGAGTTCGTCTGGACGCACCTGCGGCGCGAGGCCTCTCCCCTGCTCCGCTACCGCTCGGCCGACCTCGGCCGCGTCTGGACGTCGCGGTGCGAGTGCGGCCGGAGCACACCGCGGATCCGCATCGACGGCCGGCGCGACGACATGCTGCGCGTGCAGGCGGTGAACGTCTACCCGCAGGCGATCGGGGCGATCCTGGCGAACGATCCGGCGCTCGGCAGGTACTGCGTGGTCGCCGACGGCGACCCGATCGTCCCGCCGCTGCAGGTCTATGTCGAGGCGCCCGAAGACGCTGACCTCGCCGGTGTGACCGACGAGCTCGAGGATGCCCTGCGTGCGCGCTTCGCCGTCACGCGCCTCGACCCCGGCTCGCTGCCGGTGGCCGAGCACAAGACCCGCATCGTGTACCGGACCGCACGCGACGACGCGCTGCCCGAGGCCGTGGAGGCACTCAGAGGGGAGATCGCAACATGACCGTGACCACCGCCGAGCGCGGGGCCGCCCGCGTCGTGACCTGGGACCGCCAGGAGCGCCGAAACGCGTGGGACCTCGAGACCATGAGCGCGGTCGCGGATGCCGTCGAGGAGGCGGGGCGCGACACGGGTGTCCGCTGCGTCGTGCTGCGCGGCGCCGGTGAGCACTTCTCCGCAGGCGACGACCTCCGGTCGGCGATCGAGGCCGACTCGGCCGCTTGGGCCGCGACGATCGAGGGCTTCCAGCGGATGACACGCGTGGTGCTGGCCTCCCCGGTGCCCGCCGTCGCGGCGGTGGACGGCGTGTGCGTGGGCGGCGCGCTCGAGTTCGCCGCGAGCTGCGACCTGCGCCTGTGCACGAACCGCGTTCGGCTGCTCACACCCGAGATCCGCATCGGACTCGTGATGAGCAACGCGGGCACGCTCTTCGTGCCCGAGCTGCTCGGCGAGACGGCCGCGCGGGAACTGCTCCTCAGCGGCGACGGGCGCGACGCGGCCTGGGCCAGGGAGCACGGCTTCGCGACCGAGATGGTCGCGCCCGAACAGCTCGACGCCCGGATCGACCACTGGGCCGAGGTCTTCTCGCGCAGCTCGCGCGACGCGCTGGCCGCGACAAAGGCGATGTTGAACGAGCGCTTCGGCGAGCTGCTGCCCGCGGCGATGGACCGCGAGACCCACCACTGCGTGCGCCTCTTCGACGAGCCGGACGCCCGCGAGGCGCTCGCGGCGTTCCGCGCCCGGACGCGCTAGCTGTCACATAGCGGTGCCGCGGGGGGTCTACGGAGTGAGGCGCAATCCACTTCAAGGAGACAGAGATGCCGCAGAGCACCAAGATCGCAGTGGCGGGAGCGACCGGGCGGGTGGGCCGGCCCATCGTCGAGATCCTCGAGTCACGCGGGTACGAGGTCGTGCCGATCTCGCGTTCGCAGGGTGTCGACGTGATCACGGGCGAGGGACTGGACGAGGCCCTCGCCGGCGTCGGCACGATCATCGACGCCGCCACCGGGCCGTCGCCGGATCGGCAGGCCGCGACGGAGTTCTTCACGATCTCGGCCCGCAACCTGCAGGAGGCCGGTCAGCGGGCCGGCGCGCGGCGGCTGGTCGTGGTGTCGATCATCGGGATCGACGAGTTCGAGGGCGGCTACAACGCCGCCAAGGTCGCGCAGGAGCACGCCGCCCTGGCGGGCCCGATTCCGGCACGCATCGTGCGCGCGGCGCAGTTCCACGAGTTCGTGGAAGAGCTCATGCGGTGGGGCACCCAGGGGAACGTGAGCTACGTCTGGAAGCTGCGCACCCAGCTGGTGGCGGCGCGGACGGTCGCCGAGGCGCTGGTCGACCTCGCCACCGCGTCCGACTCCGACTTCGAGACGGCCGAGACGACGGAGATCGCCGGCCCGCGCGAGTGGTGGCTCGCCGACGCCGCGCGCCTGCTGGCCGAGCGTCGCGGCGAGGGCCTGCGCGTCGAGGAGACGACCGGCGACCCCTCCGACCCGGACAGCGAGCGCTACGCAAACGGGGCCGCGCTGCCCGGACCGAACGCCACGCTCGCCGGCCCGACCTTCGAGGAGTGGCTGGACGCGGCGGTGCCCGCCGGCCGCGCCTGAGCGTCACATCACGGCGCCTTTGGGCACGCTAGGTGGGTGAGCCGAGCCAGAACGATCGTCAAACGGACGGTGGTGTCGTTCTACGACGACCAGATGACCCACCACGCGGCGGCGCTCACGTACTACGCGCTCATGTCGTTGTTCCCGGCCGTGCTGCTCGCGCTGTCGCTGCTCGGCCTGCTGGGGCAGTATCCCGAGACCTACAACGCGATCATCGGATACCTGCGCGAGGTCGCGCCGGCGTCGGTGGTGGACCCGCTCGATCGCTCGCTTCGCGGCGCGCTCCAGAGCAAGGGAACCGCGGCGACCGCTCTGGCGATCAGCGTCGTGGTCGCGCTCTATGGAACGACCGGCGCCCTGGAAGCGGCCCGCCGAGCCCTCAACGTGGTCTTCGAGGTTGAGGGCGGGCGCAGCTTCCTGCGGCGCAAGACGATCGACGTCGCGTCCACCGTCGTGCTGATGACCCTGGTGCTGGTGAGTCTCATCATGGCCTTCGTGGGGGGACGCTTCGCCGAAGACCTGCTGGGCTTCATCGGACTCGGTTCGACCACCGCCCACGCATGGAACATCGCGCGATGGCCCGGCGCGGTGGCGACGGCGATGTTGGTGTTCGCGTTCATCTACTACGTCACGCCTGATGTGGAGCAACGCTCCTTCCGCTGGGTGACGCCCGGCGCGGTGGTCGGGGTGCTGCTCTGGCTCGCCGCGTCCTTCGGCCTGTCCACCTACGTCTCGAAGGTCGCCGACGTGGGCGCGATCTACGGCACCTTCGCGGGCGCCATAGTGCTCGTCGCCTGGCTGTGGCTCACCAACGTCGCGCTGCTACTCGGCGCGGAGCTGAACGCGGAGATCGAGCGGGAGCGGGACCCCGTGCCCGGGGCCCCCTCCCATGGCTCGATCGGTCGCCCCTAGGCGTTGCTGAGCTCGCGCTCGGTTGCCTGGAGGACGCCGGCGCGATCCTTGTGCTTGCGCTCGTAGGTGCGGACCGTCTTGCTGAGGGTCTCGTCGCCCTCGGAGAGCACGGCACGGACTTCCTCGACGCTCAGCTCGTCGTAGCCGGGCCAGGGCTCGGACGCCTGCAGGGAGTCGATGCGGCTGGTGATGGTGGTGCGGTTCTGGTTCTTACGCTCGTAGGCGTTGACCTTGGCCAGGTCGACCTGGGACAGCTCGGACAGCTTCTCCTGAACCTCGTTCGCGCCGAGCGAGTCGTACTTCGGGATTGCCAGGTCGGACTCGGACGCCACGGCGCCCTTGACCGTGCCCTCGGCGCGCGCGACTCCCGGTACCTTGCGGGCCCGGCGAGTGGTGCGCTTGGCCGTACCGCCGACCTCGCGCAGCGTGTCGGCGGCGCCCGTCTCGGTCACGTCATATGAGCCGTCACCGTTGAACTCCGCCCGTGCCACGGCGTCGGTCAGGCGCGGGATCTCCTTCAGAAGCCGGTCCAGCATCCGCTGCTCGTCCCCGAGAACGGACTTGGCCAGACGCTCGGTCTTGGCGTCTCCGGCGCTCCGGGCGAGCCGGGCCAGAGCGGTGTAGGTGGCGATTTCCAGCGCCTCCGCGGCGCAGGAGTCCTTGGCGTTCTTCAGCACCTTCTCTTCGCCACCGGTTCCGCGAACCAGATCGAACGGCGTCTTGGTCAACGCCAGAGCCTGGCCTACCAGGCTCTCCAGGGCACCCAGCCCGACCTGAAGCGGGTTGTTGCCCTGCCCCAGCTCGGCCAGCCGGCCCTCGAGGCGCTCGGCGTGCCGCCGAGTCTCCTGAAGGTGGGTCTCGAGCCCGTCGCGGTACTGACCACTCGGGGTCATCGCTATCTGAGCCTGCAACTGGCGCACGAGCGCCAGCTCGGCACCATGGGCCTCGTTCAGGTACTGCACGATCTTCTGGTCTTGCTGCTTAGTCACGAAATTCACTCTCAGTTTGTGGGGGGGGTCGCGAGCCGGGTAGAGACCGGGCGGCTTCGTGCCGCCCGGTCTCGTACACGCGGAGCTCCGTCTTAGCGGTCTGTGCCGCCGTTGCGCTTGCGCTCGGTCAGGTCGACCGGGTTGTAGTCGGCGTCCGGCTCGTAGCTGCCCGACTTGGCAAGGCCACGGGAGATGAAGTAGGCCGCGCCGAGGATCGAGACGTACAGCCATGCCTGCTTGGCGATGAACTCGTCCGTGCCGTTGTCGCCACCGTTGATCAGTGCGGCGCTGACGAGGATCGTCACGACCAGGGCGATCATGCCCCAGAACTCGGTCGTCTTGAACGCTGCCTTGGTCTCGTGATTGCGCTCCGCGATCCGGGCCCGGATTCCGTTCGTCCGCGACGTATCGCGGGTGACGTCTGTTGCTGCCATGAAAACTCCTTGGGGGGGTAGTCGCCGGAGGGGGCCCACGCACACTGCGAGGGGGTCCGGCGGGTTGTGTGAGAGGCAGAGCGCGCCGTTGCTAATGAAGGCTCGTGCCTGCTCGACTTATGTACCCCACCTGTGGGAGCGGTAAAACTTTGGGGCAATCAACACACACTTCTAGCGTCCGACGATCGGATCTCCGAGGACGATCCCGTCCGGCGTGATGTCGAATTCGCGGATCTCGGGGTCGTGGGCGGTGCCGCGCGACTTGAGGATCGTGACCGTGCGCAGCAGTTGTGATTCGGCGCGCAGGTACTGGAGCAGGATGACGGTGTCGGAGAGGTGCGAAATGCCGTATTCGGCCAGCCGGCCGACGTGGAAGAGGTCGGGTATCTCGCTGGTCATGATCGGGCTGATGCCCTGCCGCGACAGGCGTTGCATGAGCGAGTAGACGAACTCGCGGAAGCGCACGGGATCCGGCGCCGCGTACTGAAGGTCGCTCGGGCTGTCGATCAGTACGCGCTTCGCCCGGGTGCGCTCGATCAGGTCGAGTAGGTCGTACACCCATTCGTCGATGTAGACGTCGTTGGGAGATCGGTACATGACCGCCACCTGGTCGTCGTCGAGCGACCAGCCGAAGCCGTCGGCGACCTGCTGCAGCTGAATCGGGTTCTCCTGCAGGCTCGCGATCACCCCGGGCTCACCGCTTTGCGGCGCCGCTGAAGATGAAGTGGAGGCCCATCAACGTCTTGCCGACACCCGACGGCCCGGCCACCAGCGTGGAGCTACCCGGCGCGTAGCCCTCGGCGAGCATCGTGTCGAGCGGCGTGATCCCGGACGAGATCCGCTCGTCGCTGAGCCGGTAGTCATCCGTCCTGAGGACGTCGGCGAGCCGGGGAAAGACCGTGATGCCGTCCTCGGAGAGGCGATATGTGTGACGTCCTGAGCGGAAGTCGCTGCCGCGCAGCTTGGCCACCTGGATCAGGCGTAGCGTGCGCTCGTTCACGCGCTCCGTCGCGAGCGAGATGACGCCGTCCGCGACTGCGAACTCCGGCGCCGTGCGCATCTCCTCCTCGCTGTATTCGCCAATCCAGAAACAGGTTGCGGGGAAGGCCGTGAGGAGCGCGGCGAGTTCGTGGAGAAAGCCTCGGAAGGCACGCGCGTCGTCCGCGAACGCGGCCAGCGCCTTGAAGCTGTCGATCGCGATGATCCCCGGCCGCCGCTCCTTGATCAGCTCGCCGATGCGCTCCACGACGGCAGCGAGCCCGCCCTCACCGCCGACGGTGCCGCCGAGGTCCTCGTAGTACGTGACCTTCCTCCGCGACATCCTCGCCCCGCACGAGCGCGTCCTCATTCTGGGCGGTCGCACGGATCTCGTCTGTCAGGCCCGGACGGTCATCCGCGAGGCCAAGCGCGAGCAGCTGATCGGTGAGGTTCAGCGCGTGACCGGTCGACCCGTGCTTCATGACTCCTTCCAGTTTTAGCCGGAGCGGAACCTGGCCATCGAGCTGTTCTGGACCCCGCCTCCCCCGACGGGAGGCTGATGTCCCGATGATCACCATTTGGAGGGTTCCGTGAGGTCCAGTCCGCATTTCAGAGTCTCGGTGGAGCCGCTGGAGGGGACCTGCCTGATACGACCCGGCGACGAGCTCGACCGAAGTACCGCGGACCGCCTGGGCTCGGCGCTCGACGCGGCACGGGCGGACGGGGTGATGGTGCTGCTCGACCGGTCGGCTGTCAGCTTCATCGACTCCGCCGGGCTGCGGGTGCTGGTCCGCTCGGCACGCGCCGGCGACACGCACGACTGGGCGTTCTACATCGTCCGGGCATCCAGGGCGGTGTGGCGGCTCGTCGAGTTGAGCGGCACCAGATCGGAGCTGCCGCTGGTGGCGCCGCTACTGCGTCAGCGGCAGGACCCAGAACGCGATGACCGCGTAGTGGCAGGCGGCCCCGCCGATCGTCAGGCTGTGGAAGAGCTCGTGGTATCCGAAAACGTCGGGTAGCGGGTCTGGCCGACGTCGGGCGTAGATGACGGCTCCGACGGTGTAGAGCACCCCGCCGAGTCCGATCAGAGCAGTCGCGATCCAGCCGAGCTTGTCAGCGACGCCCGGCAGCCCGAGGAGGGCCGCCCAGCCGAGTGCGATCGAGAGCGCGACGATCACCCCGCGTGGCACGGGGGTCTGCCGCAGCTCGAGCACCGCCGCCACCAGGGCTCCACCCCAGACCACGGCCAGGAGCGCCCGGCCGACTCCCTCGTCGAGCACGTAGACGCAGACCGGCGTATACGTCCCGGCGATCAGGACGAAGATCATCGCGTGATCGAGTCGCTGGAGCCGCCCTCTGACATCCGGCCGCCATCGTCCTCGGTGATAGAGCGCGCTGACGCCGAACAGCCCCGCGACGGCAAGCCCGTAGACGGCGAACACGGGAGCGTGGTGGAGCCCGGCAAGAAGCACGAGCGCGATGCCCACGCCGAGCGCGACCACGAATGCGCCGAGATGAAGCAGTCCCCTCAGAAGCGGCCGGGGCAGGCCGTCGGGCAGGAGGTACGTATCTGTCACTGGGCTGAAGCGCCGCGCGGCTCTGTTGCGCGTGCGCGCACCGGCCCGGCCTGCTGCTCACGCTGGTGCTGGCGCTCGGGCGCGATCCTCACGACGTTCCGGGCGAGGCCGACCTTTTCGAGGAAAGTGATCACAAGCGCTGACGGGTCGAGCAGTTGCTCCCAGCGGCGCAGGCCGTGAGAGGCCGAGCGCGGGAAGGCGTGGTGGTTGTGGTGCCACGACTCCCCAAAAGACGGCAGCGCCAACCAGGCCACGTTGGTGGACTGGTCCTCTGTCTGGAAGCGGCGCGTGCCGAGGAAGTGGCAGACCGAGTTCACGCTCCACGTGATGTGGTGCACGAGGAAGATGCGCACGAGCCCGCCCCAGAGCAGGCCGCCGGCGGCGCCGGCGAGCGTTCCGGTGATGGCCCAGCCGGCCAGCGCCGGGACCGCGAGACTGAGCAGCACCAGCATCGGAAAGCGCCGGTTGATGAGCCGCATGCCCGGATCCTCGTAGAGGTCCTTCGCGTACTGGCGGGCGCTGGCCTGCCCCTGGGTCGAGAACAGCCAGCCCGTGTGGGCGTGCCAGAGACCGCGCAGCACGCCGGTCGCGCCGTCACCGTGCCCGACGTGCGGGCTGTGGGGATCGCCCTCCTCGTCAGCATGCGCGTGGTGCTTGCGGTGGTCGGCGACCCAGCTCATGACCGGACCCTGTACGGCCATCGACCCCAGGATGGCGAAGGTGTACTCGAGCGGCTTCGGGACCTGGAAGGAGCGATGGGTGAGAAGGCGGTGGAAGCCGACCGTCACGCCGACCGCGGTCAACACGTACATGACACCAAGGATCGCCAGGGAGGTCGCCGACACGGCGCTGTTCCACAGGAGCACGATCGCCGCCAGGAAGGCGACGAAGGGCAAAAAGACGGCGGCGACGTTGACACGCTTCTCCAACTTGGTCATGGCATAGAGTTTTCCCACCTTCGGCGTATATATGTACGCTGCTAGCGGTGGACTTCGAACCACGTGTTACTCATCTGAGTGATAAGAACGTCAGCAGGGAGCCGTGGCGCTCGCTGCCCGCCGAGATCGCGGACGTGCTCGAGCCCGAGCTCGACGCGACCACCGACGAGATCCTCGTGTCGATTGCGCGTGAGGTGCCGGACTACGCGCGCCCCCTCGAGGGGTCGTTCGGACGGGGCGTGCGAACCGGCGTGACCGAGGCGCTGCGGCAGTTCATCGAGGTGATCCGAAGCCCGTCGGGTGCCCGTGGCCCCGGCCGCGAGGTCTACGTCGCACTCGGCGCAGGTGAGCTCCGCGAGGGCCGCACGCTCGACGCGCTGCAGTCCGCGTACCGCGTCGGCGCGCGCGTCGCCTGGCGGCGACTGGCGGCGGCCGCGAGACGCGCCGGCGTCGAGCCCGACGTGCTCAGCCTGCTCGCCGAATCGATCTTCGCCTATATCGAGACGCTGTCGGCCGACTCGGTCGAGGGCTACGCCGAAGCTCGGGCGCGTCTCGAGGGCGAGCGGAGGCGGCGGCGGCAGGAGTTGGTCACCGTGCTCGTCCGCGAGCCTCCGGTGGATGAGGCCGAGCTGCGCGCCGCCGCAGAGACGGCCGGCTGGCTGCTTCCGCGCAGCGCGGCGGCGCTCGCCTGCCGAGCGGACCAGGTCGAGCTGCTGGCGCGGCGGCTGCCGGCCGACGCCCTCGCCGCGACCCTCGACACGGTGGGCTGTCTGATCCTGGCGGACCCGGACGGCCCGGGCCGCCGCGCCGAGATCGAGCGTGCAGTACAGAGGGCCGGGATGCGCACCCGCGCCGTGCTGGGCTCGACCGTCCCAGCGGGCTTGCTCGGGTCCTCCTGGTCGCTTGCGCGGGCGACCCTGCGGGCCGTCGAGGCCGGTGCGATCGAGACAGCAGGATTGACCCGCGCGGACGACGTGCTCACCGAACTGCTGCTCTTCGAAAACGCCGGGCTCGCTGAGCGAATCGCCACGCGACGGCTCGCACCCCTGACCGCACTTACGCCCAAGGCCCGCCGGCGTATGGAGGAGACGGCGCTTGCATATGTGCAGCGGCACGGAAACGCCGCCGCTATGGCGCGCGCCCTCGACGTGCACGCACAGACGGCGCGCTATCGCCTCCGTACCCTCCGCGAACTGCTCGGAGACGCTCTCGACGACCCTGACGCTCGCTTCGAAATCGAGCTGGCGCTACGTGCGCGGCTTCAGGCCGCTGCCGGTCAGGAGGGCCAGTAGGTCGCCGATCTTCTGCTCGCCGGCGAGCGGGTCGGGCAGGGGCAGATGGGACTTGATGGTGTACTGGTTGCGACGACCGTTGCGTCTGCGGGAGATGTAGCCGGCGGCTGCCAGCTCGGCCACGATCCGGTGGGCGGCGCGTTCGGTGATCCCGACCGCCTCGCCGATCTCGCGGAGGCGGACCCCGGGGTCGTGCGCAATGCAGAGCAGAACCTGCGCGTGGTTGGTCAGAAACGACCAGCTGGACGGGCGGTCTTGCGGCACGGACTCCAGACTACCGTTTCTAGATATCCATGCCATGTATGCTGGACTGTGATGAACACGGTCCTGGACCGCGCCGACCCTGCCCGAGAGGCTCGGGACGAGCTTGAGCGGCTGCGTGACGAAGCGCGCTACCGCCGCGAGCGCCTCGAGCTGTATCGCGCCCGGCTCTACGGCGGCCGAGCGGTAAGTCAAAGCAAGCTCAGGGAGCTCCAGCGCGCCGCCGACGGCGCCGCCGCCCGGCTCCACAGACTGGAGACGAATAGATGAAGATGCTCGAGGCCCTCCGCAAGCGCCGCTCCGATGCGTCGAGGCGTGAGACCGAACCCACAGCGAGTTCGCCGGACGAGTCGCACGTCCCGATCCCCGGCTATGACCGGCTGAACGACAAGGAGATCGGCGCCCGGCTGCCTCAGCTCTCTCAGGTCGAGCTGGCCGCGGTCGAGACCTATGAGCGCGCCAATGGGAACCGGACGGCGGTGCTCCACAAGCTGCGCTACATGCGCGGCGACGAACCGCTTCCTGAGTACGACACCCTGACCACCGACCAGATCGCCGAAGCGATGGCCGACGCCGACTCGGAGACGGTCAGGGCAGTGCGCGACTACGAGCGCAAGTTCCAACATCGCAGCGCGGTGCTCGATGAGGCCGCGCGCGTATTGCCCAGCTCGCCGGCGAGCGCTCGAGAGGTGCGGACGCGTGACGAGAAGGCCGAACTCCTTCGTGAGGGCTACGCGGACCGAGCGCGAACCAAGCCGGATCCCGAATAACCCAAACTGGCAAGCACCGTCCCCTGAACGTGGTATAGTAGGTCGAGCGGCCAGGCCCTTTGCCGACATCGTCGAGCCACCCAGGCTCCTTTCGATTGTCCCCTCGGGACCGAGTTGCATAGGAGGATTCAATCGAGTCCTCCGCCCCAGAGAAGAGAGTTGGACCCCATATGTTTGCCACCATTCGACGCTACGACGCGATCGATCAGGAGCGCACCAGCGAGCTCGTCAAGAAGGCTGACGAGACCCTCGTGCCGAGCCTTGAGGAGCTCGACGGCTTCAACGGCTACTGCCTAATCCAGGCCGGCGACGGCGTCCTCAGCTCGATCGGCTTCTTCGACACGGCCGAGCACGCCGACAAGTCCACCCAGGTAGCCACTAACTGGGTGCGCGAGCAGAAGCTCGAGCAGGCACTCCCGAACGAGCCGAAGATCACCACCGGCGAGGTCGTTGTGCAGAAGATGGGCGAGCTCGTTCACGCGTAAGTCGCCACGAACTAAGTTCGCTGTAAGTGAGAAGGCCCGCATTGGCGGGCCTTCTTGCTGTCCGGGCGGTCTAGCGTCGGCGCAGGGCCGGCTCGAGGACCTGCTCGCCGTAGCTCGTGTCGGCAGGGTTGAGGTTCACGCCCGGGCGGACGATCTGGTCGATCCGGTCAAGCGTTCCGACGTCCAGGACGACGTTGGCGGCGGGCAGCTGGCTGTCGAGCTGCTCCATGGTGCGCGGCCCGATGGTCGCGGATGTCACCGCTGGATGGTTGACGACGAAGGCGATCGCCAGCTCGATCAGCGACAGGCCGGCGTCGTCGGCAACCATGGCCAGGTGCTCGGTGGCTTCGAGCTTGCGCTGGTTCTCGGGCAATGACATGTCGAATCGCGCGACCAGCCGTTGCCGGGCCGGGGACGTTGGCGTGCTGTCGGAGGTCCAGCTGCCCGAGAGCCAGCCGCCGGCGAGCGGGCTGTAGGTGAGGATGCCATCCCGTGGCGACGGGCGGTCGGCAGCACGTCCAGCTCGATGCCGCGGACCAGCAGCGAGTACGGCGGCTGCTCGGTGCGGAAGTGCTCCAGGTGCCGGTCCCGGGCGGCCCACTTCGCCTCGACGATCTCACCGGCCGAGAACGACGACGAGCCGATGTAGCGGAGCTTGCCCTGGCGGACGAGATCGGTAAGCGCGCCGAGCGTCTCGTCGATGTCGGTCCGCGGGTCGGGGCGGTGCATCTGGTAGAGGTCGATCCAGTCCGTGCCCAGCCGCCGCAGCGAGTTCTCCACCTCGGCGATGATCCAGCGACGTGAGACGCCGCGGCGATTGGGATCGTCGCCCATCGGACCCCAGAACTTGGTCGCCAGGACGACGTCGTCGCGGCGGCCCTTGAGCGCCTTGCCGACGATCTCCTCCGACTCACCGGCGGAGTAGACGTCGGCGGTGTCGACGAAGTTGATGCCGGCGTCGAGCGCGGCGTGGATGATGCGGGTCGAGTCGTTGTGGTCGGTGTTGCCCCAGGCGCCGAGCATCATCGTGCCGAGGCAGAGCTTTGAGACCTGGACGCCGGTGCGCCCGAGGGGGCGATATTCCATGAGCCCGACTGTAGTTCTGTAAGGGAGTCGCGCATGCACATCGAGGTGGGCGGGACACGACTGTGGTTCGACGTCGACGGTCCGGCGCTCGTGCCGGACGGCCCGGCGATGCGCGAGCGCCCCACCGTCGTGCTGTTGCATGGTGGGCCCGGGAGTTTCGACCACTCCTACCTCAAGCCTGAATTCGCCCGGCTCTCGGAGGCGGCCCAGGTGGTCTACCTGGATTTGCGCGGACATGGGCGGTCCGAGTGGGGCGACCCAGCCGACTGGGGGTTCGAGGTGTGCGCCGACGACGTCCGTGCGTTCTGCGATGCCCTCGGGATCGTTCGGCCGGTCGTCTACGGACACTCCCTTGGCGGGTTCGTCGCGATGGTCTACGCGGCCCGCCACCCCGGTCACGCGGGGGCGGTGGTGTTGCAGTCCACATGGGCTCGGTTTGACCTGGGCCGGATCGTCGAGTCGTTCCGCCTGGTCGGAGGCGACGAGGTGGCCGGGATCGTGGAGCGCGCCTACGGCGCCGATGACCCTCCGGTCACCGATGAGGAGTGGGGCCGCTGTTGGACCCTGTTCGGCCCCTGGGTCACGGGCGAGCAGGAGGACTCGCGCACGATCGTCAACGCGGACCTGAATGCCCCGGGTCTCAAGCTGATGCGCGAGTTCGATGTCCTCGACCAGCTCGCCCGCATCGACTGCCCGACGCTGGTCTGTGTTGGCGAACTCGACCCCATAGCCCCGGTAGCCGCAGCCCACGAGACCGTGGACGCGCTGCCAGACGGAATCGCGCGGCTCGAGGTGATCGACCAAGCCGGCCACTTCCCGTGGAAGGACGCCCCCGAGGGGTACTGGCCGCTCTTGATCGACTTCGTGACCACCGCGACAGGGCACGGCGCTCCGTCCTGATGGGGGGCTACCTTCGTCTGGGGCCGTGGCACCGGCCGGAGCCGGCGTCCGTCCACGTCTTTCCCGCTATCGGGACGAACCGCCAGCCGTAGCGCCTGGGATGGAGTGTGAGTTTCAGGACTCCGAACGTGTGGTTCTGAGCGACCTGGCTTCCCCCGAGCCGCGATGACCCGAGCCCGGTCATGAATGCGCCGCCCGTGCCGACCACGAACTGGCGGATGCCGATCTTGCTCGTCCTGCCGTTGCCGTCGCGCGGAGCGAAGCGCTCGTAGTCATGGCTGTGGCCTGACAGGACTACCTCGGCACCCGCCTTGTAGAGGTCCCTCCAGAACGCATCCAGCGTGATGTGGCTGCCGTCGTGGCCCGAGCTGTAGCGCGGGTGGTGCCAGTACGCGAGCGTGCATGCCGACGGATGGCGCTTGAGGTCGGAACGCAGCCAGCGCTCTTGGATCGACCCCGCGCCGCACGACACTCGCGTGCAGTTCGAATTCAACGCGACGATATGCCAGGTGCCGACGTTGTAGCTGTAGTAGCCCCGCCCACGCCGGCCGGCGCGCCCGTTCGCCGCACCCGGCCCATTGAAGTAGTCGAAGTAGGCGTTTCCCGTTCCGTCGTGGTTGCCGATCACCGGACGGCTGATGGACTTCACGCGCCCCCAGGTTCGGTTGTAGACCGCCTTGAGGTTCGACGCCGACGGGCTGTCGTACTGGATGTCGCCGAGCGGGAGCACCGCTGCAAGACCGCCCCCGACGAGAAGGTCCGAGGTGGCACGCTGCTGGCAACGATGCGCGGTCCCGCGGCCGCTGTTGTAGCCGGGGTCACTCGGGTCGCAGGCGATGTCGCCGGCCGCCGCGATCACGGGGTCGGCCACGGCGTCAGCCGTCCAGGGGCCGATCACGGCGAGCATCGTCGCGGCGGTCGTCGCAACTCGCCGCGCGGCCAGGATCATTGGGCCGTTGATGACCTAGTTCCCCTCGGGTCGATGGCGGGGTTGCTTCGACCGTAGGCGGGCGGGCCGGGCGCCACAAGCCGCCGATTGAGGACTTCGCTACCTACCCGGGGTGAGCACGAAGCTGAGAGAGCGCCTCCAGCAGGGTGTCGTGGAGCTGCAAGGCCTCCGTCGCGCCACTCAACGTCAGGATCTCTCGAACGTGTGCCTCACCAGGGACAACGACCACGAATTCCTGCTGGCGCCTTGATACTCGCCTTGCGAGGTTGAACAGCAGAGTGACGCCCGAGCTGTCCAGGTAGTCGACCCCGGCGAGGTCGACCACGAGGCCAACGGCCTCGTTGGCGACCGCATGCGAGATCGCCATCTCCAGCTCGGCGGCGTTTGACAGGTCGATCTCGCCCTCGACGCTGGCAATCGTTACTCCGGCTTCCTCATCGAGCTGCAGTTGTGCGAGCCGGGTCATTCTTCGCCCACGGCCAGCCGCCGCCGTAGGTGCACGGTGGTGCCCTCGGATGAGGGGTCTACGTGGACGGAGTCCATGAGCGCCTCCATGAGCGGGAGGCCTCGGCCGCGGTCCGTGCCGCGAGGCTCTCGCCAGCCGCCGAAGTCGCGCACGACGATTAGAACCTCCGTGTCTTCACGACTCGCCTCGATTCGGAAGGCCGCATCACCGGGCCGGTATGCGTGCTCGATCGCATTGGCACACGCTTCCCCACAGGCGACCTTGATCGCGTGGGCATCCTGGCGGCTCGTCCCTGCGTCAGTCAGCCAGCGTTCGAGCGCCTTCCGAACAGACGAGAGAGCCTCGGGCTCCGCTGGAAGGTCGAGCGCGAATCCCCTGACGGGCAGGCGAGACACGCTGAGGACGAGCAGTGCAACGTCGTCCTGGGGCTCCTTGCGGCCGAGCATCTGCGCGAGGACCACATCGCAGAGGTCGTCCGGGTTACTCGGACCGCCTTCAACCGCACGCCGCAACTCTTCCAGCCGCAACTCGATGCTCGTTCCCCGGACCTCCACCAGGCCGTCGGTATACAGCACAAGTGCGGAGCCAGCCCCGACCTCCATGCGAGCGGACTCGAACCGGACGAACGGAAGCGCCCCGAGCGGGGGCCCGGCCATTCGGGGAGCGAAACGCGTTTCCCCGTCCGCGGCTCGGATGAGCAGCGGAAGGTGTCCTGCGCTCGTGAGCTCCGCCCCCCCGCGATCGGGGTCAAGGGCGACGTACAGGAGCGTCGCCATCTCCGTCCGGTGCTGCCGCTCCATGAGCGAATGGAGACGCTCCAACACCTCATGCGGGGATCGGCCGTCATAAGCGTAGGCCTCGAGCGACGTCCGAAGCTTGCCCATCATGGCTGCCGCCCGGACGCCGCGGCCGACCACGTCACCCATGGCGAGGACGACACGCCCATCGCTTAGCTCGAACATGTCAAACCAGTCACCGCCCACCTCCATCCCCGCACCCGCCGGGAGGTAACGGACAGCAACTGTCAGCCCCGGAATCCTTGGCAGCTGCTCGGGGAGCAGACTGCGCTGGAGCGTCTCGGCGATATGCCGCTCCTGTTCAAACAGTCGAGCGCGGTCGACCGCCAGCGCAACGCGGTCGCCCACGAGCTGGAGCAACGCCGCGTCGTCATCCGAGAACGGCGTGTGTGTCCGCCGCCCCACGTAAAGGACGCCCAGGAGTTGCCGATCGAGGATCAGCGGCAGGCCGAGCAGCGACTGAACGCCGGCGCGGGCGAGCCGCGAGGAGAGCGCGCCGCCCGCCTCGCCCTGCTCCAGCACGAGGGGCCGCCGCGACAACGCAAGCCTGCCGGCCAGCCGGTCGGCAATCGAGCGGTACAGATCGCCTTCCAAGTTCTCCGGGACCCCACGCTGGGCACGAAGCTCGAGCCTCGAGGCGTCCTCGTCACGGATCAGCACTGCACCGTGGTCGGCCCCGAAGACCTGCACGATCCGGTCGAGCAGCTGGTCGAGCAGGTCTTGGAGCCCGACGTGCGGCAATGCTGCGTCGGTGATCCATTGAAGATCGCGTACGCGCTTAGTGGCCGCGTCGGCGATGGCGCGCGCGTTCTGCTCCTGAGCTCGAAGCGCCACGCGCTGGCCGCGGACATAGGCAACGTACGCGATCAGCACGAGGCCAATTGCAGCGAACAGAAGAGCGCGGCCGATGAGATCGCGCGCATCGGCGGAGGGCTCGCCGAGCAGAATCGGCGCGAGCGTGGCGGCGAGCACAACCGAGAGCAGCGTAAGAGCGCGACGAGGCGGCTGGACTGCAGCCGCTCCAACCCATATCAGCATGAGGGCCTGGTAGGGGAGCACTGCATCCGCAAGAAGCTGCACCATCACGAGCTGGGCGACGCCGGCGTAGGCGATTGCGAGCATCACTCCGAAGCGCACCTGACGTGCTCTGAGCAGCCACACCGCCGTTGCGAGGTTGAGGACGGCTGCGCCTGCTGCCAGGGCCCATCCGAGGCCGTCGGGAAGTGCCTCGTCCGGGGGGAAGAGGGGCAGCAAGATCAGGACAAGAACGCCGTGGAGTGCCACGAGCACAGCTGTGGCGTTGCGTGAGCTCGGGAGGTCCGCGCCCGCGTACGGATCGTCGCCGCTCACGAAGAGCTGATGGACCATGTCCCAGCTCGATCGAGCCGATGGCGTCCGTGCCATCTATCCCTGCCTCAACTCTCCCCTATCGCCCGCACGCCCATATCTCCCATTCGAGTCCGGTACTTCACCACACATGGGTCAGCGGCGGAATGGGCGGTGCACGGCTCGCCCAATGCTCAGCCGGCGGCCTCGGCCTCGCGCCAGAAGTCGTCGAGCCGGGTGTTGAACTCGTCCGGGACCTCCTGGAAGGGCTGGTGCGCCTCACCGGGCCATACCTCGAAACGAGCGTTCGGCATTGCCGCGGCCACGGCTTCGCCCAGGCGCGGCGGGAGGAGGATGTCGAGCTCGCCCGCCACGACAAGCGTTGGGACGCTGATCTCAGCAAGGCGGTCCGTCGCGTCGTGTGCGAGGCAGGCATCGACCTGCGCTTGAAAGGCCTCGACGGACTGCTGGTGGGGGAAGGCCAGCGCCTCCTCGACGATCCCGGCCACCGAACCATCCGCGTGCGCGCGCGGCGTGTAGACCCAGGTGAACATGGCCTCGAAGAAGGCGCGCTCGCTGGGCGCCACCTCAACGAGCCAGCGCCAGGTGTTGAGCTGGGAGCGAAAGAGGGCGTCGGCACGAGCGTAGGTGCTCACGAGAACCAGACTCCGGACAAGCCCCGGATGGCGAAGCGCCAGCTCCTGCGCGATCGCGCTCCCCATCGAGAAGCCCGCAACGTGGGCGCTCGGGACGTCGAGCGCCTCAAGCAGGGCCGCGGCGTCGTCAGCGATGGTGGCCGGCGACAGCGACCCGCCGTGCAGAGGCGTTCGCCCCACCCCTCGGTTGTCGAAGGCTGTGAGCCGGTAGCGGTCCGCCAGCCCGTCGAGCTGCGGCTGCCACGCCTCGGCCGGGTCGCCGAGTCCCGAGATGAGCAGGACGTCGGGTCCCTCCCCGCGGCGCTCGACCCACTGCTCGACGCCGCCGGCCTTCACCCGCTCGCCCATGCTCTCCCCTTACCGAAGTGGATCGAGCTCGGGCGGGCCGTACGCCACCTCGATGCGCAGGCCGTCGGGATCGAAGACGAACATCTCGTAGAAGCCCGGAATGTCCTTGTCCTCCTCGGGCGGGAAGTGGATCCTCCCGCCCATCTCGATGGCGAGGCGATGGGCGGCGTCCACGTCCTCGCGCTTCTCGACATAGAAGGCAAGGTGCTCCATGCCGACGTCGTAGTAGCGGTACTTGCCGCCGTCGGCCTGGCGGAGACCGAGGTACTGGTCCCCGAACGCGAGGTAGACGACCTCCTCGGTGCCGCGATAGGTGGGGAAGCGCCCAGCCTCTTTCATCCCGAAGGGACCGAGCAGCCCCAGATAGAAGGCGAGCGAGCGCTCGACGTCACTCACCGCGAGATCGATGTGATGAATCGAGACCCCCATTGGGCTCCTCTCCGCGGCACCGGAACCGACGTGGCGAGGCTAACAAGCTTGTTTGTAAGGCGCACCTGCCGCCGCGAAGCCATTGACGAGCGACGTCAGGGCGTTGCGCCACGCGCGTTCCTCGTCGCCTGCGGGAAGGTTCCTAAAGACGCCGCCGCGAAGCTCGGCATTGCCGAGACCCTCCATCATGGCGTTGAACTCGACGGCGGCTTCCTGGACCGGCTTGCCGCCGAGCCCGCCGGCGTCGCCGAGGCGCTGCACCTTCCCGAGCAACGCGCGAAACGCTCGTTCCCGCGCGGCGGTGAGCTCCGGACCAGGGCGAAGATTGCGGACGATCCGCTGGAACGCGATTCGGTACAGGGCGGGATGCTCCGCGACCAAGCGGCGGAAGACGAGCACGCCGACATCGACCAGGTCCTCGGCGGGATCATCGGTCTCTAGCAGCTGGTCGATCTCATCGGCGAGGAACTCGAAGGCCGCCTGCGCGAGGGCATCGACAAGCAGGCCATCGCCCGAGCCGAACAGCGTGTAGACCGCGCGTGTGGTGGTTCCCGCTTCCTCCGCAGCGGCGCGTACCGAGAACGCGGCGGGGCCCCCCGTCGCCACGAGTCGCTCCGCCGCAAGCCGCAGCGCGACCCTCGTCTCGTCATCGTGCACCCGCGGACGCCCCACCGTTGACAGCGTAGTGCAACGTGTTACGGTACGTGTAACGTAACGCGAGGAGAGTCCATGAACGAGCGGGTTGCCACGCCGTCCTTCCACGCCTACGGGGGAACCGCGCCGGAGAACTACGAGCGCTACTTCGTGCCCGCGATCGGGCTCCCCCTCGCGACCGAGCTCGTCGAGACGGCCCTCCTCGGCCCCGGGGAGCGGGTGCTCGACGTGGCGTGCGGCACCGGTGTCGTCGCCAGGCTGGCGGCTGAGCAGGTCGGCTCCGCAGGTCACGTGACCGCGCTCGATGTAAATCCGGGAATGCTCGCCGTCGCGCGATCCCTCTCGAGCCCGGTCGCGATCGAATGGCGCGAGGGCGCCGGGGAGGACATGCAGCTTCCCGACGCCGCCTATGACGCTGCGCTGTGTCAGATGGGCCTGCAGTTCTTCGCGGACAGAGGCGCCGCGCTGGCCGAGCTCTACCGGGTGCTCGCACCCGGCGGCCGGCTGATCGTGAACGTCCCTGGGCCGATGCCACCCGTGTTCCAAATCCTTCAGCGCGGCATCGGCAATCACGTTTCGCCGGAGATCGCGAAGTTCATGTCGGTCGTGTTCTCGCTTGATGACGCTCACGAGCTCGAGGAGCTCATCGCCGGGTCGGGCTTCAGCGAGATCTCGGGGCGCCGCAACACAACGGTCCTCCGCCTGCCTTCGCCGGAGGACTTCCTATGGCAGTACATTTGGAGCACGCCGCTCGCAGAGCCGGTTGGCAGCCTCAGCGAGCATGAACGCGACGCTCTGATGCGCGACGTTGTCGCCGAATGGGACAGGTTGACGGAGGACGGTGCGCTAATCCTCGTGCTCGATGTCCTCACTGTCACGGCAAGGCGCGCTACCTAGCCGTCGCGGCCGCCGCGCCCGCGGCATCGAGCAGAGGATCGACGGCCTGCCTCGTTATCGGGCTCCAGACGCGCTCATAGACCGCGGCCACGAGCTCCCAACCGGCCGCCTTGTACTGGTCGAAGGCGCGTGCATCGATCTCCGTCATGGGGCGGAAGACAATTCTCCCACTGGGCCGTCAGCGGCTCGAGCCTGCAGGCGAAGCCGCCGGGCCGACGTCGTGGCGCGTCGCGACGCGGGCGGCCTCGTCGGCAGTCGCGCCGAACTTGAGTAGACGTCCACCGAATGCGATGGCGCAGATCGAGAACCAGGCAGTGCCGAGCACGAGGCCCGCGATCACATCGCTCAGCCAGTGCACGTCGAGGAGCACGCGACTGCCGGCGACCATGACGACGAGCCAGACCGCGATCCCCGCGATGGCTGCCCGGACGGGCCGGGGACGGCCGCGGGTGAGCAGCAATGCCGCTGCGGCGAAGAAGGCGGCGGACCACGACGAATGGCCGCTGGGGAACGACGGACCGAGCGTTTCTGCGATCGGGTTCAGGGCAGGCCGCGCGCGATCGGCGAGCTCTTTGACCGTCGTCGTGAGGATGCCGTTTCCGCCAATCACGATCAGCAGGAAGGGCACGACCCATACGCTCCGCGTACGAACCGTCTCGGCGACGGCCAGTACGACCGCCAGTGCAACGATCGCGCGCGGCTCGCCGAGATGCGAGATGGCGGTGAGGCCGTCAGTCGAGAACGCGGACGCGTGGCGGTCGCCCCAATTCGCGACGCTCTCGTCCAGCTGCACGAGCTCGCCGCTGCCGCGGACCAGGTAGGCCAGCAGTCCGAGGAGTAGGCCGCCGACGACGATCACGACCAGCGCGAGCGTGAGCGCGAGGCCGGTTGCGACCCGCGGATCGAGCCTCTTGGCGAGCGCAGTGCCGGGACCCGGATGGCTCCGGATCGCCCTGCCGGCCTCGCGCGCCGTGCCAAGCGTGGACGGTACGTTCGGGCCCGCCGCGCCCGACCAGCGCCAGATCATCGCGGCCAGCGTGGAGGCGAGAACGGTGGCGAACATGAGTAAGAGGACCAAGGTCATGGGTAAGAAGCCAGCGGCCTAGGAGGGCAAACTCGCAGTCTTTGTACCCAGCCGCTCGGGAGGGAAGCGCATGGAAGCGCGCACGTACTCGTCGTCGAGGCATCACGTTGTGCCCGTTTTGGGCGCAAGACGCGGCGGTCCCGCTGCGCGCTTCGCGGACCGGCTGCGCGGCCGGCACCCAGCCGCCGTCTTCGTCGCGGCGCTGCTGACGGGGTTCGCGGTGCTCGCCCTGGTCTCGATTGCGCTCGGGTTCGTCGTGACCGACGTCCTGCTCGACTCCGGCGGACTGCGACGCGCGGACAACGGCTTCGTCGACTCGCTCGTCGCGGAACGCACACCCTTCCTCACCGATGCGTCCTCGGTGTTCTCGACGGTCGGCGGCGCGCCGCTTCTTCCGATCCTGGTCGGCGCGATCGCGATCGTCGCTGCCGTCCTGCGTCAGTGGCTCGTGGCCGCCTTCGCGGTCTTTGCGCTGATAGTCGAGTCGGCGACGTACCGAGTCACGACGCTGGCCGTTCCCCGCGACCGTCCGCACGTTCACAGGCTCGAGGGCCTCCCGGCGGACGCGAGCTATCCGTCCGGTCATACCGCGGCGGCGATTGCCGTCTACGTCGGACTCGTGCTGCTGCTGACCTCGCGCTTCCCGACCCGAGCCCTACGCGTTTCTGCGTGGGCGGTGGCCATCGTGATCCCCGTTCTCGTCGCTTTCGCGCGCATGTACCGCGGGATGCACCATCCCCTCGACGTAGCTGGGGGGCTCGTCATCGGGATCGGGGCGCTGCTAGTGCTGCTGTTTGCCACGCGCGCAGCGGGGGCGGCCGGCGAGGCGCGCAGCGCTGGGGCTACTGGATCCGCCCGCGCCCGCAGGCGGCGGGCCGTCGCGTGAAGGTCGCGGTCGTCGCTCACGCGGCGAAGACGCTCGACGGCGGGCTACCAGAGCTGCGTCGCGTCTTGGAAACGGAGGGCTATGACAAGCCGCTCTGGTACGAGGTGCCGAGGGCCAAGAAGGCGTCCGAGCAGGTGCAGCGCGCCTTGGACGAGGGTGCTGAGCTTGTCTTCGCGTGGGGCGGAGATGGCACCGTCCGGCGCTGCATCGACGTGCTGGCCGGCACGAACGCGAGCCTCGCCGTTCTTCCGGCAGGCACCGCAAACCTCTTCGCGACCAACCTCGGGATACCGACGGACATAAAGGGCGCGGTCGCCGTGGGACTCCGCGGCGGTCGCCGAAGGCTCGACGTGGGCCGGTTCGAAGAGGAGCGCTTCGGCGTAATGGCGGGGGCCGGCTTCGACGCGGCCATGATTCGCGGCGCCGACGACCTCAAGGAGCGAATCGGTCGCGCCGCATATCTCTGGAGCGGGTCGCGCAATCTGCGCAACGGCGGATTCGGGGCCGAGATCAAGGTCGACGGGACCGATTGGTATGAGGGCAGGGCCACGTGCATCCTGCTGGGGAACCTGGGTGAGATCTTCGGCGGGGTCAAGGTGTTTCCCGACGCCCGTCCTGACGACGGCGTGCTCGAGCTCGGGATAGTGACTGCCGAGGGACTGCTCCAGTGGACGCGTACGCTCGCCCGCACGGCGGTCGGCGACCCGAACCGGTCGCCCTTCGTCCGAACCACGAAAGCCAGCTCGGTGGAGGTCAAGCTCGACCAAAAGGTGCGGTACGAGCTCGACGGCGGCGATCGCAGCAAGGTCAAGAACTTCAAGGTCGAGGTCGAGGAACGCGCGCTGAACGTGTGCGTCCCGCGACCGGATGGGGAGACGATTTAGATGACGCAGAACGTTCATGAGATTGCCCCTGACGTGAGCCGGCGAGGCGGACCGGTCGACGACGCTCAGGACAAGGGCGACGACTTCGCGCAGACCCGAACGTTCGAGTGGCTGGCGCGTGCCGGCCTCGCCGCCCGAGGTGTGATCTATGCGGTGATCGGACTCCTCGCCATCAAGCTCGCGCTCGGCGATGGTGGCAAGACGGCGAATCAAAACGGCGCGCTGCACACGATCGCGAAGCAACCCTTTGGGAAGGTGCTCCTGATTCTCATGGCTGTCGGACTGGCCGGCTATGCGATCTGGCGGCTCGTGCGTGCCGCGATCGGGCACGGCCCCGAAGCGAGCGACGACACGAAGGAGCGGATCGACGGCGTCTTCAGCGGGATCGGGTATGCGGCGTTATGCGTGACTGCGGTATCGATCCTGATGGGATCGGGCGGCGGGTCGGGCAGCCCGGACAAGGCGACCGGAGGCGTCCTTGACTGGCCGGCCGGGCAGGTGCTCGTCGTGATTGCCGGCTTGATCGTGATCGGTGTCGGCCTCGAGCAGGGCTACAAGGGAATCAAGCGGAAGTTCCTCGAGAAGTCGAAGACCGAGGCGATGAGCGAGAGCGTCGAACGGACGTTCACGGCGCTTGGGGTTCTCGGCCACCTCGCGCGCATGGTGGTGTTCGTGCTGATCGGCTACTTCTTCATCCGTGCCGCCATCGACTACGACCCCCATAAGGCGGTGAGCCTTGACGGAGCGCTAGCAACGCTCGGCCAAGCGTCATACGGGCCGATCCTCCTCGGCGTAGTCGCGGCCGGCCTGATCGCATTCGCTGGATACTCGATTGCCGACGCCCGCTATCGCCGGGTGTAGGCCCAGGGCGCTCGCCGGGGCTTAGAATTCATTCATGAAGCGGATCAACTGCGTGTGCGGCCACGTCGTTGAGGCTGAGGACGACGACGCACTTTGGGAGGACGCCCAGGAGCACCTCCGCACCGACCACCCGGATCTAGTCGGCAAGGTTTCCCGCGAAGACATCCTCGCGCAGGCAGAAGAGACCTAGGCCGTCGTCTTCGTCTCGTCGAGTAGGCGCCGGTAGACGCTCTGCACGGCCGGGCTGGGGGCGATTCCGAGCTCGTCGCGAAGCAGGACCCGTAGACGGTCGTAGACGAGCAACGCCTCGGCAGCATTTCCGCGCCGAGCAAGCGCCTCCATCAGGATCTGGTGACCGCTCTCACGGTAGGGCGCCAACTCGATCAGCCTGCGCCCACACGTCTCGGCCTGTGGCAGCGTTGGTCCGCCGAGGCCGAGGCGAGCTTGGGCTACGCATTCGAGTCCGCGCAACCGGATGTCGTCGAGGCGTCGTCGCCACTCGTCGAGCCACGGGCGATCCTGCCCTTGAAGCAGCGGCCGATTGGCGATGTGGTACGCGATGCCGGCAGGGCCCCACGCCTCTGCCCACTCTCCGTTGGCGACGTGATACTCGGCACGGTGCAGGCCCTCGTGCGCTGCCTCCACGTCGACAAAAGCATCGCGCGCCAGAACGAGCTCCATCTCGGATCGTCCGGTCACCAGTCCTGGTCCGAGGACGCGACGCAACTTCGAGAGCACGACGCTCAAACGCGACTGGTGGTCGGGCGAGACCTCGTCGCCATAGACCGCGTTCAGCAACTCGTCGCGATTCATTCGCCGGGCGCGGTTGAGAACGAGGTATGCCAGTAGCAGCCGGCCCTTGGCGCCCGGGAGCTGCTCATCGACTCGCTGCCCCGCCACCCTCACGACGAGCCGTCCGCAGAGCTGGATTCTCGTGCCACCCGCCTGCGTCATCCTCAGCAAGCTTAGAAAGCTTGAGGAAATGTTCCGGAAAGCACCCGTTGAGACCATCGCTCGCGAACGAAGCAATGCCCGCCACCACAGCACGATGACCGGGAGGTCTCGCCGTGAGCGTAGGGACAGACACCATCCGCAACGGGGTGAACGCCGACAAGATGTTCGCCACGCTGGACCTGATCAAGGCGCAGCCAGAGCTGGCGAAGTTCCAATTCCGCGCCACCAACAGCTGGATCGACGAGGCCCACAACCGCTCAACGATCCAGGGCTTCTACGGCGCGGGCGCCGAGGACAGCACGCGCAGCGACGAGTTCGAGCTCGACGCGGGCGAGCCGGCGATCTTGCTCGGTAGCAACACCGGCCCGAACCCGGTCGAGTACCTGCTGCACGCGCTAGCCGCGTGCCTGACCACCTCGATTGTCTACGTGGCGACAGCGCGCAAGGTGGAGCTCACATCGGTCGAATCGACCCTCACAGGCGACCTTGACGCGCGCGGCGCATTCGGGTTGGACGACGAGCCACGCAACGGGTTCGAGCGCATCGGCGTGTCCTTCCGAGTGACGGGCGACGCGCCGGCGGAGAAGCTGCGCGAGGTCGTGGAGCGCGCTCGGGAGCGCTCGGCCGTCTACGACATGGTCACCAACGGCGTGCCCGTTGACATCGAGCTGACGACCGATTGAGGCTTGCGTGAACGGCTTGGACATTCCGCCATGTCGATTGAGCTCGCAGCCCGTACCGACGCCGGCGCTCGTCTAGTGGCGATCGCCGAGGAGCTCTCGTCGGAGCTCTCCCTCCACGCAACCAAGCATGACCGCGACGGCAGCTACCCCTTCGAAGCTATCGAGGCACTGAAGGGCGCGGGGTACTTCAGGGCGCCGATCCCCGTCGAGCTGGGCGGGCTCGGCGTCTCGTCCGCGCACGACCTGGTTGTCGCGTCGAGCCGCCTGGGGCGCGGCGACGCCTCCGTCGCGATCGGCGTGAACATGCACCTGGTCGCAGTGCACAACATGCAGCGTCGCCGCGAAGTCGCCGTCGCATCCGGTCAGGAGCGTCGCGCCCGGAGCTTCGCCACGTCGCTCGGGCAGATCGCCCGCAACGGCGTGTTGCTGGCCGCCGCGATCAGCGAGCCTGGCCAAGACCTCACGCGCCCGGGCACGCGTGCAACCCGTACCGGGTGCGGCTGGCAAATCGACGGCCGCAAGATGTTCTGCACGATGTCGCCGGCAGCCACGGATTTCTACGTGGCGGTGACCTACGTCGACGACCAGGGCATCGAGCGCTACGCGTACGCGATGGTGCCCACCGATGCGCCCGGAGTCGTCGTCCACGACGACTGGGACGCGCTCGGCATGCGCGCCTCCGGCAGCAACTCCATCTCGCTGGAGGGGGTCGAGCTACCGCCGTCCGGTGTACGAGGCGGCTTCAAGGCCGGTGACCCGGTGCCCTACATGGAGCGCAACCTGGTGGCGGGGCCGTTCCACGCGGCCGTCTCGCTCGGCATTGCCGAATCGGCCGACGCCATCGCTCGCCGCGGCGTCGCTCGCCGGATCAACGGCGACGCGCACGCACGAATGCAGGTGGCCGACAACGCCGTCGACCTTTCGGCGGCCCGCGCCGCGCTCTCCCGCGCGGCAGCGCTGATCGACGACCACCGGGCCCGAAACCCGGCATCGGACGGCACCCCCGAGGAGCTCCAGGCTGTCTTCGCCGAGGCTCAAACCGCCAAGGCGTTCGTGGGCGAGGCAGCTACCCGGGTAGTACAGCGCGCGCTCGCTCTGTCGGGCGGCGCCGGCTACCTGAACGGGAGCCCGCTGGCGCGCGCCTACCGCGACGTCAAGGCCGGCTCCTTCATGCACCCGCTCGGCGCGAACCGTGCTTATGACTACCTCGCACAGGTCGCCCTCGGCGAAGAGACCTCCCTCCACTGAGAGGCGTTGGTAATGACAGCCGCCGCCCCGCCAGCGCTCGACACGCGCTCGTTCCGAGAGGCTCTCGGGCGGTTCGCCACCGGTGTCGCTTTCGTAACGGCGGCGCCCGACGGCAAGCCCACAGGGCTGATCGTGAACTCACTCACGTCCGTCTCGCTCGAGCCGCCCCTGATCTCATTCTGCCCAGCGCGTAGCTCACTCACGTGGTCCCGCATGCGCAGAACTGGGCGGTTCGGCGTCAACGTGCTGCGGCGGCGACACGAGCGGTTCGTCATACGTGCGACCCCTGCCGGTGCCGACCGGTTCGCGGGTCTCGACTGGGAGCTAGGACGCGGCGGCGCACCGCTGGTGGCGGACGCCGCCACCACGCTGGAGTGTGAGATTGTCGCCGAGTACCCCGCCGGCGATCACTGGATCGTCGTAGGGCGAGTCCACGACCTGCGTATCTCGCTCAGCGGAGACCCTCTCGTCTTTTTCGCCGGCGCATTCACCACTCTGACACCGCATCATTCGTGCGGCTAGTCGCGCAGTGTGACTCAGCCTCGACGCGCCTGGCGCGTCGCCGCCAAGATTGTCTTAGCCACGTAGATCACAGACAGGACAAAGAAGGCAGCTCCGATGACGGCCCGCACCTGATCCTCCTGGAGGGGCGCACGGTTTGCGACCGGCTGGGAGACCCCATCTGCCACCTTCTCGCGCCACCCCTGCAGCGCCGTCTGTCCGAGTTCAGTCACAGTAGCCATGCCCGTCTCCTGGTTTCGCCAACAATGTCTTCCGGGTGCCCGGCTCGCCGACCTGCACACTCATGGCGGGCTTTGTGCGAACCGTCCCGTCCGCCAAGCGACGATTAGGTCGTAGGTGGCGTCGAGCGGGAAGTACGTCGCGGGCTAGGGCTTGGCGATGGGGTTCGCGGGCTTGGTCGCCACTGTCCGATCGGCGGCCTCTCCGTCGTTGCGCTTGCGTGAGCTCGACCCGGACCTGTGCTTTTCGACCGTCGACGCAAGCTCGCCTTGGAGGCGCTGCAGCTCCTGGAGCGCGCCATCGCGGCGCGTCTCCAGTTCACCGATGACCGCCTCGATCTGCGCCCGGCGGCGCTCCGCTTCTTCGACGACCCTCTTCGCCTTCGCGCCGGCCGCCTCGCCTGTGCGACGCGCGTCCTCGTCAGCCTTCTCGCGCACCTTCGCCGCATGCTCGTCCGCCGCTCGCCGAACCTCCCGCGACGCGGCCTCCGCCTGGCTACGCAGATCCGCGCATGCCTCCTCCGTTTGGCGGAGCATCTGCTCGGACTCGTGCTCCGTCGTCAGCAGAATCTGCGCGGTCGACTTGCCGGCGAGTTCGAACTTGCGCTTGACCGCCATTCCCCCGAGGTCCTTCGGCGCGTCCGTCTCGAGCCAGTCCAACAAGGCGCCGAGGAACTTGTCGACCTCGCGCCGATCGTAGCCGCGCCGAGCAACCGCAAAGCCGTCAATACGGAGGCGCTCGATCTCGTTCCAGTCCATGTCCGTGGATCCCTCCCACCCGCTTCGGCGCCGCGCCCGCGGGCGCCAGCCTACAGTCACCTCCCGGTTGATGAGAAGTGGCCCGGATCGACGGGGCCGAGGGCGTTGAAGATTCGAGGCTGGTACGGACCGCGCTCCATCAACGCCCCGAACTGGACGTAATCCGACACGTCGACCGCCCCACCCGGCTTCTGGTTCTTCGAGTGGTGCGATGCGCGGCCCGCACAGCGACCCGGACAGGTCGGCCTGCCGCACATCTCGAAGCACAGCTGCTCGCTGTACTCCGGCGAGCGCCAACCCGAAATGAGCCGGCCGCGCCAGCCATGCTCGCGAGCCCAGACCAGATACCTGCGCAGCCAGGTCGCCACCGGGCGACCGTCGAACATCGAGACGTCGGGCCGCGGGTCGAGGTCCTCGATCGCCCGCCGGCCCTGGCGCCGCCGCCTACGGATGCCCCGTGACACCTGCCTCACCGACGACCAACGCGGATTTCTCGGGTGACGCATGCGGCGGACGAACTTGTTCGTCACCCTGCTATCGCGCTCGCCGAGATACCCGAGATACCACTTCACGCCCTTGATGCGTCGGTCCGTCAGGAAGCCCTTCTCGCCGTCAACGATCAGAGGCGCGACGTTCTCGAGCCAGCGGTCCGTGAAGCGATTGAGGGACGTTTGGAGGCGCTCCACATCGAGGTCGCTCACGGCCCGAACATACGCTGCCCCGACCTGCCCAGGGGTTCGGGCAGGCGTATCCTCACGGGTGAGGGTGACCGAGCCGGAGATCAACGAAGAGCGGATCACGATCGAGCTGGTCGTGGCGATGATCGTGTGGCTTTTCGCAGCCATCGGGGTCTTCTGGCTCGTCGGCGCCTTCGCGGGCGTCATCGTGATCGTGGCCGGGTTGGGCCTGTTCGGCTGGTGGCTCGCGAAGCTGATCCGCTCGGGCTGAGCGGGCTTACCCGGACGGCGCCGGCGCCGGATCGCCGCGCGCCGTGCCGTTGCTCCGGGCCTGCAGCTCGTTGGCGATGTGCACGGCCGCGGAGGTAAGTGGGGCGGCGAGCGTCAGCCCGACCATTCCGAAGAGACAGCCGGCGCCGATCGTGACGACGAGTACAACGAGCGGGTTGAGGCTCAGCGTCGCACCCATCACGAACGGCTGGATCAGCTGCTGGAGCGCACCGTTGGCGAGTAGAGCGACGACCGCCATAATCGCCGCGTCCGAGGTGGTGCCGGTGCCGAGCGCGATCAGCACGGCGAAGCCGCCGGCGACCCACGCGCCGACGTAGGGCACGTAGGCACCCACGAACGTCACGACCGCGATCGTGCCGGCGAGCGGCACCCCGAGTATCAGCGCGGCGCCCCCGATCAGGATGGCGTTGAACGCGGCGATGATCGTCACGGCGAGGAAGTAGCTGCGCAGCGACCTGGCGATGTTGGTCGTGACGATGTTGGCGTCCGCTTCGGGCACGCCCAGGTGCCGGTTGATGAAGCGGTGCATCACGGGCCCGTCCTTGAGTACGAACAGCGTGCTGAGCGTCGCGAAGGCAAGGAAGAACAGCAGGTTCTTGAGACCCGCGATGCCCGCCGCGACCCCGCTCAGCAGCGTCGTGCGGATCTCGGGCGCCGCCTTCTGCACGTCCTGCTTGGCGCTCTGAGTGTTGTCCACGCCAAGGTCGCTCAACCAGCCCTGCATCTTGTTCAGCGCCTGGTTCATCTTCGCCGAGATCTCGCTCGAGTTTGCGGATATGCCCCCGAAGACGAGGCAGAAGATCAGCACGCCGATCGCAACGAGCCCGAGCAAGACGAGGATCGCGCCGACGATGCGCGGAACCCTGTGGCGCTCCAGCCACCCGACCGCCGGTCCGGCGACAGAGCCCAGCACGGCGGCGAGGATCACCGGCATGACGATCGTCGACGTCTGGCCGAGGAGCCAGATGAGCCCGACGATGATCAGCACGAAGCCAACAAGCAGCCACGACGAGAAGCCCAGGTTCCTGAGCCACGCAGGCGCCGCAAACTGAACGTTCCGCTCCGACGGAATGATCACCGGAGTATGTGGCCGAACCCGGCCAGAACGGGACTCGCGAGGATGGGCGGTGCCCGGCTCGAACGGGCGACCTCCACGGTGTAAACGTGGCGCTCTACCAACTGAGCTAACCGCCCAGACGGGCGAGTCTAGTATCCGCCCCCTTGAACGCCCGGCTGTTCTGGAAGGCGCTGATCGTCCAACTGATCGTGGTCGCGATCCCGTTCGCGATCCTCGACCTGACCCTAGATCATGACTTCTTCGAGGACTGGGGCTGGCTGGTCGGCCCGGTCATCTGGCTGGCCTGCTCGGTCCTGACCGGACGGATCCTCTCGCTCCCGCCGGCCTACGTCCTCTTCTCTGCGGTGGCCGGCGGAGTCGCCGGCCTCATCGTGATGCTGGCGACGAGCCACCTGCCCGGGGTGGTAGCAGCCCTACTGGTCTTCGCCGCGTCGTGCGGGAGCTACGACCCGAACGCAGAACCCAGCACAGACGTCGGACAGTAGGGGCGGCGGGATTCGAACCCGCGAATTTCCGGCGTGAAAGGCCGGCGTCTTAACCGCTAGACCACGCCCCCTTGTCGCCCAATTCTAGGGCCGCTCTTCTCGTCCGGCGGTTCCGCGAACATATGTTCGCGTATGGTGGCGAAGCGGCACGAACAGATCGAAGCGCGCCGGCTGCGTGCGCAGGGCCTATCGCTGCGTGAGATCAGTCGCCGGCTTCAGGTCTCGCTGTCGTCAGCCAGCGTATGGACCGGCGGCATTGCTCCGCCGGCCGCCGGGAGCACGTCCCCGCCTCCGGTCCGATGGGAGCCCGCGCAGCTGTGCAATGGCTGCGGCCGGATCCTGTTGGCCTCCGACTTTCACCGCGGGCAAGTGAGATGCAAGGACTGCCGGCGGGAGTACATGCGCCTGCGCGGGGACCTCCACCGGCGCCAGACCAAGCAGGCGCTCGACAACCGCCGCGCGATCGCCAGGAAGTACCTCATCGAGATCCTGCGCGCGGGTCGATGCGCCGACTGCGGGCTGGCCGATGCCGCGGTGCTCGAGTTCGACCACGTGGGACCGAAGCAGATGGAGGTCGGCAGGCTCGTCCGGGAGGGCTACCGGCTGAAACACATCAAGGCCGAGATCGCCAACTGCGAGCTCGTGTGCGCAAACTGTCACCGTCGTCGCACCGCTACGCGGTGCAGGTCTTGGAGGATCGACGCGGCCTGGAGGAGCTC